>DATJST010000495.1:0-8290 GCA_035503975.1 Acidimicrobiales bacterium | reverse complement strand
GGCGGGCCCAGCCTTTGCCCCGAGGTCACCTACGTATCGGTGAAGCTACCGGGCCTGGCGGCTCGTTTCCCAAGAGTGCGCACGGGGATCTTTGCCTGCGGGGACTTCATCAGCGTTTCGCCCGTCCTCGGGCGGGTACCTGTCATCGGCGCCGTCTATGAAGGCACGGGCACCATCTAATGAAGCGCCGCCGCTCCAAGAGGCAACCGAGCGACCACGGCAAGAGCCCGGCAAGTGTGAGGTGCGGCTCGGTGGCTCGGTCCCGGCCTTGCGAGCACGCTTGTCGCCGATGCGGGGGCCTATGGCCTGCCACGTCCGCCGACAACCCCCGACCTCTTCGACTACAACATCGGTGGAGCGACAGAAAAAGCGCGCAGCTCTGGCTTTGTCGCCGAGTTCGGCGGCGAAGAAGTAGATGCCGCGTACGCACCTGGCGTCGTCCTCTTGCAGTTCCCGCCGGCGGGCATGGGGGACATCGGCAACGAGGTCGACCTCGTCCTGTCAGCGCCTCCGTCGTCGCCCTACGTGGCGGCGGACCTCGCCCTGGTTTACGGCGGTTTCCAAGGAGCCACCGGCAACCTGGTCGGCAATATCTGCATATGGGACATTTCGCACCGCTATTGTGGCGGCTCACCCTGCCCGGCGGCGGCGTGACTGTCGCAAATGCGGGCGGCCTGAACGGTGCCTTCGTCGTAGGTTGCCATGGCAGCCTGGGGCCGTTCGGCCCGTCAGCCTCTGGTAGGGAAAGGGCACCCTTGGCCCCTTGCGCGCGGGCGGCCACCTACCCCCTCCCTGGGAGTGCGGGGCTACGCTTCGAACGGCAGCAACAGCCGCACCGCTGCCCAGCTGCGGCCGCCGTTGGTGGTGTGCCAGAGCAACCCGGGAGGCCCGTCTGCCCAGACCGATTGGGGCCCGCTCACGATCAAGGTCCCGGGTTGCACCTTGTCCCCCGGGCCTGCGAAACGGGACATAGTCCAGTGCTCCCCGTTGTCGGTGCTGAACAGCATGTACTCGTAAAAAGGCGTGATGCTGGCGCACATGAGGGCGATGGTGCTGCCGAGCGCCGAGGCCGTAAAACATTGGTCGGGGCTCGGGATCTCTTCCCAGGTGCGCCCCCCGTCCCTGCTGATGTCGACCTCGTTGCCGTTGGTGTCACAACCGCCACCCGCGACAACGGCCAGGCGCCCGTCGTAGGCGAACGCGAGCGGGATGAGGTTCAGCTCGCCGACGCGTTGCCATGTAACGCCCCCGTCCGAGGTGGCCACGACCTCTACCGGCTGGGCGCAACCGCCGCCGCCGATCGCCATCCCGTCCCGAGCGTTGCTGAAACCGGCCGCATCAATTCCCGTGGAGGCCAGAGGCGGCACCCTCAGCATGCTGCCCGAGCGGCCCCCGTCGTCGCTCAACCAGAGCGCGTCGTCCTCCCAGCCCGCCCCTACTACGACCGAACCCTTCGGGCCGACCCCCACGCCCACGTCGGTGACCCAAGTAGTCTCGGCGCGCTCCATGGCGGCGGGGGGCCGGTGCCAGCTTCGGGCCCCGTCACCGCTCAGGTAGTCGCCGGCCTCCGTGGCCACCCACAGCTCGTCTGAGCTTCCCGAGACGCCGAGCACTTTGGTGTAGGCCGGGTTACCCAGCTCGGACCAGGTGAGGCCGCCGTCGAGCGATCGCCAGAGGAAGTCCCCGCCCGCCTGGGCCCCGCCGACCAACCACACCTCCCCCGGAGCGGCCGTGACGAGGCGGACGCCCTCCACAGGCATCTGGGCCCAGAGCCGGCCTCCGTCGGTGCTCCGCCACAGGTGGCCGCCGGACGCCCCACTAACGGCTCCGGCTTGCCCGCCGTCCAACGCGAAACCGTCCTCTGCGCTTATGAAATCGACGTCACCGAAGGGGTTGTCGTCGCCTTGGTAGTGGGGCCGGCCCGCCAGCTCGTAGACCTTGGACCACTGCCTCCCGCCGTTGGTAGTAGCCATCAGGTCGAGACGCTGGCTGCCCGAGCTTGTGAACTTGGCCCAGTTACCGCCGCCGGCGAAACCGTCGGCCGGACTGGGGAAACTGAGCGCGTCGAGCCTGTAATCGACGCAGGTCCCCGGCACAGCGGACCACCTCGCCCCGACGTCCCTGCTCCGCCAGATTTGTCCTCCGCACCGAGATGTCATGCCAGTGGCGAAGCCTTCCTCGAGGTTAGGGAAAGCGAGGCCACCTGTCGGTTGGCCCCCAGGTAGCGACACCGCCGCCCAGTGCCCCCCGCCGTCGGTTGTGCGCAGCATCTGGCTAGGGACCCCCATACTGAGCCCGGCCATGGGGTCGGGCAGCGCAAAACCGACCGACGCGGAGACGAAGTCGAACTGGTAGGAGGACCACAGGGCCCCGAGCGCCTGGCGGACATAACCGGGCTGGACGCCCGGCACCAAGGAGGGGCTGAGCGAGATATGGACGGCCCGCCAACTGGCACCGCTGTTGTTGCTCTCCAACAGGAAAGGACGTTGCCCGTCCTCCGACACTCCCGCGGCGCGCACAAACGCCCCGGCCATGCCTATCCAGGAGAGCGAGTCCCCCGCCTGGCGCCACACGGTCTCCCAGCTGGCGCCCTCGTCCTGCGTGCGCTGCACCTCGGCGGGGATGCCAGGGGCACCGGCGCTGGAAAACGCTCCTGATGCCAAGAAGCCGTCTCCCTGCGGGGTGAAAACGAGGCCTTCTTCCTCCGGCGCCGGCCCCCACTGCGGTGCTGAGGGCGGCGCGGGCAACCAGCTCGTCCTCTTGGCACTGACCGTCGGAGCGTGGACGAGGGCAAAGCCGTCGGTGGAGGTGGAAGAGGTGACGCTGCCAACTTCGGGCAACGGCACAGACGCCTCCCAGGCGGCGGGCGCCGCCTGAGCCGAGGGGGTGGCGACCGCCGACACGCTGAGCGTCACGGCTCCCAGGGCCACAGTGGCCGCGGCCCTCCGCGCACCTGGCATGCGGGTCACCCCTCTGCCGCCGGTGGGTGAGCCGGCCCCGGGGCGGTCGATGTCAGCACCCCGCCCGAGCCGTCCACGGCGGCACAGAAAAGCTGCCGGCCCGGCGAGCAGGATATGTCGACGAGGTCTCCTCCGATGTCGATGGCCTGGAGCGGAGCCCACCGGCCGGTGCTCAGGGTGGTCTCGCTCCCCTGGCTATCGACGGCGACGCACCTGCCCTCGGCGGGGCACGAGACCGACAGGGGACTGGCAGCGACCTGGTCTACGGCCACAGGGACCGACCATTGTCCTCCGTGGCCGACAACGGCGCGGCCGAGAAGGTCGACGGCGACGCAGAAATCAGCCCGGGCACAGGAGATGCCCGTGAAGGCCGTGATGTCGACCGGCCGGGCCGCGGACCAACGGTCGCCGGTCAGCGCAGCTACCTGGCCGTAGCCGTCGACCGCTGCACAGTCGCCAGGGCTGGCGCAAGACACGTCGTTCAGCGGGTAATCGGGGTCGACCAGGCGGGGCCTGGACCACCCCGTCCCGTCAAATGTCTCGGCGTTGCCCTGTCCGTCCACGGCGACGCAGAAACGAGGCGACGAGCAGGAAATGGCGGCCACCATGCCGGGGTAAGGGGGCCCAGGGTTGGGGTCGACCGTGGTGAGCTTGGACCACTGACCGCGTTGGAAGACCGTGACGGCAGCGAGGTCGGTGATGGCTGCGCACCAGCCAACCACCGGGCAGGAGACCGACTCCATTTCACCTTCGAACTGTTCGGCGAGCCGGGCCGGGCTCCAGCTGCGCCCGTTGTAGGTGACGAAGTAGTCAGTGCCCGTCGACCAGCCGACCGCCACGCAGAACCGGCTGCTGGCGCAAGAGACGGCATTGAAGGCGCCGACGGCCGTAGGGTACGAACGCCAGGCCGACGAGTGGGCCGGTGTCGTAGCCGCGTTGGCCACGGGCGTGCCCGCCGTGACAGCCGCGACCAGGACCAGGCCAGTTAGCGCGCCGACGGCGCCCCGCCAGCGCCCGGGCGTCACTTCCCCTCCGGCACCGGGATGCGGTAGAGCGTGGCCTCGTCGGACGGGCCGGAAGAGGCGAGCAGGTAGAGGGCGCTGTCGTAAAGGGCGGCGCCCGGGTTGCCGTCGGGCTCGACGAACCCCCAATAGGCCGGCAGCACAATCGTTGTGAGCCGGTGGACAGTCCCGGTGGACGGGTCGATACGGACGATGGTGGTGGGCAGCGGCGCGGAGACTTCGTTAGCCGGCACCAGCGACGTGAAGAACCCGGTACTGGGGCCGCCGACCGCCCACCCGTCGAAGTAGGGCTCAGGCCTCAGCAGGTCCGGCCGAGCGCTCGTGCCCTCGAAACCCGCTAGCACGCACTTGAGAGAGGGCCCGCCGCGTTGGCATAGGTCTGCCCATAGCTGGTCGCCGTACCCGGACATCCAATCGGCAAAGCCGTACCACTTGCCGGCGGGCCACCGGTAAAAGACATCGCTTTTCGTCGCGCCCAGGCCCACGTGGAAGATGACCGCGTTGGCGGTCCCGGGACTGGCCTGGAGCCCTCCGTTGACCGCGGGCGACAAGTACAGCCCGTTGGAGTCGGCCGTCATCACCGGACGGAACAGGCCAGGCGAGACCTCGGTTGTTTGCACGAGCTGCCCGGTCGCCACGGAGACCCGTAAGGCCTTCCCGGCAGCGGGCGAGCCCTTGGGCGCGGCGAGGTAGAGCCAAAGCGAACCAGCTCCGTAGACCCATTGCGGGCGGGTGTCGGAGGCGTCCTCGTCGGTCCCGAGCACGGGGCCGACCTCTATGTGCCCAGTTTTAGAGTCAAGCCGGGCCACTCGGACCGCGATGTAGTTGCCCTTGTCGACAGTGGCCTCGATCGGCACCACGGGGTGGCCCGATATGCGGGGGTCGTCGCAGCGCGGCTCGAAGATGTCGGACAACGCGAGCGTTGCCGGGTTGACGTCGGCCTCCAGGCAGTCGACGCCCTGGTTACCGGCGATGGTGGCCGTCCCGTAGAGGCCGAGCCCTCGAGCTGACACGGAAATGCCCGAGAACTGGAGCGCCGCCGGGTAGGTGGCTGACCGGTAGGCCAGGGCAGCCGACCCCGGGGCCAGGCCACCAATTGTCAGGGCACTCGCGCTGATGACGGCCCCAAGCCGGCTCAATACCCGGCCCAGCATCCTTAGGCACCGCTCGGCGGCGGCGCGACTACGGCCGTCGAGCCGTGCGGGGGCCGTTCGGCCCCCTTAGTGCCGGCCCCCCGACAGCCTGCTCGCCGGGCCGGTTGGGCTCGCGCTGGGCGGGTGGCGGCGACGAGGCGCTCCGCGCTAAGGCCTGGTTGGCGGCGCACGACCTGGTAACGCCCCAGCGACAGCCAGAGGTTCCGCGAAACACTTCTGCGCCGCGCTTGGGAGCTCCCATCGGCGGAGTTGGGCTTCCTCGGAGGTCGGTACACCTCCGCGATGCATGTCAGAGCGTCCAAAGCAGGCCGCCCGACTTAGAAGCAGATGATGTCCCTCGAGCGCACCGCGAGGAGCCCTCCCCGGCGGATACGCGCGAGCTGACCCTTAGCCAGGCTTACCGTTGTGGAACCTGTCGCTCCGAGCATGGTAAAGCCCGGTCTGAACTGCCGTCTCGCGACCTACTGATCGGGCGTGGATGGCCGTTTTGGGCAACAATCGGCGGCAGTTGTTGCCCAAGAAGTTGCCCAGATGGTTGGCCCTCCGGACTAGGTGCGGCCGCCTCCACGCGGAGAGGGTCGGGGCCATGACGGGGGAAAATGTCGCCGTCAGGACATCGGACGAAGAATCCGTTGCTTGTGGCCTGGCCTCGTCTCGCAGGTCCACGTACCGCTCATCGTCCTATCGTATCTGACAGATAACGATCTGATGAGATAGGTAGCTATATAATATGATCGTGGACCTGGGCGACCCGACACGGGCGTTGACGCCGACCCTCGACGGGCCGGTGCTGTCTGTCCTGGCCAGGGCAGGACGCCCGCTCACCGTTGGGGAGATCGCGCAGCAGGCGGCCCGGGGCTCTGAGATCGGGATCCGCCGCAGCGTCGCCCGCCTAGTGGAGCAGGGCCTTGTCACGGCAACCCAGATGGGCAGGAACCTGGTGCACGAGTTGAACCGCGACCACGTGGCAGCCCCCGCCGCGGCACTTCTGGCAGACCTCCGCCTCGAGCTGTGGAAGCGGCTGAGGGAGACGTTATCCGGGTGGACCGAGAAGCCCGTTCACGCGGCCGTCTTCGGGTCAGCTGCTCGCGGTGACGGAGGCCCCGACAGCGACATCGACCTGTTACTCGTCCACCAACCCTTCCCAGGTGACGAAACGCCCCGGGTGAAGACGCCGGGATGGACGGGGTTCCTCGAGGCCTCGGTGACCGCGGCGACGGCTAGCTCCGCCTCTTACTCCTCTCCGTTCCCTGACGCAAAGGCCTGGCACGCTTCGGTCGATGCCCTCCATAGAAGTGTGCAGCGCTGGACGGGGAACCCCTTGCACGCCGTCGAACTATCGACCTGGCAGTGGTACAAGCTGTCGACTAGCGACCCCGCGCTTGACCAAGAGATACGCCAGCGCGGGATAGTCGTTGCCGGGAGGTCGAACCTGCTGACGGTCCCCGCCCGTGCCTAAGGCAGCCCGCACATCAAGGGGAGGGCCTATGGAGGCGTCCGGCCGTCTCAACATGGCCCGCGCCTACCTCGAAACGGCCGAGCTCGTGGCGAGCGAACGCAGGGAGGGTTTCTCCAACGTCACCGCGGGCCTCGCCATCCTGGCCGGCGTCCTGACTGGGTTCTTGGGAGTCTTTTGAGCGCGGCGCGATAAAACCAATTATGCGCTTGCGACTCTCCGGTGCGCCGCAGCCGCAGAGCCGCTGGCAACCCCGCCGGCCACTACGCGGTCCAAGGCGTCGGTCACGGCGTCACCCGGGGCAGCTCTTCCTACCGGTCCTTCATCTGCTCGATACGTTGACGGCTCAAGAGGTGGTGGGTGCTGGCGTTGAGCGGCGTATGGAGCGTGACGATGTCGCTTCGCCGTACCAGCTCGTCGAGAGGTACGTACTCGGCGGAGGTTTGAGGACAGCGGTCATACGCCAGGACGCGGCAGCCGAAGCCCTGCAGCCGGTCCAGGACGGACGCACCGATGTTCCCCATGCCGATGACCCCAATGGTCATGTCGCGGAGTTCCCTCCCGGCCACGTCGTTCAGTCGGTAGTCATGAGCCTGCACACGGCTGAGAGTGGATTTGGCACGTCGCACCGCCATCAACATCAGCATCAACGTGTAGTCGGCAACGCTGTGGGGCGAATAGGCGACATTTTCGACAGCAATACCAAGGCGTTCCCCGCATTGCACGTCGATGTGGTCGCAACCGACACTTCGCGTTGAGATGTAGCTCACGCCGGCTTGGCTGAGCGCAATAAAAGCCGAAGTTGCGATCCTCGCCTTGTGACCGACACTGATGCACCGAGTACCCGATGCCAGTCCTACATTGGCTTCAGATAGCACTGCGTCTGTAATGCTCGGCTGGACGCCGAAACGAGGCGCCATCTCTCGGAACAAGGCGGCCTCCTCTGGCCCGCATCCATAGACGGTGATCCCCATAGTTGGTACGACGGCCACGGTCCTAGTCAAGCCAACCTGATGTTGCCAGTACGTATATGGTTTTCGATACGCGGACGATATGCCCTGGGGCGTAACCTTATGCGAATGTGCGTGTGCTGATCGTCGAGGACGAGCCCTACATGGCCGAAGCCATCCGCGATGGCCTCCGCCTGGAAGCGATCGCCGCGGACATCGCGGCGGACGGTGACACCGCTCTCGGCCTGCTAAACGTCAACGCCTACGACATCGCCGTCCTCGACCGCGACATCCCCGGGCCCTCCGGCGACGAGATCGCCAGGCGCATCGTCGCCTCGGGCAGCGGAATGCCCATCCTCATGCTCACCGCCGCCGACCGCCTCGACGACAAGGCTTCCGGGTTCGAGCTCGGCGCAGACGACTACCTCACCAAGCCGTTCGAGCTGCGAGAGCTCGTGCTCCGTCTCCGAGCCCTCGACCGTCGTCGCGCCCACAACCGGCCGCCCGTTCGACAGATCGCCGGCCTGCGTGTCGACCCGTTCCGCCGCGAGGTCTACCGTGACGGCCGCTACGTCGCGCTCACCCGCAAGCAGTTCGCCGTACTCGAGGTCCTCGTAGCTGCCGAAGGCGGGGTCGTCAGCGCCGAAGAGCTCTTAGAGCGGGCGTGGGACGAGCACGCCGACCCGTTCACCAACGCCGTACGGATCACCGTCTCGGCATTACGCAAACGCCTCGGCGAACCCTGGGT
>DATJST010000494.1:0-11479 GCA_035503975.1 Acidimicrobiales bacterium | reverse complement strand
TTGCCGGGCGCGCCGTTGCCGGGCGCGCCGTTGCCGGGCGCGCCGTTGCCGGGCGCGACCGCCACGAGCAACGACTCGCTCGTTCGCGCCGCCGTCCCCGAACTGGGCGAGGCAGCTTCGCGTCATTTCCGCCTGCGGTTGGGGGCCGCCTGCCTCGACGGCCGCCAAACATTGTTGTACGTGGAACGGATTGAGCCGAGGGTGAGGCCCGGACGGCTACCCGAGCCGTCCGGCCCCCAAAGGCGCTGGGCGATCGTGGGCGCGGGCCATGACAGCGTCACCTACTCGCGCGACGAGGCCATAACCATCGCCAGTTGGGATGGGAGCAGCGTGGCCATTGGCCGCCCGAGCTCGTTCGTGGTCTGGTCCCGTGCCGGTGCGGGCCTAGTCACCTTTGGGGACCCGACCGCAGCCCGCAGCCTCGTGCCCATGGGCGATGGCCGCTGGGCGGCGGGGTTGGCGAGCGGCCGCGTGCTCATGTTCACCAGAGAGGGCCTGGAGAACGACATCGGCGCTCACTCGGGCCCCGTGACTGCTCTCGCCTATGACCGCGGGCTCGGCTTGCTCGCGAGCGGGGGAGAGGACGGCCGGGTGCTGGCCGGCCGGGGCTCCGGTTGGCAATGGGAGCTGGAGGTCGGCGAGCCGGTGCCCGCGCTCACCTGGGCACTCGGCGATTTCCTGGTGGCCAAGATTGGCGGGGCCGGTGGCCGGTTGCTGGTGATGCGGCTCGGGTGATCGCGCGTGGGTCAGGTGACGGGAAGTTCCCGGACCAGGCTCCTGTGCACGAACCCGGTCCGGCTGCCGCGATCGACCGCCAGCCAGAGGCCGCTCTCGCCAAAGACGTCGAGGCGTGTGGGCATAAACAACAGTTCCAGGATGGCGCCGCTGTAGCTGGGTTTGGCCCGCAGGCGCACTCCTTCCCCAGCGATGACACCGCGCCTGGTTATTGACTCGACATAGGTGTCGTTTATGCCATCGCCATCGGTGTCCAGGTTGGGCGGGGGAGCGCCGGCGGCCACCGCAGGCACCGCGTGACCGGCGAGGCCGAGGGTTGTCAGCACATCGACTTCGGCCGCGCTGCCTCCGGTGAGGTGGTCGACGGTGGTGCCGGCCGGCATCACGAGATGGCGTGTGGCCCTGGCGTTCTCCAGCAAGAAGGCGTGGCAGGCGGGGTCGTCACGGCCCCCGGTGGCACCCCACAGGGCGAGCTTCATTTGCGCGCGGGTCGGTGCGGCGGCCGAGGCTACGGGCAGTAGGTCGGCTGTCCGCACAGCCACCCAAGGTGCGCTCAGGTGGGGGTCCGCTAAGACGGTGGTGGCGAAACCATCGAGCCCGGTGAGGAAGGACGCGCCCCGGCCCGGGTTGTGGACCATCCACACTTGGTCTATTGCCAATTGGGCGCCCGCCGCCGCCGAAGCGTAGAGCAAAGTGAACACCGAAGACTCCTCCGCGGGCGCCAAGTTGTTGTTTGCCCCTGCGATGTATCCCGGGTTTTGGCTTGAGGGGTTGTCCAGCTCGCCGAGGCCACCGGCCACCCATCTCGCGAGACGGTTCATGAGGTCGGCATTGTCGCTGTCGGCGGCCACGATGTCGTAGAGGGCATGGACGACGCGATCGGGCCAGCCTGCGATGGGCTGGCCCCGCCGGAGCCCGATGCGGTGCATGCACTCGGCCTTGTCACGCGCCCACACCACTACGACAGCACGCATGCAGCCTTCGGGCTCTTGGCCGTGCTCGATGTAATCGGGCAGGTCGGTCGCCGCCGCTGCCGGGTCGGAGGGTATCTGTTGGTGCACCACGCCGGTAGGGTGACCTGCGGCGTCAACGTCCATGTAGGTGCCCGCAGGCACCGACGCGATGTTGCCTTCGACCACGCGGCCTGGGGCGAGCTGGCGGATACGCGAAGCGAGGCTCGGGTTCTTCGCCAAGGAGGCCAGGATGGCGGCGCGTGCCCGCGCCGGGTCCGCGGGCAGGTTGGCGGCGACGTCCTCGGCTTGGGTCAGGCAAGCGTTGAGGACGATCCGGGCGTCGGGGCCGCTGTCCATGTTGCCGATCAGCCCGCGGAGCAACCTCTCTGTCCGCGCCCGGTTGTGCGCGAGGTCGAGGTCGCCCGCGCCGCTTACGGCCCCCGACGGCCCTGGCACGCCGGCCATCTGCATGCTCCCGGTCTCCCCGTGCCCGGCGAGCATCAATTGCTGTATCCGGTGATGCTGGCCCTGCCGATGGGCGATCGCCGCCGCCGCGCCCCCCGCCGCTTCGAGGGTTGCGGCACCCTCCACCATCACGGTCAGGTTCCTCGGGTGGACCACGAGGTCTGTTAGGGCGCTGTCGCGGTGGAACGCGCCGTTATAGTCGGTGCTCGTGTGCAGGATCAGGAGCAAGGGCTTGACGCGGTCCTCGATGGTCTCGTTGGCCGCCAGCTTGGTGAGCATCCTGGCTTCGAAGCGGTGGTAGTTGTGCACGCGGGCTGGGTGCCCGATGAAAGACTCCGGGCGGCTCGCGTCCTTTTCGACCATGTCCAAATAGGACCCGACATCGGCGCCGTCGTCGGCCTCGAGGTAGGCGTGCGAGGTGGCAAAGTAACTGGCCAGGTTTTCAGCTTCTGCCAGGCCCTTGGCAATGAGCCGGCGCATGTTCGCCTTGCCGTAGTCTGTGGTGCCCAGGGCATGGTGCAGGGTCGCGCGGGGCAACTTTGCTTCAAGGGCTACGAGTGCGGCACCGGATGTCAGTGCATCTGCCAGTACCGGCGTGGACGAAAGCCCCGCCGTGGTCGTGGACTGGACGCCTCGCGCGTAGGTGCGGAGCTTCTCCCGGTCGTCGTTGGGCAGCCCGTTGACCTCCATGTCGTGGACCTTCATCGCTTCGCAGGCCCCGAGCGGGGGCGGCTGCCCGTTGCGGACAAACTCGAGCACCTTGACCAAAGGGCCCTTGCGCGGGCCGAGGGCAGGGTCTGTAGCCCAGTCCGGCCGGCTATCGGCGTAGGAGTCGAGATCGCCGACCGTCATGGTGTCGAAGTCAGATGGGGGACGGAAGGGGGCTGTCGCCGGGCCGGGGGCCGCCGGGGCCGGTCCGTGGTCGCGTTGCACCGCCAGCGACCTGGCCACCGCGCTATTGCCCACCAGGCACTGCAGCGCGAGCATGCGTTCCGCCGGGGTACCCGGGTAGAGGTCGGGGTGAGCGGGCGGAACAGGTCGCGGCCGTGGCCGTACCGCCCTGCGGGTGGCGGTCGCGTGCGCAGGGGCCATCGCGCCTGCACTCTAACAACGTGGGACTGCCCGAAAGGGCAATCTAGTGCCGCTGCGGGCAACGTTGGCCCTCTTTGCAAGCATTATTTTGGTGCCACGGAGAGATTTATTGGCTCTGGAAAGAGGGCGAATACTCCTGCAGGACGCACTTGGACCGGACGTAAACGCTTACGGGAGCGCCTATTCCTCCAGTGCCCCTCCGCTCCACGCAGCGAACAAGCGGGCGTAGTGGCCGTCAGCCTCAATGAGCTCCTCGTGGCTGCCGAGCTCGGCCAGGGCGCCGTCGCGGACGACGGCCACCCGGTCCGCTCGTTCGGCGGCGTCCAGGCGGTGGGCCACAACGATTACCGTGCGGCCCTCGGCCAATTTGGCTAACGCCTCTTCAGCTTGGCGCTCGGTGCCGGGGTCGATGCTCGAGGTCGCCTCGTCCATAATGAGCACCGCGGGTGCGGTAAGGGCGGCCCGTGCCAGGCTGATGAGCTGACGTTCCCCGGCGGAAAGGTGCGAGCCCCGTTCGCCCACGTCGGTCATTTCGCCATGGGGCAGGGTGGCCACCCAATCGGCCAACCCGAGCTGGGCTATGGCGGACCTGGCGTCGTCCAAGGTGGCACCCGGGCGGCCCAAGGCCACGTTTTCGAGCACCGTGCCGCGGAAAAGAAAACCCTCTTGCGGCAGCACGACAATACGCTCGCGTACGTGGGCGAGCAGGGCTTCGCGCAGGTCCACACCCCCGAAGCGGACTGAGCCCGCGAGAGGGTCGTAAAGGCGCCCGGCCAGCTTCGCCAAGGTTGATTTCCCGCCCCCCGTCGGCCCCACCAACGCCAGACGCTCGCCTGCTTCGATGCGCAGGTCGACTCCCTCGATGACGAGCCGCATGTCCTCATCGTCGGCCCCCTCGTCGCCACCGGGCGCGGCAGCGTACGCGAAATCGACCGACTCCAGCTCGAGGGTGCCAGTCTCGGGCAGCGGTGCCGGCCTGTCGGGGCCGGTCATAGCCGGTTCGACCGAGAGGAGCGCGTAAACAGTTGCCAGCGCGGCGCCCGAGGACTGCAGGAGGTCGAACAGCGACGACAGGCTGGTTATGGCGTTGAACAAGTTCGCCAGGTAGAGCACGAACGCCGCCACCGTGCCCACCGTCGTCATGTGCGCTTCGACCAAAGCGGCGCCCCCCACGAGGACGGCAATCGAGGACAACACACCTGACAGCTCCACCTTGGGGAAGAAGCGAGAGGACAGCTGGACGGTTGTCAGCTCGCCGTCGAGCTGGGACTGGTTCACCGCCTGAAATCGGGCTACGGCTGCCTTTTCCTGGCGGAAGGCCTGAGTAACCCGCACCCCGGCGAGGCTCTCGTCGAGCACCGCCAGCGCGTCGCCGATCAGTTCCCGAAAGCGCCGGTAGGCGCGCGTCGAGTTCCTCCGGTAGTGGGCGGCAGAAACCAGTGCCGGCAGCAAGGAAACGACGACGACGAGCCACAGCAGCGGGGACATCACGACCAGTACCACCATGACCGCGACGAACAGCCCGATGCTCGTGACGAAGCTGGAGAGGCCACTTTGCACCAGGCTTTCGAGGGTGTCGATGTCCGCGGTCATGCGCGACAGGAGCTGGCCGGAGCTCTCGCTTTCGAAAAACGCCAACGGCTGTGCCAGGAGGTGGCTGAACACCTGCTTGCGCAAGTCATTGAGGAACGTTTCGCCGATGCCCGAGACCATCAGGGTTTGCGCCCGGGTCAGGAAGAAATAGGCGACGCTGACGCAGACGTACGCGGCCCCGGCGATCGTGATGGTCCTCATCGAGTGGTGGGAGACGAGGCCGTCATTGATGGCGTAGCCGACCAGTGCCGGGCCGGCCAGGGTGGTAGCCAGGCCCGCAACGAGGACCAAGGCGGCAAGGGCGCTGCGGCGCCGGTAGGGGCGCAACGACCGCGCCAAGAGGGCGACGAACGCAGAGCGGCGGGGGGTGTCACTCATGCGCGCCAACTCGTTCGGGGTCTACCGTGCCCGGGCCCAAGCCGAGCACCTCTCGGTAGCGCGGGCATTCCTCGCACAGCTGGGCGTGTGTCCCCTCGGCCAGCACCTGGCCGCCGTCGATCAGGAGCACGCGGTCGGCAACGGCGATAGTGGCCGGTCGGTGCGAGATCACGATCGTGGTGCGCCCTGCTCTTGCCTCAGCCAGCGCCCGCACCACCTGCAACTCGCGTGGGGCGTCGACCGACGAGGTGGCGTCGTCGAGCACCAGCACGCGTGGCTCTGCGAGCAGCGCTCGGGCCAGGGCTAGGCGCTGGCGCTGCCCACCCGACAGGGAGAGGCCGCGTTCGCCCACCACCGTGGCGTACGCGTGCGGCAGCTCGTCGACGAACTCGTCGGCCTGAGCCAGCTGCGCCGCGCGGGCCATCTCGGCCGGCGTGGCTTCGGGCCGGCCGACCCGCAGGTTGGCGGCAACGGTGTCGTTGAAGAGGAAGCTGTCCTCGAACACCACGGCCACTGCGGCCCGCAGCTCTGACAGCGGGAGCTGGCGTACGTCCACTCCGTCGAGGAACACGGCGCCCCCCGTGGTGTCGTACAACCGGGCAAGCAGGGAAAGGACCGTGGTCTTGCCAGATCCTGTTGGGCCTACAAGCGCCACGACCTCTCCGCCCGTTATCGACAGGTCGAGGTGCTCGAGCACCGGCCTGCCACCGCCGCTTGTGGCCGGGTAGCTGAAAGTGACGTCCCTGAGCTCGACTTTGCCCGGTCCCGGCGGGAGCGGCGTGGCCTGGTCGGGCTCTGGCACCGAGGTTCGCCGCCGCATTATCACGTCGAGCCGGTAGGCGGAAACGACGGCCCGCTGCAACATCACGATGTACCCGCCGATCGACTGCAGAGGGCCGGTGAGGATGGCCAGGTAGGCGTTGAAGGCGACGAGCATGCCCACCGTCAGCTCGTGGTGGATGACGAGGTAGCCCCCGTACCAGTTGACCGCAGCCAGCTCCATCATTGGCACGGTGTTGAGCGTCGGCAGGTAGCGCGCCCGCGTCCGCACCACCCTCATGGCTTCGTCCCGGACCGAGCCGGCCGCCCCGCCCATGCGCTTTTCCATCACCGTCTCGACGCCGAAGCCCTTGACCGCCCGTACCCCCGAGATCGTTTCTTCGACCACGCCGGCCAGTGCTCCGCGCTGGCGCTGAAGGTCGGCTATGGCGTCGCGTACGCGTCCGGAGAACCGTTTGGAAGCCACCGCGACGATAGGCAGGCCGAGGAGGGCCGCGGCCGCCAACGGCGGGCTCGTAAGGACCATGATCACCGCGACCGCCAGGGCGAGCGTGGCGCTCCCGATCCAGTACGGCCCCGAGGCCACCACCGCTTGGATCTGGAACAGGTCGCTCGTCACCCGCGACAGCAGCTGGCCGCGGTTTACGTCTGAGTGGTAGGCAACGTCCAGGCCGAGCAGGTGGTCGTGGAACTCACGGCGCAGCTCGGACTCGACATGGCGGGAGGCCACCCCGTTCCACCAGCGCCGGCCCCGTGAGGCCAGGGCTTGCAGCACGCCCACCAGGCCAATGGCCACGACGTAAGCGGAGAAGCGGCCCCAGCTGTGGGCGAGCAGCCCCTGGTTGACGGCATTACCGAGCAGGAGTGGCCCGGTCGCCATGGCCGCCGACGAAACCAGAGCGGCCACAACCGAAATCGAAAGTGCGCGCCAGTGGCCGGCCATGGCGGCACGCAGGAAAGCCCAACCTTGGCGGGCTCGGAGCCTGCTCTGGTCGGTCACCTTTTGCGTCCCGGTAGCCGGGGCCTTCGGGACGCTCACGCGCCGGCGCGGGGCACCATCGCCCGCCGCCGGCGGGGTACTTCGGACATTCACCACCGACCAGGCTAGGCATTACGCCCCGTCGCCGGGTAGATTTTCCGTCCCCGGCCCGCTCTGCCAGCTTTTATGCCTCTCCGCCATCGGGGGCCAGGGGGTGGGCATAAGCGACGAACTGCACCGGGAGAGAACCCTCTGGTCGCTGGGACTTGTCGGTGACCCGGCCTTTGTACGGGGCCAGGAGTTCCTGCGCCGCCTGTTCGAGACGGGTCGTCTCGTCGGCCGTGAGATATGTCGTAGACATGTCGAAAAAAGCGGCTTTTTGCCACGGCCGCGGGAAGGCGCGGTGCATCGAGAGGTAGTGCTGGCGGCGCTGGTCCAGCAGCGCCAGCCAGGAGGCGGTGAAGGCTTCCTCGGCGGCGGCGCGTTCAGGGTCTACTTCGGGGTCGCTGGACTCGACTGTGATCGATGTCGTCACCGCTTGCCACGGGCGGCTCCGTCCCCGCCCACCGGGTGCCTCCTTGACGAACCCGTACTTAGCCAGGGTCTGCAGGTGCCAGGACATATTGCCCGGGCTGTCGTTGAGCAGCTCGGCCGCCCTGGTCGCGGTAAGGGGGCTTTCGCGCCGTATCACCTCGAGCAGTCGCAGGCGCACCGGGTGGGCCAGGGCGCGCATGGTGCGGGCGTCGGCGATATGGCGCCGTGGGTGTTCCTCGGGCGCCGGCGCCGGTCCCGGCCCCGGCCCCGGAGCGCCCAAGTTGCCCTGTCCGCTCACGCTGCCCTGTCCGCTCACGCTGCCGCTGCCCGTGGGCATGGTTGGACAAGGCGCAGGCCCAGACCCACCAGGAACCACCCGGCTGCATCGCGGAGCGACCGGCGATGGTCTCCACCGGCGGCGAGCCGCTCGGCTGCGGCCTCGTGCCGCAGCTCCTCTAGGTGGGGTTTGACCAGGGCTCCGTCCCATCTCGGAAACATCGCTACTCCTTCACAAGATTCCTTCTCACAAGTCTACTTGTCATAAGAGTACTTGTCACAAGACTTCTTGTCAAGGTGCGCGAAGAGGCGCCAGCCCTCGATGCCGAGCTGGCGAACGGGGCTTCAGGCGACGATCGAACGTTCGAGATCGAGCAGGGGGCGCGGCGGTTCGAGCCCAAGTTCCGCCAGAGCGGTGCGGGCCCGTTTCACGACGGTGAGCGCCTCGCCCCGCCGGCCCTGCTGGAGGAGCGTAGTGGCCGCACGCAGGTACCTGGTGTCGTCGTAGGGGTCCAGTTCGATCGTTCTTTCGACGACACGGCGCAGGGCGTCGAGGTCACCGCGGTGCGCCGCCTCGGAGGCGCACAGGTCGAGCAAGTCGAGCATCACCTGGCGGGCACGCTGGCGGGGCTTGTCTGCCCAGTCCTCGTACAGGTCGTCGGGGAGGAGGTCGCCGTGGTAATGGGCCATTGCGCCGCGAGCGACTGCAGACGCCAATGCCAGGTCGCTAGCCGCGAGGGTCTGGGCACGGCGCCCTTCGCGGAGGAAGTCTTCGAGGTCGACCCGTACCGGCGCCGCCAATTTGAGCATCTCGCCGTCCCGGACGAGGATGTCGCCTGCCGCCGCCCGCAGGCGGCTCACTGTGACCCGCAAGCGGTTACGCCCGGCGGAGCGGGCCGCTTCGGGCCACAGCGCCTCGATCGCCTGTTCTGCCTGCACCCGCCCGGCGTTGACCGCAACAAACTTGAGCAGCTTCGCCTCTTGGCTCTGGGCGAGTGGCACTGGTCGGCCCGCCGCGGACACCGTAAAGCGCCCGAGCAGCGCCAAAGACAGGGGGAGAGTGGCCGCCTGGAGCGCGAGCGCCGCCGGTTGGCCCGTTTCCACGGCTAGTGCGAGCAACTGCTCGGTGATGGCGCGCTCGGCGATCATGGGGAGCTGCGGCTCGCCTTGGCGGGCGGCTTCCTCGAACGAACGTGCCGCCAGCGCCCCGGCCGTGCCGTGGTCACCACGCCGGTAGGCGGCGAACGCCCGTAGCAGGCTCACCCGCCAGAGCTCGCGGCGGTCGATGGCTTGGCCGACGACCGCGACGAGGCGCTCTTCAGCCAGGCCTGGGTCGCCGTGGCGCGCCTCGAGAGCCGCTTCCGACATCGCCACTAGCTGCGACGCGTTCTTCGGGTCCTCCTTCGCCCGGCCCAGGTACTCCCAGGCGAGCGCGCTGTGGCCGACCCGGTCGAGCCAGTCGGCCGCCCCGGCCAAGAAGCTGGCCGAGGCCTGTGCCCACCAATTTTCTGTGCGGTGAAGTTCGGCTTGGCGGACCTCGTACAAAGTTGCGTCGGCGTCGCCGTTGTAGGAGGAGAGCAGGCCCAGGCGCTGATGGCCGTAGGACCGGAGCAGGTCGTCGTCGAAGCGCTCGCCTATCCGCAGGACTTCGGCCACGTCGTCCCGGCACACCTCGTCCAGTCCCAGTTCCGCCGCCACTTTGGCGTGGAAGCACAACACCCAGGCCCAGCGGCGAGGGCGGTCGACCACCAGGGCCAGCGCCTCGTCCAGCGTGGCCAGAGCAGCCGCTGCCCGCCCCCGGCTGAACAGGACGGTCATGGCCACGTCGACGAGCACGGCCGACAGCGTGGAGCGCATGCCGAGCCCCCGGTAGAGGTCAACGGCTTGTTCAAATGACGCGTCAGCGTCGGCCAGCAGCGCCTCGTTATGGCTGCGGTCGGCGTAGCTGCTGAGCCACAGGGCGCGCGCGAGCGCGTAGTGGCAGCGGGCCCGGGTGAGCCGCTCTTCGGGAGCTGCGGCCACCAGCACTTCCCGTGCCGCTTCGATGCACTCCTGGTATGCGAACTGCCGGCACAGGTCGTTGACGGTTTCGGCGGCCACTGCGCGGGCTAAGACGGGATCGCCCGTACGGGCCGCGATCTGCCGGGCGCGGTCGAGCACCCGGCCCCGCTTGCCGTACTCGAAAGCGACCCCGTGCCCCCTCGCCACCAGCAAAAGGATTTTCGGGTTGGCGTCGACAACCTCGGACGGTAGCTGGTCGAAGATGGCCTGGAGCTCCAGCCCGTCCATGCTCTCGGCGTCCTCGGGCGTGGTGGCGGCGAGCACCCTCGCCGCCTCGGGCTCGTTGCCCGAGGCCAGGAGCAGCGCCAACGCCGCCCCAAGCTCGCCCCGGCTCCGGTAAAGGTCGGCCGCGCGGCGCATCGCGCCGGCGCTGGGCGGAGCAAAGGTGGCCATGTAGTCGCGCACCGGCCCCACCAAGTCCCACCACGTGCCCCCGGCCGGGCTGAACGGCACGCCCGCCGCCAGGGCCTTGTCAAAAAAGCCCGGCACGCCGGTCGCTTCGTCAACTACCTCGTGGTCGAGCAGAGGGAGGCGCGCGACCTGAGCGAGGGAGCTGCGGTGCTCGGGGCCCAGTGCGGCGATGGGCTCTTGGAGTATGGCCGCCACGGCATCGGCCGGGTTCTCGGGTGAGATCGCCGATGCGGCCACTTCCTCGGCCGGCTTGCCCGTCCGCGCCGCGCGGGCCACGGCCAGCACCGTCGCCGCGGTCCACCCGCCCGTCAGCTGGGTGAGCGCCTTCGCGCCGTCGGTGCTCGTGGGCAGGCCGAAACCGGAGCGGCACAGCGCGAGGACTTCCTCGGGGGTGAGCGCAAGGTCGCGCGCGTTGAGGGCGAAGTACTCGGCCCGGCGCAGGCGTTCGGACCCCGTGGGCAGCTCGCGGGCCAGGACCACGAGGTGCTGTTCCCCCTCGAGCCGGCTGGCGATGCGCTCGATGAGCGCGGCGGCGTCGGGGGCGGCGTGGTGGGCGTCGTCAACGACAAACGTGCAGCGTTCCTTGGCCAGGGCATTGACGATGGCATCGGCGGTCGCGGTGGCATCGCTGCCGGCACTCGCGGCCCCGGCCGCGTCGGTGAACCCGGACTGCGCGGCCGCCGCCCGCAGGCGTGCGGCTAGGAGGTTCGCCGAAGTGCCGGGCTGGTCCAGCTGGATGTCTATGCCGACCGACCACCAGCTGCCGACCAGCTCGGCACCGAGGACGGTCTTGCCGTAGCCACCGGCCGCCTCGATCACCACGGCTCGCTTGCCGGCGCATTGGCTGGTGAGGCGGGTGCGGCGGACGTGATAGTCGGGAAGGCTGCGCAACTTTGTGCCGGCTGGCTACCTCACGGTGCCGGTGGAAAGGTACTGCAACGCAATGGCCACATTGGCGAGCATGCCAGATCCAGGGCTGCTCTGCCGGCCTCTGGACGTTCGGGGAGCACCCGAGCACAGTGAGTAGGTACGGCGCCGCGCAAGCGGCTTGCTCGACGACGTCGTGGCCGGCTACAGGATGCGGGAAAGAAAGAGCTGAGTGCGTTCCTGGGCCGGGCTGGCGAGCACTTGCCTGGGCGGCCCGGACTCGACCACCAAACCCGCGTCCATGAACACGAGCGTGTCTCCCACTTCGCGTGCGAAGCCCATCTCATGGGTCACG
>DATJST010000493.1:0-20350 GCA_035503975.1 Acidimicrobiales bacterium | reverse complement strand
TACGGCCCATTTGTAACCGCGCTCCGGCGGCACACCCGGGCGCTCGGGCCAGAGAAGCTGTCCGAGCTGTTTGAAGGGCGCGCTTTCCTCGCCGCGGCACTGGTGCCAGAAGCGGCCAGGCTCATAGGCCTGCCCAATCAGACATCGGCGCGCGATGACCTGTTCGCAGCCGTTTGGCACTTGATGAACAACCTCTGCCGACCGAGCGGCAGCGCGCTGTTGCTGGAGGACCTCCACTGGGCGGACGCCGACAGCCTCAGCCTGTTCTCGTACTTGGCGCGCGAAGCAGCCGACATCGACCTGTGGCTCGTGGGAACGTACCGGTCGGATGAGCTGGAGCGCGAGCACCCGGTGCTCGCCTGCCTGGCCGAGCTGCAGCGGGAGCGGCGCTACGAGGAACTGCCGCTGTCGTGCCTTGGGCGCGACGAGCTCGGGGAAATGGTCAGTGCCATTTTCGACGGCGAGAGGGTGAGTGATGATTTCCTCGACGTGCTCCTCGAGCGCACCGAGGGGAACCCTTTCTTCGTCGAAGAGCTCATGAAGGTGCTCGTGGAAAGGGGCGACATTTATTTCGCGGGGGACACCTGGGCACGGCGGGACCTGGACCAGATCGAGTTGCCGGCGAGCGTGCGGGAAACCCTGCTGTCGCGGGTGCGTGCCCTCGAGCCGCGTGCGCTCGAGGCCGCGCTGGCGTTGCAGCCCGAGCAAACACGCGCTCGGCTCGAGCTACTGCTGGAGGCGGCGAACGCCATGGCCGAGCCGCGGGACTGGCGCCTCCCCAAAGCCTTCGCCACCGAAGCCCTCCAACTGGCCCGACAGTTCCACGACCCACTGGCCGAGGGCCGAGCGATCATGGTGCTGCAACGCGAAGGCTGGCAAGCCGGTGAAACACACCCGGCGTTGGCCATGTTGCGGGAGGCGGCCAAACTTGTGCACGGCCGCGACGACGAACAGGAAGCCGACGTCTTGGCCCGCCTCGTCCGGCTACTGGTGCTAGCCGACCAGGACACCGAGGCGACGAAACTCTTGGGTGGCGCCGTGGAGCTGGCTACTCGGGCGGGCAACGGGCGGGCGCTCTCGTTGCTGCATGGGAGCAGGATGCTCATCGCCCGGGACAATTCTGAGCTGTTCGATGCCTTCGCCGCCGCGACCAGCGCCGCACAGGCCGCCGCGGACGAGTACGCCGAGCACAACCTCACTACCAATGCCGCCTACACCCTGTTGTGGCGCGGCAATTTCGCCTTATCGCACCAATCCTTTTTGCGCGCAGAGGAATTGGTGCAGCGGGTGGCGCCCAACGACGAGTACGTGCGGGCCGGCTACGCCTGGCTGCAATCACTTCTCGGTGAGTACGACGAAGTGCTTTCCAAATGCGAACGCCTTCGGTACAGCGCCGCGGTGCCCACGCGGATCGTGGCACTAACCGCCTTGTACGAAACCCTGGAACGGCGCGGGGATCTGGCCGCAGGCGCAGTAGTGGACGAGCTTTTGGAGTGCGCCACGCGCACTGGTGAGTCCCAGCGCTCGGTGCCCGCTTACGCGGCCCGTGCTCGCTGCATCTTGGCGCGTGAGGGGTTGTCGGCGGCGGCGCCTCGATTTTGGGAGGCGCTGCACGCCACAACCAATGTTCTCAAGGCCAGCAGCCACTGGGGCTTTGCTCCCGATTTCGCCTGCGCTCTGGCCGAGGAAGGGCGCACCGAGGAGCTGGCCCGCTGGGTGGACGTGGTCGGGGAACTTACCCAAGGGGATCCCCACGACCACAACCTTCCCTCCGAGGCGCTCTGCCGCGCCCACCTGGCAGTCGCCCAAGGCGAGCTCAAGACGGGACGGGAGCTCTTGCAGCGAGCCGCTTCCCTCTACGAGGCCCTGCCCTGCCCGGCTCGCTGGGCCGAGGCGCTCGTCGCCTTGGCCCAGCTCGAGCTGCGGGCGGACGACGTGGAAGCCAGCGCCACCGCGGCCCGTCAGGCCTTGAGCGTGGCGGACGGCATAGGCGCGGCTGCCGTTTCCGCCCGCGCACGGCGCGCGTTGGAAAGGGCGGAGACGCCGTCGGTGCTGGCCACCATCCTGTTCACCGACATCGTTGGCTCGACCGAGCGGGCCGCTGCCCTGGGCGACCGCGCATGGAGAGCGCTGCTCGAGCGGCACAACATGATGGTCCGCCGGGAGCTGGAGCGTTGGAACGGCCGCGAGCTGGACACCACGGGCGACGGTTTCCTGGCGAGCTTTGCGACCCCTGCCCAGGCGATCCGCTGCGCCCTGGCCATACAGAACGAGCTGGCCGCGCTCGGGATCAAGGTCAGAGCGGGCCTACATACGGGCGAATGCCAGGCGAGCGGCGAAAAGCTCGCCGGCATCACCGTCCACATTGCGTCCCGCATCTGTGCCAATGCCGAAGCAGGCGAGGTCCTCGTCTCGGGCACCGTCCGGGATCTGGTTGCCGGTTCCAGCTTCGTGTTCGCCGAGCGTGGTCGGCACCAGCTGAAAGGGGTCCCGGGCGACTGGGCTTTGCTTGCCGTCTCCCGGTGAGGAGCGGCGCCGTACGCCCTGCGGATGGCCGAGCTAGCTTACGGTCGCCCGTGCGCGCTCACAGCTGGGTCACGCGTGTCACGATGCGCCCCGGCCCGGGGTGCGCGCCCGCGACGAACCATGTGGAACCGCTCCCGGCCAGGCGCGGCACCTGGCCGGTCGAGTTCCCGAGCACTTCTCGCCATGCCGCCAAGCGCGGCTCGACTTCCAGGGCGGCTGGCTCCAGGTCATTGAAATTGTCCGAAGCCGGGCCACCGAGCGCGTCCCAAGCGCAGTAGACGGCGGCGGTACGTACACCGAAAGGCGGGATGGCCAGCGTGTAAGCCTGCCCCGAGACCTCGTCGAAGGGGAGCGGGTAAAGCACTTCGCCGGCACCCGTCACCCGTGCCCGGCCGCCGTAGAGGCAGAACGGTACGTCCGAACCGAGACGGCTGGCCAGCTCGGTACCTGCCCGCCCTGCGGCCCCGGCCCAGCGCAACACCGCGGCGGCGTCTGCGGAACCGCCGCCGAGGCCCGCTCCGGCAGGCACGTGCTTGGTGAGGCGTACCCGCGCTGTCCGCCCGACGAGACGGAGGGCGCGCACGACCAGGTTCGTCCCGTCGGTTGGCACGCTGCCATGGCCGGCGCTGGCGGCGAGAGGGGCGAACTCCACCTCCAGGCCGTCCCCAGAGCCAAACTCGAGTATGTCGGCCAAGTCGATCGTGACCATCTCGGCGTCGAGCAAGTGGTAGCCGTCCGCGCGAACGCCGGTCACCCGCAGCGAAAGGGTGAGCTTGGCAGGGGCGCGGAGCGTGGCCATAAAGCGGCCGGGCGCGTCTGTGCCACTGCCGATGCCGGCCGCGCACGGTTCACCCGTCAATGGGGCCGCCAGCTTGCGCGGTGATGGCCGCTCGTGACGTGACGGCCGCTGGCGACGTGACGGCCGCTGGCGACGTGCCCTTCGCTGGCACCGCGATGGCGGCGGGCCCGGCGATAGCGGCAGCGAGGCGGCCCCAATCGGCGACTGCCAGATCTTCGGCTCGTGCCTGCTCGCTCACACCCGCGGCAGCGAACGCACCAGGCGGTGGCGCGAGTGGGGCGAGGGCGCGGCGGAGCATCTTGCGACGTTGCGCAAAGCCGGTGCGCACCACGCGGAACAGCTGGTCGGGGCCAACCACGGTGGCTGGGACCGCCGGGAGGGGGCGCCGGGTTATGCCGACTATGGCAGACGCCACCCGGGGTCGCGGCACGAACACGGAGGCGGGCACGGTCCCAAGCAGAGCGGCCTCGGCCCAATAGGCCACCTTGACCGAGACTGCTCCATAGGCCGGCGAACCGGGCCGGGCGACCAGGCGGTCCGCCACTTCCCGCTGCACCATGACTGTCATGCGCGCGACGGCCGGCACCGCGTCGAGCAGATCGGCGACCAGCGGGGTGGCCACGTTATAGGGCAAGTTGGCCACCAACGACCAGGTTGTAGCCGGTCCAAGCAGTTCGGCCCAGTCGAGCGCCATGGCGTCGGCTTGGACCACGGTGACCCCGTTTACCCCTCGCGCCCCAAGCACCTGGCGAAGGATAGGCACCAGCCACTGGTCCCGTTCGACGGCGAGCACCCTCGCGCCCGTCTCGGCCAGCGCCAACGTCAGCGACCCGAGGCCGGCACCGACCTCGACGACATGGTCGCCGGGGCCTACTCCGGACAGGCGCGCCACGCGCCGGACGGTGTTGGGGTCGGCGACGAAGTTCTGGCCGAGGGCGCGGCTAGGGGTGATCCGATTGTCGCCGAGCAGGCCCTTCACCTCGGCCAGGGTGAGCGTCACCGGGGCCCGGGCGCGGCCTGGGCCAGCCCGAAGAAACGTTCGGCCCCCGCCCAGGTAGCCGCCTCGACGTCGCTAGTGCCCAGGCCTTTGGCTGCGGCCACAGCCGCCCCGACCAGTGGGACCAGCCGGGGGGCGTTGGCCCGACCGCGGTAGGGCACCGGCGCCAGGTACGGCGAATCTGTCTCGACCAGGAGCCGGTCGATGGGGCACAGAGCCGCCGCCTCCCGGACCTCGAGGGCCTTGGGGAAGGTCACGATGCCGCTGAACGACAGCCATGCCCCGAGGTCGAGCGCCCGGCGGGCCTCGCCTGGCCCGCCAGTGAAGCAGTGGATCACCGTGCGCGCTGGCACACCTACCGCGGAGAGGATGTCGAAGGTGTCGTCCCACGCTTCCCGGGTGTGCACGACCAGCGCCAAATGGTGTTGGTTAGCCAAAGCGACCTGAGCGGCAAAGGCCTCCCTCTGTTGGTGCGGAGGGGAAAAGTTGTAGTGGTAGTCGAGCCCGCATTCTCCGATGGCCACCAGTTTGGGCTGGCCCTGCAGGAGCGGCTCCACCGTCGCCACGCCTCGCGAGGCTTCGTGCGGATGGAGCCCCACGGTCGCCCAGACCCCGTCGTGCGCGGCCGCCACGTCCAGGGCCAGCCGCGATTGCTCTGCGTCGGTGCCGACGGTGATCAGCCGGGCGACGCCAGCGGCGCGCGCATCGCCGATGGCTTCTGTGCCCATCCCCTCGTAAGGGACGTGGCAGTGGCTGTCGCACCACACGGATTGGCTCAGGCGCTCAGGCGGGGGAACAGGGGCGCACCCCGCTCGACCGGCAAGCCACCCGGGTAACCGCCCCACGCGGCCGCTCCGGGGAGCCGGGTCGAGCCTGGGTCGCCGGAAAGGCCGATGCGCCGCCATATCTCGGCCGGAGCGCGGGTCAGGGCCGGGCTGGCCAGCACGGCGACGATGCGCAGTACCTCCAAGGCATCGCCCATTACTCTGTCCACGGCCGGCCCGGGTTCGGCGCGCCAGGGTTCGGCATTCTCCAACGCAGCGTTGGCCGCCCGTACCAGGCGCCAAGTGGCCTCGAGGGCCTCGCTCGGGGCGACCCGCTGCCACGCGTCCGCTGCAGCTGCGTAAGCTTCGGCTGCGACCGGCGCCAGGGCACTGCCAGGGTCCGGAGCAGGCCCCTGGCCACCGCATTTCTGCTGCACCACGGCGCTGACCCGGGCCAGCAGGTTGCCCAGGTTGTTGGCCAGGTCGGCGTTGTAGCGGGCCACCATTGCCTCGTAGGAGAACTCGCCGTCGGGCCCGAAGGGCTGGTCGCGTAGGAAGTGGTAGCGGTAGCCGTCGACGCCGAACACGGGTAGCAGGTCGGCGGGCGAGATCTGGTTGAACGCCGTCTTGGACATCTTCTCCCCACCGACCAGGAGGTAGCCGTGGACACAGACGCGGTGCGGGGGTTCGATGCCGGCGGCCAAGCACAGGGCCGGCCAGTAGACGCAGTGGAAGCGCAGGATGTCCTTGCCGATCAGGTGGTGGACGGCCGGCCACCAAGCGGCAAAACGCTCGGGCTCCGCGCCGTAGCCGACGGCGGTGGCGTAATTGATGAGGGCGTCGTACCACACGTAGAAGACGTGCTTGGGGTCCCAGGGCACCGGGACGCCCCAGTCGAGCGAACTGCGTGTGACCGATACGTCCTGCAAGCCCGCCCTGATGATGCCGAGCGCCTCATTGCGTTTGCCATCGGGGCTGACAGCGCCAGGGTTGGCTCCGTACCACTCGAGCAGCGGTCCGGCGAAAGCCGATAACTGGAAGAAATAGTTGTCTTCCTTGAACAGTTCTACGGGCCGGCTGTGGACCGGGCAGAGCCGGCCGTCAACCAGCTCGTCCTCGGTGTAGTAGGCCTCACAGCTCACGCAGTACAGGCCCTCGTAGGTCCCCGGCACCACCCAACCGTTGTCGTACGCCGCCTGCATCAAAGTCTGTACGGCCCGGACGTGGCGCGGCTCGGTAGTGCGTATGTAGTCGTCGTTGGAAATGTCCAACATCGCCCAGGTGTCCCGGAAGCGCTGGCTGTAGCGGTCCGCCTGCTCCTGTGGCGTCAAACCGTTGGCCTCGGCGCTGCGCTTTACCTTGAGGCCGTGCTCGTCCGTGCCGGTGAGGAACCAGGTCTCGTCCCCGACGAGGCGGTGCCAACGGGCGAGCGCATCGGCCGTGATTGTGGTGTACGCGTGGCCGATGTGGGGCGCGTCGTTGACGTAGTAGATAGGCGTCGTGACGTAGAACCGGGGCACCGCCCCAGGGTATAGGAGCAGGCCGGGCCGGGTGCCGGAGTTACCCTCCGCCGGGCCGGTTCGAGGCGGGCGGGCCGACGACGACCACGTACTCGCCGCGGTGCTTCAGGCCCCGGGCGCGGTCCGCCACCTCCTCCAATGTGCCCCGCCAGACTTGTTCGTGCACCTTGGTGAGCTCACGGCACACCGCCACCGGCCGGCCCGAGCCACAGGCAGCCACCAGGTCGTCTAAGAGGCGCTGGGCGCGGAACGGCGACTCGAACAGCACCACGGCCCGCCCGGTCTCGTTGGCGACGGCGGCCAAGCGCTCGGCACGCGCCCGGCCCTGGCGGGGCAGGAAGCCTTCGAAACACCAGCGCTCGGTGGCGAGGCCGGACACCACCAGGGCGGCCAGGGCCGCCGAGGGCCCGGGCACGTGCTCGACGGGGAAGCCCTCTGCCAAGGCGGCCCGCACCAGGCGAGCGCCAGGGTCGCTGACCAGTGGCGTGCCCGCGTCGGTGACCAGAGCTATGGTCGCTCCCTGGTGGAGGCGATCGATGGCGGCCGCGGTCGTGGCGGCCTCGTTGAAGCGGTGGTGGGCCACCAGGCGGGGACCGTTGATCGACGCGTGAGTGAACAGTTTGAGCGTGCGGCGGGTGTCCTCGCAGTAGACATAGGCCGCCCCGGCCAGGGCAGACACGGCACGCGGGGACAAGTCCCCGAGGTTGCCGATCGGCGTGGCGACGACGACGAGGCGGCCTCCAGCGGGTTCAGACGTTGAAGCGGATCTCGAGGACATCGCCGTCGGCGACTTCGTACTCTTTGCCCTCGACCCGCAACTTGCCGGCCTCGCGGGCTGCTGACCAGGAACCGAGGCCGAGCAGCTCGTCCCAGTGGACGACTTCGGCCCGGATGAACCCGCGCTGCAGGTCGGAGTGGATCACGCCGGCACACTCCGGCGCCTTGGCGCCGGCCCGGAAGGTCCACGCCCGGCTCTCCTTGTCGCCCGTGGTGAAAAAGGTGCGCCGGCCGAGGAGCCTGTAGGCGGCCTGGGCGACGCGAGGCAGGGCTCCCTCACCTAGGCCCAGGCCCTCCATCAGCTCGGCCCGGTCGGCGGGGGCCAGTTGCGCCGCCTCCGCCTCGAGGCGCACGCTGACTCCGAGCACCTCGGCCGTACCGCCCAGCTCCTCGACGATCGGCTTGGCCGCGGCGTCGTCACCGGCGGCGTCCTCCCCCAGGTTGACCACCGCCAGCACGGGCTTGTTGGTCAGCATGAAAAAGGGCCGCAGCTCATCGCGTTCGTCCCGCCCGAGGGCGGCCCGGTACAGCGGCGTGCCTGCGGCCAGCGCACGGATGGCCTTTTCCAGAGCGGCTACCTGGCCCTCCAACGAACGGTCCTGCTTGGCCGCCTTGCGCCGCCGTTCGAGCTGGCTCTCGGCACTGGCGAGGTCAGCCAGGACGAGCTCGAGCTCCAAGACGCCGAGGTCGTCGACCGGGTCGTCGCCGCCGGCCACATTGGGGTCCTCAAAGGCCCGTAGGACCAGGCAGATGGCGTCGGCCTCGCGTATGCCAGCGAGGAAGCGGTTACCGAGCCCTTCGCCTGTGGACGAGCCAGCCACCAAGCCGGCGATGTCCACCAGCTCGACGCCGGCGTGCACGACTTTGCGGGACGCGCTCATCCTGGCCAGGGCCTCGAGCCGGTGATCGGGCACCTGAGCCACACCCACGCTCGTCTCGGTGGTCGAGAACGGGTGGCTGGCGACGAGCGCATTGCCACCCGTGAGGGCGTTGAAGAGGCTCGACGTGCCAGAGTTGGGCAGGCCAACCAGTCCGATGCGTTCCACGGCCCCACGCTACTGGGCACACCGGAGGGCAGGGGCCCCCCGGAGCTGGCATGCCGCGGACCTGATGTACTGTCGAGCAAATGGCCCACCGACCGGACGGGGACGAGAGGCGGTTAGGAGGCGAGCTGGTCGGCGGGCAACCCGGGGCCGGGAGGCGCTGATTGCTTGACCATTTGTTTTTGGACACGGTCGGCGCGCTTCGGGCCGCGCTGGATGCCAGCCTGCTCGAGCACGCCGGCCAGGACGACCGGTTGGTTTTCGACCTGCTGACGGGGGATCTGCTCTGGGAGACTTCGGTCAGCCTGCCCGGCGACGGCGAGCCTCCCCGCGTGAGCGCCGACCTGAGCCTTGACTGGCAGACCTGGAGCCAGTCGGCGTGGCGCAGCATGGCTATGGGTGAAGCCGTGGACGACCCTCCCGAGATCGGGATCGAGGTGGTTTTCCGTGCCCAGCGGCTTGCCAGCCGCCCTGCCTTGGAGCGCGTGCTCGAGGTGCTCCCCGAGCAAAGCCCCGAGATCGGGGGCGACCACCTGTCGCGCTCCGCCCCCGTGATCGAAGAGGCCTTCGAAGAACTGGGTACAGCGCCCGAGGTAGCGGTTGAGGTGGCCTACGAGGGCAGCTACCGGCTTCCTATGCCCACGCCACAGGAGCCGGCCGGGAAGGAAGCCAGCCTGTTCCCGGGGTGGACGGTGCCCCGGGGGGGGCCGGCCGAGGCGCTTGGTGCCCGGTCCGGGGCCACCCGTCAGTTGAGCGAGGCGGCCGAGGCTACGCTGACCGCGCTCGGCTCATGGCTCGCGTCCACGCTGGTGCAACTGGCCGACCTGGACCTGGACTACCTACCTCCCGAAGAACCAGAGCCATGAAATGTAAGTTGGGCGGGTGACCAAGGCCCCCTCTTACCGCCTCCCCCGCGACGTCGTGCCGGAGCACTACTCGCTGGTCTTCGTCCCCGATCCGGCCCAGGGCAACTTTGACGGCGAGGCTGATATCCGCCTCGATGTCAGGGGCACGGTCAGCGAGCTGGTGCTGAACGCCGTCGAGCTCGATATCACTGAAGCCCGAGTGGTCGACGGCGACGGGCGGGAGCAGCCGGCCGGCGTCACCTGGCGCGCGGACGAGGAGCAGGTCGTGCTCGGCTTGGAGAAGGCATTGCGCCCCGGCCCAGCCGGCTTGCACCTGCGCTTCTCTGGCCGGCTGAACGACTTGTTGCACGGTTTCTACCGCAGCCGGTTCAGAGGAGCCGACGGGCAGGAACGTTGGATCGCGGCGACGCAGTTCGAGTCGACCGACGCCCGGCGAGCCTTCCCTTGCTGGGACGAGCCCGACCTGAAGGCGACTTTCGGGATCACCATCGTCGCCGATGAAGGATTGACCATGCTGTCCAACGCCGCTGCGGTTTCTTGCGAGCCCGTCGAGGGCGGCAAGCTGCGCACCCGGTTCGCCGACACCATGAAGATGTCGACGTACCTCGTGGCCATGGTGGTCGGCCCGTTCGAGCTGACCGAGCCGATTGTCGTGGAAGGGGTCCCGCTGCGCATCGCCTCGGTCCCGGGGCGCGGCGGCTTGACCGGCCTGGCGGGCGAGGCCGCGGCACACGCCCTTTCCTTTCTCAGCAACTACTTCTCGATCCCCTACCCGGCCGACAAACTTGACCACGTCGCCATCCCCGACTTCGCCTCGGGGGCAATGGAGAACCTGGGCCTGGTGACGTACCGAGAGACGGCCTTGTTGGCCGGGCCGGACGCCTCGCAGACTGAGCGCCAGCGCATCGTGGAGGTGGTGGCGCACGAGACGGCCCACATGTGGTTCGGCGACCTCGTGACGATGCGCTGGTGGAACGGCATCTGGCTGAACGAGGCCTTCGCATCGTTCATGGAAATGCTGGCCGCCGACGACTTCGAGCGTGCCTGGGATGTGTGGACCAATTTCGGCCTGGACCGCGCCGCCGCCTTGGCGGTGGACGGCCTGCGGGCCAGCCGGGCAATCGAGTACCCGGTGGGCCGGCCCGAAGAGGCCGAAGACATGTTCGACGTGATCACCTACGACAAGGGCTGTTCGGTCTTGCGCATGATCGAGCGCTACCTGGGCGAGGACACGTTCCGGCGCGGCCTGCGCCACTACCTAGAGGCACACCGCCTGGCAAACACCGAAACGACGGACCTGTGGGACAGCCTCGAGGGCGCTTCGGGCCTCCCGGTGAGCGAGACCATGGGCACCTGGGTCAACCAACCCGGCCACCCCCTGGTGACGGCGGAGCTGACCGGCCCGGCCGAGCTGCGCCTTTCCCAACGTCGGTTCCTGCTCGACGGCACCGACGGAGGAGAGATCTGCGCGCAGCAACGCTGGACCATACCGGTGAGGTTGCGCTACGCCACCGGGGGCGCGCTGGAACACGGCCAGCTGCTGCTCCATGACGGCGTGGCGACAGTCCAACTGAAGGGAGAACCGGACTGGCTACTGGTCAACGAGCAGGCCTGGGGCGTTTATCGCGTCGCCTACAGCCCCGATTTGCGGGACCGGCTGTTCGCCGCGCTTGGCCACCTGGACGACCGGGAACGCCTCGGCCTGGTGTCGGACACATGGGCGGCCGGCGTCGCCGGCGTCCTCCCCCTGGAGACCTCGTTCGAGCTCTGGTCCGCCCTTGGTGACGAGCGTGACCCCGACGTCTGGTGGGCGGTTTCGGGTGGCCTCAGCCTGCTCGACCTCATAAGCGACGAAGCGAGCCGGCCCTTGCTGCAGAAGTTGGCACGCGACCTGGCGGGCCCGGTGTTCGAGAAGCTGGGCTGGGACGAGGTACTGGGCGAGCCGGCGCGCCAGCGCCGTGCCCGAGCCCGGCTGGTGATGCTGCTCGGGACTTTCGGGGCGGACGACGAGGTACAGCTCGAGGCGCGCCGTCTGGTGACCGCAGCCAGTACCGGGGGCGCTCCCCTCGTGCCCGACCTGGCCACGGCGATAGTGCAAGTAGCGGCGTTCAACGGCGGAGAGCGGGAGTGGGAGACATTTCATGCTCAGTTCAAAGGAGCGGCCACCCCGCAAGATGAGATCCGCTACTTGCACGCGCTCGGGGCTTTCAGTGCGCCTGGGTTGCTATGGCGCTCGGTCGAGCTCGCCTTCAGCGACGAAGTGCGCTCCCAGGACGCGCCGTACCTGATCATGTTCATCCTCGGCCGCCGCGATGGCGCCGAGGTGGCGTGGGAAGCAATCGAGTCGCGTTGGGACGAGATCCAGGCTCGCTGGCCCTCCAACGCCGTCCACCGCATGCTCGAGGCCATACCGGGCTTGGCCGCGCTCGGAAAGGACGGGTCCAAGCGGGCCACTGACTGGTTGGACGCGCACCCGACCATAAAAGGGGAGCTGCGGCTACGCCAAGCGCGGGAGCGGTTGGGCATCAACCTGGCCTTTAGGGAGCGGACGCGGCCGCAGCTTGCGAGCCTCCTCAGCCGGGCCGCTGCGGGCAACGAGCCGCGACGGGCTGCGCCCACAGAACAGGAGGGTGCCGACGGAGGAGGTGCCGCCCACAGCGCGGCGCGGCCGGCCGCGCCTGCAGAGCCCGAGCATGCCGACGGTGGAGGCCCACGGGCTATTTGAGCGGTCCGGGGCGATCTTTGTCCCGCGCGCTCGGTACCGCCGGCCGTTCCCCCTGGCCCGTGCGGGTGTTCGCGGTCGACGACATTTCGGCTCAGGTGACCTGGGCGGCGTCGCCAGCCGCTGGGTTGCGCTTGTGCCTGGGGGGCCAGGTGGTGCACCCCAAGGCGTCACCGCCGGCCGAGCTGTGGCTCAGCGCTCTCGCCGACCTCGGTCTCGGCTGGGCGGAGCTGGGTTTCGGCGGGGCAGTTCTCTCGGGGCGCAGGCGTCTCGACCCAGCCTGGCCGGCAGGTCCGGGAGCCGCGGTTTTCACGGGGTTGACGGCTGGGACCAGGTACGAGCTCGTTGCCAGCGCCGAAGGCATGGCGCCGTTCGTGGCGGCGACGTTCAGCACGCTGCCTACGCCGGGCGGCACATTGCTGAGCCAGTTTGCGACCGTGAGCGACGTCCACATCGGCGAGAAGCACTTCGGCGTGGCCGGGAGGATCCACGACCCATTCGGCCCCGTAGTTGGCGCCCCCGCCGGGGCGGGCTCGGCGGGCTCGGCGGGGTCGGCGGGCTCGGCCACTTATCCTGAGCGCGCCCTACAGGCTGCCCTGGAGGAAGCGGTCGAGTGGGGGGCAGAGCTCATCGTCGCCAAGGGAGACCTGACCCGCTTCACGACGGCAGCCGAGATGCGCGACGTTGGGCGCCTCCTGGCCGCGTGCCCGGTACCGGTCGAGGCCATCCTCGGCAACCACGACAACCAGCTGGGAGTTGACGGCAAGGCAGTGCTGGCTTCCCAAGGCATACAGGTCACATGGCGCCCGAGGGCACGGGATCTGCCCGGCGTGCGCCTGGTCGTCGCGGAGTCCGACCACCGCGACCCCCGCCAGCACAAAGGCGAGCTACCGGCTGACATCAGCCGGGAGGCCGTGGCTCTGGCGGCAAAGGCCCCCTCTCGGGCCGGGGTGTGGATGTGCACGCACCACCCTCCGGAGCTCCACTGGTGGCCGGTCGCCCACCCCAAGGGCATCCCCCACCGAGAGAGCCGGGCGCTGCTCGACCTCCTCGCGGCCGTGAAGCCCGGGGCGTTGGTGACGGCCGGCCACCGCCACCGGAACCGCCGGTACCAGTACGGGCCGCTGGTAGTCAGCGAAGTCGGGTCTACGAAGGACTACCCAGGTGTCTGGGCGGGCTACCGCGTCTTCGAGGGCGGACTGGTACAGACGGTGCGGCGGGTGAGCAGCCCCGACGTCATCGCTTGGACCGAAGCCACACGCAGGGCTATGAACGGCCAGTGGGGCAGGTGGTCGCCGGGGCGCCTGGAGGACCGTTGCTTCTCGGTCCGTTGGGGTGACGGCGGCTTCAGCTAGGGGCGGGGCCGTGCTTCCGTCGCCGTCCGGGCGCTGCCCGAGTTGCGCTGGCTCATGGCGGTACGGACTGACGGGCTTGTGACATGCGGCGGCGGCAGCACGGCGCGGACCTGAAACATCCAAAAGTCGAGCCGAACGTCCGAGAGCCGAGCTTGCTCTGAAGGCTCCGAGAGCCGAGGTGAAAGCTCCAAGAGTGGCCTGAACCATCCAAGAGTGGCACTGAAAGCTCCAAGAGTGGCCTGAACCATCCAAGAGTCGCACTGAAAGCTCCAAGAGTGGCCTGAACCATCCAAGAGTGGAGCCGGCAGAGCTCTCTCGCTGACGTTATCGCAGGTAGAGCGAAGCCAGGATCGCCCGGAGCGGCCACTCTTGGAGGTTTCACCGCACTCTTGGAGCCTTCACCCCGCACTCTTGGAGCTTTCACCGCACTCTTGGAGCTTTCACCGCACTCTTGGAGCTTTCACTCCGCACTCTTGGAGCTTTCACCCCAGTTTCGGCTAAAGGTCTCGCGCATGCGGCTCACTGCCGGGCCTGGAGCCGGCTGATCCGAGCCTCGACGGCAGCGAGGCGTTGTTCGGCGGCCTCGTAGAGGATCTCCGCCTGTTCGTACAAGTCTGCGGCCGCCTCGATCCCGAGCTCACCGTTGGCCAAGCGGTTGGTGACAGCCTCGAGAGAACCGACTATTTCCTCGAAAGTCAAGGCCTCCAACGGACTGCTCAGCCCACATAGTTCCGGGTCGAAATGAGCGGTCGTCTGAGGCTTTTGCGCATCGGGGGACGGGACGCCCAGAGGTGCTCCCGCGTTAGCGCCAGGCTCGGTCACGGCTGGCTCCCCTGACGACGCCCACCAGCGCCACTTCCACCCCCGGCCCAACGCCCGCCAGCGTCAGTATCCCTGCGGCCCTCACGCCCAGCCTCAACGGCGTCGACAGTGGCGGTCAAGCGGCCGTGGGCCACCGTAACCGAGATGAGCTCGCCGGGCTCGACATCTCCAGCCTCGCGCAGCACGCTGCCGCTCGCGCGGTGCACTACAGCGAACCCACGGTCCAGGACGCGTTGGGGCGAGAGGCTTTGCGCATGGCTCTGGACGGCCCGAAGCCTGCGCTGGTCAGAGAGCACCCGACTGGCGAACGGCCGCCGCCAGTCGCAGGCCTCCAGCCGCAGGTGCGCTGCGCGAGCCACCGCAGTTGGATGTGACCAAGCCAATAACTGTCGGGCGTGGCCGAGGTGGCTCTGGGCCAAGAGAACCGCACTGGCCAGCGCCCCGCTCACTTCGCAGCGTTGGAGCCGGCCCAGCCCGCGGTCGTGCCGGGCGACGAGTGCCTTCATCGCCTGTTCGACCAGGGCGTCCACTGCTGAGTAAAGAACGGCGCGGTCCGGCACCACAGCATGAGCAGCGAGTGACGGCGTCCCGCAGCGCAGGTCGGCCACTTCGTCACAAAGCGGCCGGTCCGACTCGTGGCCGATCGCCGATACAACCGGGACCGGGCAAGCGGCCACGACCCGGCAAAGCTCCTCGTCGCTCCACGGTAGAAGCGCGGTGGCGTCTCCCCCACCACGGGCGAGCACGACGACGTCCACATCCGCCCGAGCGCTCACGCGCAGGAGCGCTTCCACGATCGAGACAGCCGAACCTGGCCCGCTCACGGTCGTCTCTTCGAACCAGACCGGGTAGCCCGGGTAGCGGGCAGCCACTACCGACTCGATATCCTTGCGTACCGCGGCATCGGCGCCACATACCACGCCGATCACCCGGGGTAGCCGGGGTACAGCGCGGCGTGGCCGCTGCAGCAGGCCGTCAGCGGCCAGACGGGCTCGCGTCTCGGCAATTAGAGCGGCTACGGCGCCCTCGCCGACCGGCGTAACTTCCTCCGCTTCGAGCTGGAGCTGTCCTCGGTCGTTGAGCCACACCAGGGTGCCGACGACGAGGACGCGTTCTCCGTTGACCGCCCGGCAACGGCGACTGTGGCGTGACGGGCAGGCAACTGGGAGTTGAGCGGCCCGGTCGCGCAGTGTGAAGAAAACCCAGCCCGAGCGCGACGTCTGCGGCCGGTATACCTCCCCCTCGACAGCTACGCGGCCAACAGTTGCCAGCGATCGGGCAATCTCGGCAGCCAGGCGCACGAGGCTCAACTGCCGAGGCGCGCCGCGCCCCACGGGTGCCGAAGCTCCTATCTGCGACGCCGCTTGCGCCGGGCTTGGGCCCCGCGGTGCCCTCGCCGCCCCGGCAGGCAAACGGCCCCCACCCGCCTGCCCAGCACCAGCAGAACCGCCGCCGGCCGCCCCGGCAGGCACCGGCCCAGGCGCAAACGGAGGCGCAGGGGCAAGCGGAAGCGGCAGCGCAGCGGTTGGCTCGGACGGAGTGGATGCCTCGGGCTCGGCGGGCACGTCGTCCCACAACGGAAGGGTCATCCTTGGGGAGGCTAACGCGCCGGGGTGCGGACCAGCGCGTCCCAGCCCTGGCGCTCCGCCGGGAACCACTTCCGCCAAGTGGCGACACGGTCTACCACCTCAGTCTGGACCGCCACGCCCAACCCCGGGCCCGTCGGAACGCTGATCGTGCCGTCGCGCGCGAGGGGCAGAGGAGCTGTCAGGTCCGCTCCGAAAAAACGGCCAGTGGCCGACAAATCACCCGGCAGCGAGAAGTGGGGCAGGGATGCGAGGGCGATGTTCGCCGCCCGCGCGATACCGGTCTCCACCAGCCCGCCGACCCACGCCGGCACGCCGTGTTGAGCGCATAGGTCGTGCACCCGGACCGCTTCGAGGTAGCCGCCGAGACGAGGAGCCTTGGTGGCAACTACAGAGCAAGCTCCCAGGCTGAGCGCAAGGACCACGGTGTTGTACGACGACAGGGACTCGTCCAGGCAAATGGGTAGTTGCGAGCATCGGGCCAGCTCGGCGTGACCAACGAGGTCATCTTCCGCCAGAGGTTGCTCGATGCACGCCAGGTCGAAGGTCGCCAGGGCGTTCAGCCGATCGGCCGTTTCCGAAAGCGGGAGATGCTGGTAAGAACCGTTGGCATCGGCCAACAAGATGAGCTGCGGCCAACGCTCCCGCACCGCCGATACGGCTGACAAGTCGCGCCCTGGCCCGACCTTGAGTTTGACGCGGCGATAGCCCGCCTCGACGAACACGTTCACCTGGTCCACGAGCTCCGCCGGGCTCGGCGCCGAAGGCACTGCGACACCGGCAATGACGGCAGCCCGTGGCGGCTGCCCGCCCTGGCACAGGGAGGCCAAGTACTCCGCCATGGGCTGGCCCAAAGCGCGCAGCTCGGCATCCAGCACGGCGGTTTCGAGCGCGGCCTTGGCCATGTTGTGCCCCCGGGCCCCCGCCAGCGCAGGTTTCACCTCGGTGGCGCGGCACACGTGGCCCGCGAACAATGCCGGCAACAGGTGGCGAGCCGTCACCTCGACGGCCCCAGCGGTGTACTCGGAGGTATAGGTAGGACCGGGCAGCGCGCCGCACTCACCCCAACCCTCGACCTCAACGTGCTCTCCCTGCGGGTTGAGGGCGTGCGCAATAACGCGCACGAGCATGCTGTCGCGCTGAGAGAACTCTCCCGCCTCCGTGACCCAGGGTGCCAGCAACGGCAGCGATACCCGGACGAGCTCGACGCCGACGAGGCGCACGGCCCGCTCGGGCTCGCCACCCGCAGGCCTGTCCGGCCCACCCGGCGGCGTCAGGGCTTGGTCTCCTCCTGCGCGGCAGCCCAGGCACGTGACTCCTCAACTTCGATGACCGCCAGCTCGTCCAGGCGAGCTTGGTGGCGGCCGCCCTCGAAGCCAGTCGCCAGGAACACGTCCACGATGTCGAAGGCCAGCTCATTTGCCAGGACCCTGGCACCGAGGGCGAGCACGTTGGCGTTGTTGTGCTGGCGGGCCAGGCGCGCCGTGTACTCGTCATGGCACAGGGCGGCGCGGGCGCCGTGCACCTTGTTAGCCGCGATCTGCTCGCCCTGCCCGGACCCGCCGATTACTATGCCCAGCTCGGCCTGGCCGGTCACGACATGCCGTGCGCAAGCGGCGCAAAAAATCGGGTAGTCGACTGGGGCCGTGCTGTAGGCACCGAGGTCATCGACTTCGTGGCCCTGTTCGCGCACGTGCTCCAGAACGGCCACTTTCAATGGGAAACCAGCATGGTCGTTTGCAATGGCGAGCTTCATGGCCTCTCTTTCTACCCCACGCCCGCCGTCGGCGCTGACCCGACGATGTCCTGCAAGGCGCGCACGGCCACCGCCGCTAACGCATGGTTGGGACTGGAGGACAGGTGCAGTTCCGCCACGAGCCTCTCGGCCCGCGCAACCGCTCCCCGCCGCTGCGCCAGCCACGCGCTAACAGCCTCCCCCGGTGCGAGCTGGCCGTAGCTCCGCAGAGCGGCGACAGCCACGGCAACGCCCGACCCCGCAATATCGCTCACCAGGTTGTGGGCTTCCCAACGTTGCCAGCGGTCTGCGGCAGGCCACCCGGAGATGCGCTGACGCAGGGACGGAAGCGACAGCGAAGCTGACGCCGCAGCTAACGCGCCCGCCGCCTCAGCTGCGGTCCGGCGTGAGGCCCGCGAAACCTCCCCCACCTCGCCCACAGAAGCCAACCCACCGGCCTGCCAGACGGCCTGAGCGAGATGGGCGGGAGCGCCGGCATCAAGCAAGGCGACCAGTTCGGGAGGAGTGCCCGCCTGGGCGCCTAGCGCTCCGCCCTCCCCTCCGCCCGAGCCTCCGGCAGCCCCTCCGCCCGAGCCTCCGCCCGCCCCTCCACCCAAGGCTCCGCCCGAGGGCCGGCCAGCGGACGCGACATCCCGCTCGAGCTGAGCCAGGAGCACCGAGCGGACCTCCTTGTCACCCGCCAAGAGGGTCGCCAACCCCGCCGGGGAGAGGTCGTAACCGCTGCGCAGGTACCAGCGGGCCAGCCGGTCGCTGGCCGCCGAAAAGGTACTGCGCAACGCCGCCTCGGCGTCGGCGGGCAAACGCCTTGTCTCTGGCACACCAGCTCCAGGGTTGAAGGCCTCGACGCTGTCGCCTCTCTCCTCGGGTGCGGGCGCGCGCACAGGCTCCTGGCCGAACACTTGCGGGTTCTGGAGCGCGCTCTCAACGCCGTCAGCGCCGAGGAGCTCTGCCGCCAACCAGAAGGCGGCGGCAACCTCCCAAAGCTCTCTGCCGGTCTCAGCCGCGGCTTCGTGCGCCCAGGTAGCGCCCATACGAGCCACCAGCTCGTTGGTCAGCTGGGACGCGATCACCTGGGCGAAGAGCGGGTGGCTGGGGACCAGGTCGGCAAAGCGTTCGCGCCACGAGGCTGGGAAATAGCGAGCGGCGCGCTCCGCCAGCTCTGTTGACGACACGAGCAGGGACGCGTCCACGGAGCGAGCCACAGCGCTGCGCGCACTCGCGAGCACCACGGCCAGTTCGGGGCGGCTCAGCCCCGCTCCTGCCTGTCGCCGTCGAGCCAGCTCCTCCGGGCCGGGGAGCGCCTCCACCTCGCGCTCGACGGCGCCTGTGCTTTCCAGCTCGGCCATGAGCGCCGCGAGGGCCGGGAGTTCGGCAGCGCTGGTGGATGCCGCCTGGTCGAGAGCGACCAGGCTCGACTCGACTGTCGCCAGCACCGCGCCAGCAGCCTCGTACTTGGCGCCTTCCAGAAGTACATCCCGTTCACCGGGTTCGGCGCGTCCGGCGTTTACGGCCATCTCGAGGAGGATCTTCATGTTGACCTCACGGTCGGACATGGCCACTCCAGCGGCATTGTCGATGAAATCGGTGTTGACCCGCCCGCCGCGGCGGGCGTACGCGCCGCGCGCCCTTTGGGTCATGGCGAGGTTGGCACCCTCGGCGACCACGCGCGCCCGCAGTTCGTCGGCGCTCACCCGGACGTCGTCGTTGGCGCTGTCGTCGACGGCGACGTCGCTCTCGCCTGGGGCTCTCACAAAGGTGCCTACCCCACCGAAAAAGATGAGGTCGACAGGAGCCCTGAGCACGGCCTGCACCAGTTCCGGCGGCGACATTTCCGAGCTGGCGACGGCGAGGGCAGCCATCGCTGCGGGCGTCAACTGCGCGCGCTTGGCCTGGCGAGGCACAAGCACGGCCCCCTCTGACGCGGCGCCAAGGTCGTAGTCCGCCCACGAGGAAGCTTCGAGCCGGCTGAGCCGCAAGCGCTCCGCGAACGACTTCTCAGGGTCGGGAGTGGGATCGATGAAGATATGGCGGTGGTCGAACGCGGCCACCAGGCGTAAGGTCCGGCTCTGCAGCACCCCGTTGCCGAACACGTCCCCGGACATGTCGCCGACGCCCACGACGCGCAGCTCATCGCGTTCGGGGTCCATGCCGAGGGCACGAAAATGCCTGCGCACGGCCAGCCACGCGCCCCGAGCCGTGATGGCCAAAGCCTTGTGGTCATAGCCGTGGCTGCCACCCGACGCGAAGGCGTCCCCCAGCCAAAAGCCGCGCGCGGTGCTGATCGAGTTGGCCAGGTCCGAGAGCGCGGCCGTCCCCTTGTCGGGCGCCACTACCAGGTAAGGATCGAACCCGTCACGAGCGACAACGCCAGCGGGGTGAACAACTGCACCCCCGACGACGTTGTCTGTGATGTCGAGCATGGCATTCATGAAGCTGCGGTAGGCCCGCTCGGCCAAGGCCCCGGCCCCCTCGGCCCCGTTCTCAGCAGTGCCTGCGGGAATAGAACGCAGGGCGAAACCGCCCTTGGCGCCCGTAGGGATGATGAGCGAGTTTTTCTTGACCTGGGCTCGGGCAAGCCCGAGCACCTCCACCCGCAGGTCGTGCTCGCGCTCGCTCCAGCGGATGCCGCCGCGAGCTACCGGGCCGAAACGCAGGTGCAAGGCTTCGTACCGGGGTGTCCAGACAAACAGTTCGGCGTGCGGCCGGGGGGTGGCCAGGAACGGGATTTCGCCAGCAGCGAACTTGAGGGCGATCGAGTCCCTACCAAGCGCCCAATTGGACCGGGTAGTGGCCCGGACCAGAGTTACCAGCTCGCGC
>DATJST010000492.1:0-3058 GCA_035503975.1 Acidimicrobiales bacterium | reverse complement strand
GCCCTCGGCCCCCTGGTGAGCGACGACCGGGCCATACCCATGGCAACCTCGCTTGCCTGGTGGCCCACCCTGATCACAGCCCTGATCGACTGCGGACGAGTCGAGGAAGCGTTCACCCACATCGCGCGGCTCGAGCATGCGGCTGAGGAACGGGGGCTGGATCTGAACGCCCGTATCGCCGGGTCGCGCGCTCAACTCTGGCTCGCAATGGGCGACGCCGGCGCGGGGGTGGCCGGCTTGGCCGAAGCCGTGCAACTGCTCGGCCCGGACGACCCCCTCCTCGATCGCGCCTTCCTGCACCGCTCCTTGGGGCGGGCCCTGCTGGCCCAGGGAAGGCGACGGCGCGCTCTGGACGAACTGCACGCCGCCCACGACCAACTGGCTGCGATGGGTGCCGAGCCGTTCCTGCGCCGGGTCGAAGCCGACCTGGCCCGCGCCGGCATCCGAACCAGTCCCCAGCAGTCCCGATCTCCCCTCGACCTCACCGAGCGCGAACGCGACGTGGTGGCACTGGTAGCCAAAGGTTTGACCAACCAGGAAGTGGCCGCGGAGTTGTATGTCGGCAGCAAGACTGTCGAATACCACCTGCGCAACGTGTACGGAAAGCTCGGCGTAACCTCCCGTCGGCAACTTCGCAACTACTTCTCCAATTAGCGACTAGGGGTTTTCCATGGGGAAATTGTGCCCCGGGTACCGCACTCTAGGAGGTATGGAGATCATCATCGAGGTCGTCCGGTCAGCGGAGGGGCCTTTGACCGGCACCGTCCGCCGGGTGGACAGCACGGAGCGGCGCGACTTCTATGGGGTCATGGAGCTCTTGGCCTGCATCGAACGGTTCGTCGATGTCGACGCCTCCGTCGTTCCCGAGGCCGCGACCACCAAGGAGAACCGACCGTGACTCATTTTGCGCTTAAAGACGAATTGCTTGATGCTCAGGCGCTGCGCGCCGCCGGGATGGCGCCCTACGGCGGAGCGGACATCGGGGACTGCCTCACAACTGCCGCCTCTGTGAGCGGCACCGACCTGACGAGCTGGCACACGGCCTGGACGGCGACGGCAACCGCGGCGTTAGCATTGGCCGAGACCGAGCAGGCCGCCGGGCGTCGGGAGAGCGCCCGGTTGGCCTTCTTCCGAGCCTCGACTTACTTCCGAAGTGCGGGGGTCATGCTCCTGGGACAACCGCTGGACGCGCGCCTGGTCGAGAGTTACGCCCGGCAGACCAGCGTTTTCCGGTCCGGCGCGGCCCTGCTGCCGACACCACCGGAAATCCTCCAGATCCCTTATGAGGGCACGACGCTTCCGGGCTATTTCTTCCGACCTGGCCCAGAACACCAACCGCGTCCGACAGTAGTCCTCACCGGTGGCTACGACGGTACGGCCGAAGAACTGTATTTTTCCAATGGCGCCGCCGCGCTGGCCCGCGGCTACAACGTGCTGGCTTTTGACGGACCGGGTCAGGGGACCGCGCTGGTCCGACAGGGCTTGGTTATGCGTCCTGACTGGGAGGCGGTAATCACGCCCGTCGTGGATTACTTGCATACCCGACCGGACGTCGACCCGGCGAAAGTTGCCCTGATCGGCCTGAGCCTCGGTGCCCATCTCGCGCCCCGCGCCGCCAGCGCGGAGCACCGGCTCGCAGCCTGCATAGCTGACTGCGGCTCCTATGATCTCTTCGCCGCCGCAGCGCGGCGCGTGCCCGGTGCTCTGGCCGGAGGCCTTACTCGGCCCCGGTCGCTGGCCAGAGCGGCACTGAGCCGCGTCCTGAGGGCGCTGGCCAGCAAGCCGACGGCCGGGTGGGCGCTTCGACGGGGCCAGTTCGTGCATGGCGTTGTCAGCCCAATCGACTACCTGCTTGCCCTGCGCGAGTACTCGCTCAAAGATCGTGCCGCCCAGATAACCTGCCCGGTCCTCGTGTGTGACGCTGAAGGGGACGACATCAGCGCGTCTGCCCCGCAGCTGTTCGAGGCACTGAGGTGCGAAAAGCAGTACATCCACTTCACCGCGGCCGAAGGGGCAGGTGATCATTGCGAAGCAGGAGCGAGGACTCTTTACCACGCGCGGTCGTTCGCATGGCTCGATAATCTGCTGCACCCGGAGCCGACGTCGCGGCCTCAGCCGTTGGCTGCTCCGTTCATGCTGGAGACCGGCTAGTGCCAGCGCTGCCGGCCGCGCCTACGTCGGAGACAGGAGGGCCCGAGATTACTCACGATGTTGCGCCGTGGGACGAGGTCGCCACTTGGCTTGCTAACGTTGCGCGGCGCTCACACGCCCGGCATTCGTGGCGATGTCCAAACTCGGCACCTCCCGCGCTCAAGGACTCGCTCGGAAGGTTGCTCAAGGATCCGAGTTTGTTGCCTGCCCAACGTAGCGAAGTTGTTCATGCTCCCGCGTTCATCAGGCACGGTCGTAGCAGTGTCCTAACTGCGACAGAAGAAAAGTTGCGGCGTGGGAATTAACCCTTTCGATGGTGGCGTTTTGCCATGTGTTCAGTGGAGGTGTGTATCGCTCTAACAGGCCGACCGACGGCCGTGTTGACCTGACCAAACCACCGGTACCTGCGCACAAATGATCAACTCAATGCCGCCCTCGGGCACGTTTCCTGGGCACGCCGGGTGGCTTACGCTCCAATGCCTCGACCACGACGGTCCGGTCGAGTATGAAGGCTCGTAAAGTAGGCTACGCTCGTTCTCCCGGGCTGGGTTCTGCACGCTGTCGGTCAGCGCGACGGAGGCGTGGACACGACGCGCCCGCCCATTGCGGCGGCCCACATCTGCCATCTACCGCTCGTGGTCGAATCGCTCAAAAGGATCTGGCAGTGGTTGGCGTATTCGGAACGAGCGATCCCGGGACCTGGCTCGAAGTACTCGAAGGTGCAGTCCCGCGTCTGCGTCACGCTGTCCAACGGCGATGAACCGTGGCATAAACATACGCCCCGAGGCTCCCCGCCCCTTTGAGGAAGATGACGCGGTAAACGAGGACAGCCGTGATGGCGCCCGTGCCATCAACCCCGACACCGGCCAAGGCGGCGACCATGGCCACCTCTACCGCGCCTATCCCT
>DATJST010000491.1:0-16155 GCA_035503975.1 Acidimicrobiales bacterium | reverse complement strand
GCCCGGCAACGGCGCGCCCGGCAACGGCGCGCCCGGCAACGGCGCGCCCGGCAACGGCGCGCCCGGCAACGGCGCGCCCGGCAACGGCGCGCCCGGCAACGGCGCGCCCGGCAACGGCGCGCCCCGCAACGGCGCGCCCAGCAGCACAGCGCCCCATGCCACCCGCCCGCCATCGCAGACGAGCGGTCCCGGCCTCGGCTCGGTGGCACGAACTTCGGCGGTGATGGCGGGACCTTGCTCATCGAGGTGCCAGGTGGTGAGGACCAAGTCGCTGGCCGATAACAGCTCGTTCCCGTTGGCAGCCAGGCGGTCGTCGAACCGCCCCTCGACGGAGCCCACCACCTCGATGCCAGCGATGGCTACATCATTGCCGAACGTTGGCCGGGCGGGCTGGGGCGCGTCTTCAGCCGCAGCGACGTCCAACTGGCATCGGCGGCCCAGCCGCCATCCACCGGGAGCGCCACACCGTTGACAAAGCCACTCTGTGCCGGGTTGGCCAAGAACACGACGGCAGCGGCGACATCGGCCGGCATGGCAAAGCGGCCCATAGGTACCTGGTCCTCGATGTCGTTGTCGCTGTAAGCCCCGCTCCCCTGGTCGCGGGCGTCCATTTGGGTCTTGACCCACCCGGGGCAGACAGCGTTGACCCGCACGCCGCGGCCACCCCACTCGGCCGCCAGCGTGTAGGTGAGGCCGACCAAGCCGTGCTTGGAGGCGTTGTAGGCGACGCGATGCGAGATACCCCGGAGGCCGGCGACAGAGGCCACGTTGACGATCGAACCCGACCCGGTGGACAGCATCTGGCGCCCGAACTCCCGGCACAAGAGGAACGGTCCGGTGAGGTTGACATCGAGCACGTGCCGCCACTGTTCGGCCGAGGTGGCCTCGGCGGGCCCGATCGCCGAGATGCCCGCGTTGTTGACGAGGACGTCGACGGCACCGAACTCTGCCTTGCAATCGGTCGCCACGCGGGCGACATCCTCCTCCGAAGCGACATCGGCGAGCGATGACCAGGCCCGGCCGCCGGCCTCCGCCACCTCGGACGCTGTTGCCGTGGTGCTCGCGAGATCCACGAGTGCGACGTCGTAGCCGTCGCGGGCGAGGGACCCCGCTATTACCCGTCCGAGACCCTGCGCTGCTCCCGTGACTACGGCGACGCGCCGGCGTGAGGACGACATTTCGACCGGGCGCCAGGCTAGCAGCGTGGCGCGGGCTGAGCCGCAACGGCCTGGCTCAGGAGGCGGGCGCAGCGGGCCGGGCGCAGGAGGCGGGGCTCAGGAGGCGGGGCTCAGGAGGCGGGGCCTGGCTTCTCGACGATGCTCGTAGCCCAAAGGAAGCCCGCCACGGCTTCCATGGCGTTGCTGACCCGGCGCGCGTTGACATAGGCGTCGTAGTTCTGCTGCACGCAAAGACCATCGCACGCGCTGTGCACATCCACCAGTCCTTCGTCGTCGATCGTGGCGTTGCTCACCGCGGCCTCATAGCCGCGGGCTACGACGGGCGCGTAGCCGGCTCTTTCCAGCACGCCGATCTCGATGCCGCGTTGCAGCGCGTAGGTGAACATTGCAGTTCCCGAGGTGTCGATCCAATTGTCCGGCTGGTCCCCTTTGTCCACCACCTGGAACCAGCCCCCCGTAGCCCGGTCCTGGACTGCCTTGAGGCCACCGGCCAGCCCGACGAAGATGTCGGCTACCTCCCGCCTTCGCTGATGGGCAGCCGGCATAACGGCCAGCGTCTCGGCCAACACGATGGCGTACCAGCCGAGCCCTTCGCTCCAGACCTCGCTCGACAGCCCGGTGAGCGGGTCCGCCCAGCGCTCTGTATTGCCCGGCTTGACCCTGGGCAGATCTGGTCGCGCCGCCCAGGCGTGCAGGTAGAGGCCACTGCTCCGTTTGCGGCAATGGTCGGCGAAAACGCTGATCTGCCTCGCCGCTTCGTCGAAGCAGTACTCGGCGTCGCCAATCGATGACCCATAGCGGACGAGGCACATCTGGCCCATGAACACACCGTCGATCCACATCTCTCCCACGAGCCGCTTGGAATGCCAGAAACCCCCATCACTGTTGCGCGGGTAGTCATCGAAGGCACGGCGCACCGCAGTCGCCGCCCGCCGGTACCGCTCTTCGCCTGTGTGCTCGTAGAGCGCAACGAGCACGTTGCCCGGCATTATATTGTCGAGCGAATCGAGCGTGGCTCCAATGAGGTTGCCCTGCTCGTCCACGAACGGGCTCACCACACCCTTGATGAAGTCAAAATACCGTTGGTCTCCGGTGGTTTGCCAGAGCTTCTCGAAGCCGAGCAGTGTGTAAGCCGTCCTGTACGACCACCGGGCAAGCGGGTCCCCCGGCGAACCTGGGTTCCGCTTCATGATCGTCTCAGCCAGGGCGACGGCCCATGACTTGGGAGCCATACCTACGCCTTCCTAATCGCCTTGCACTCTTATTGATATTCCCCAAATTGTGCCCGCGGCGCAGCCAGAGCTCGTCCAGCGGCCGCGTCCGGGCGAAGCACGTTCTGGCCGAACCCTAGCATCCTGTGACCTGTCCACCCCACATGTTGACATCCTGATATGACAGGATTACAATAGGCGATCACAGAGGCGTCGACCCCGCCTGACATAGCTGTCTGACGGACCACAAGGTCCTTGCAGTAACAGCCTGGCGGCGTGCCCGCTGGGGCCACCAACTGGAAAGGGGAACCGGAAGGGGAACACGGACCTAGTGCTACCTCCAGGAGGCAGCACTGGCTCATAGACCGTCATAGCGCTTGCCCGAGCGACCCAGGTGCCGCAGTTGGGCGTCGTCAGCCAGCCAAGTGCGTAGGACAAAGTGGTGGCCCTTTTTCCCAAGACAACGCCGACCGAGAAAGGTTGACCAACTTGAAATTTAGACGAGGGAAAAGGCTGCTGGTGTCTGTGATATCCAGCTACCTTGCCGTGGCCATGTCCGCTTCTACCGCGGCCGTCGCGTCCACGAGGCCGGCCGCAACGACGGGCGGCAGCATAACCATGTGGGGCTACTTCAACCCGACGGGGGCCAATGGCGAGGTAGCCCAAGCCAACCTCCTCAAGCAGTGGGTGAAGCTCTTCGAGCAGGCCAGCCCGGGGAGCACCGTCAACTACACCTACATCCCCTTCAATCAAATGGACGGCAAGCTGATCGCGGCTGCCGCCGCGCACACTGGCCCGGACGTGGTACTGCTCAACGGCGGCAGTACGGCGGCAGACGCACTGGGAGGCGCCCTCGCCAACTCCACCGCATATTTCCAAAGCAGCGGGCTGCTCAAGGCGTACCCCTCGGGCGTCGTGCACTCCGTGAGCGGCAAGGACTACTCGATCCAGCCCTACGTCAACCTCCTCGGCATGATGTACAACGCGAACATCCTGCACAAGCTGCATCTCTCTGTCCCGACGAACTACACCCAATTTGTCGCCGATATGAAGGCCGCCAAGGCCGCCGGGTACTGGGGCATGGTCATCCCCGGGTCGCCCGACGGAGAGGGCGAGTTCTCCTCGCACCCGTGGTTGACCAATGCGGGTTTCGAATTTGCCCACCCGACAATGTCGGCGCTGGTTGCCGGGCTTAGCTATCCCGCCGAGTGGGTCGCCGACGGGTACATCTCGAAGGCCGACTCGACCCTCAACAACGACACCGCCTACACGAACTGGCTCCAGGGCAAAACGCTGTTCAGCCAGAGCGGCAACTGGAACCTCGGCGTCGCCGTGACCCAGGCAAAGTTCAAGTGGGGGGCCTTCCCTATACCCTTGGGCCCGCGGGGCAAGATCTACCTCGGCGGAGAAGCTCTGGCTGTCGGGGCCTTCACCAGCAAAGCGACGCTCGCCGACACATACCTATCGGCTGCTCTCTCTTCCCAGGGAAGCCTGGACACCCTAGCCGTCGGCAGCATCCCTTCGCGCCTTGACCTCGCGTCGAACCCGAAGATAGCGTCCAATGCCCTGATCAAGCCCTACGCCGCCGAGATCAGGACCAATGGCGGCGACTACCCGGACCCCGGTATCAAGCCAGCCGACGTCGACCAGGAGTACACCATCGTAGGCCAGGCGTGGAGCGCGGTGATCGCCGGCGAGTCGCCCGCAAAGGCGGCCGCCACGCTGCTGCCACCGTTCAAGAAGATAGTCGTCGGCGCCAGCGGCTAGTGCTGTCTCCAGGAACGTTCGCCCTCTTTGCAGAGCCAAGAAGTCTCTTCGTGGCAGCAAAATAGTGACCCCAAAGAGGGCGAACGTCACCTGTCGTGGCACTAACGTTGCCAGCCGGCACACGAGCTCCGCGCGGTGCTTTCGTTGAGGCGTTATGCGGAGCCTTAGCCACGAAGAAGCGTTGCCCGCATTGGGCTCCGCGCCAGCGACGCAAGTCGCTGCCTCCGTAGCCCGAGGCCGCCGGCCCACCCGAAGGCGTCCCGGGCGGCTGCGGCCGGGACGGGCCCTCTACGTGCTGCCGCTCCTTGTCTTCCTGCTGCTGATGGCGGGTTACCCGCTCGAACAACTCGTGCGGATGAGTTTTTCCAACGTGACAATCACAACGTTGCAGCACGCGTGGAGTTTCGTAGGGTTCCAGAACTACCGGGACGCGTTCGCGTCTCCCGTCTTCTCACAGGCTGTTTTCCATACCATCATTTTTGTCGCCCTGGTGTTCGCGGTCGGGATGCTCGGGGGCCTCACGGCGGCACTCGTGCTTCGGGGTGGGGGCCGCTTCGCTGGTTTCCTGCTCGGCTTGATGGTGTTCGTCTGGTCCCTCCCCCCGGTCGTAAATGGCAGCATTTGGCGCTTCCTTATGGACCAGTACGGCCTCCTCAACCTGATATCGAGAGGCATCGGGACCGGTACCGTGCCCTTCCTTTACAGCCCGACGTCGTCGGTCTACTCGGTGGCACTGGTGAATGCCTGGGCGTCGATACCCTTCACCGCCTTGGTCTTCCGGGCGGCACTGCTCGGCGTCGACGCTGACCTGATCGAAGCAGGCCGCGTTGACGGCGTCCGCAAGTGGCAGGAGATCCGGTTCATCGTCCTGCCCGCGCTGCGGCCGACCGCTTTCGTCCTCGGGGTCCTCGAGCTGGTTTACGCCTTCCGGAGCTTCGACTTCATATACGTCATGACCGACGGCGGGCCGGGTACCGCGACCAATACCTTGCCTTTCCTCGGGTACTCGGAGGCCTTCACCCAGTACCAGTACGGGCTAGGCTCGGCGATCTCTGTGATCGCCGGCGTGGTCATTATCGTCATCGCCTTCGTCTACTCGCGCAGCGTGTTCAGCGAGGAGAGAGTGAAGTGACCAGCCGGCAGCCGCCGCTGGCGACGGGCATCCCCGGAGGCCGGGCCAGCAGCCGCCTCGACCCGGCTCGGCCGGGCGCCGTCTCCTGGTCGCTGCGCATCTTCTTGTTGGTCCTGTACACGTTGCCCCTGTTTTGGCTCTTCATGACGTCGCTCGAGCCGCCGGGCAACGTGGGCGGGCCTGCCGTTGACATGTTCGTCTTCAGGCCGACACTCGAGTCTTACCAAGCCGCGCTCAACGGCGGGCTGTTAAATGCCGTGCTGCAATCCCTCATAATTGCCAGCGGCGCCACGGCCCTCACCCTGGCCGTAGCCCTCCCGGCGGCGTACGGCCTGGCGCAGGTGAGGCGACGGACCGTCGTCGTGGGGCTCGGTGCCCTCGTCGGGCTGCAGATGCTCCCCCAAACGGCGACGATCATCCCGCTCTTCCAGGTCTTCGGCACCGTCCACCTGCTCGACACCCAGCTGGCGGTAATACTGGCCGATGCAGCCCTCCTGGCACCATGGGCCACGCTGCTCCTACGCCCGTTCTTTAGAGCCGTACCCGAAGCCCTGGAGGAGGCTGCCGCGTTGGACGGCGCATCGCAGCTGCGGACTTTCACCTCCGTGTGCCTCCCGATCGCCCGCAACGGCGCGGCCACGGTCGGCACGCTAGTGTTCATGATCTCGTGGGGGGAGTTCCTGTACGCCATCAACCTCATCCTGAGCCCGGGGAAGTACCCGATCAGCGCCCTGCTGGCCGAGCAGATCTCACAGTTCAGCAGTAACTGGCCCAACTTGATGGCCCTCGCGGCCGTTACCGCAGTCCCCATCATGGTCCTGTTCGTGTTCACCTACCGCTTCCTCCGCTCCGGGCTGACCTTGGGCGCCGTCAAATAGGTGGACCGATGGCTGAGACCCGCGGCTCGGCCATCGACTTTGGCTCTCTCGAGCGCTATTACACACAGCTGAAGCGGATCCTTTTGAAGGATCTCGAAGCCAATGGCATCGCGGGCAAGTTACTGCCCACAGAAGCCGAGCTGTGCGCCCGTTACTCGGTGAGCCGTACGGTCGTGCGCCAGGCCCTGGCCGAGCTGAAGAACGAGGGCCTTGTCTACAAACTCCGGGGCAAGGGGACCTTTGTCGCGGGGCCGAAGCTTGGGATCCGTTATATCCAGGGCGCGCTTGGGTTTTACGACTACATGACGAACGCCGGCCTCACCGTGCAGAGCCGGGTCCTGAAGCTGGCGACCGAGCGGTGCGGAGTAAATATCGCCAAGCTGTTGGAGATCAGGGTCGGCGACGAGGTCGTGCGCCTCGACCGCGTGCGCAGTGTCGACGGGCGGCCCGTGCAGGTGGTGAGGGCCTTCATGCCGGCGCGGCTCTTCCCTGGCCTGGTCGACCTGGACATGACCGACAAGTCTCTTTACCAGGTACTGCGGGACGGCTATGGCGTCCGCCCGGCCCGAGGGCACCGGGGCCTCGAAGCCGTGGCGCTGAGCCGGGAAGACGCCAAGCACCTGGGGGTCGGTGCCGGCAGCGCGGGGCTGCGAATGTACAGCATCACCCGCTCGGCTGACAACGTCGTCTTCGAGCACTTTGTCGCTTATTACCGGGGCGACAGCTTCCGCTTCGAGATCGAGGTGCGCTCGCTCTAACCGCTCGCTGTAAGCGCTCGCTGTAAGCGCTCGCGCCGGTGCTGGTGCTGGTGCTGGTGCTGGAGCTTGCGCGAGGGAGCGAGCCCTCGGGCTCGTGCCAGCGTTGGCGCTCGAGCGGGAGCGGGTGCGGGCTTGTGGCCCTCGTATGAGCCTCTGCGTCCGAACGTGCTGGGCCGGTAAACGGCTGCCCGCCAGGTCTCCGGTCTTCGTGCCGGGCCTGCCTTGCAGAAACCCGGGGAATGCGCACGTTCTGGGTGCAGCCGGGGAACTGGTCGCGTTGGCGTCAGCATGCGGCCCGCTCGTCCGCCCAAAACCTCGCAGCGCGACCAGAAAACCTGCGGTCCCACATGCGTCCCGCCGAGCACGCACCGATACGACCGGGAGGGCCTGGGCCAGCGCCGTGCTCGTCGCCCAACCCTTCGCCAGCAGGGCGCCGAGCAAGGTAGCGCAATGCGAGGCAATAATGGCGGCATGAAGCCCGATGGCATCCACCACGTGTCGATCAACGTGGACGACGTCGCTGCGGCCCTTAGGTTCTATGTGCACGACCTGGGCCTGAGCGTGCGACCAGACCGCCCTAACTTCAGCTTCGGAGGCGCCTGGCTCGACGCCGGGGGCCAACAAGTGCACCTCATCGAAGGGGAACCGCCGGGAGACCTGGGCCAACACTTCGCCCTGGCCTTCAGCGACCTGGCTGCCACCGTCGCCCGTTTGCGCGAGCTGGGCCACGACGTTACCGAGCCGGTGGTGTCGGGGACGAGCCTGCAGTCGTTCGTGGCGGACCCCGCCGGCAACCGGGTAGAGCTGCACCAGCCGGCTAAGAGCCCCTGAGCTGACCTGGACCGCCATCTTCAGCTCGCCGCTGGCGGCGCCGGGACGCGATAGGGATGGCCCGGATGGCCGGGATGGCCGTCTCGACTGAGCTCGGGCCGGTGACCTGGCCACCGGTCCCGATCAGCGCCGAGGGCCTCTAGAAGGTCTGGCCGGGCCGGGTTTGCGGGCCGCCCCATGTCTGGGGCGACGGCGGGGCCCACTGATTGGCAACCAGGGGGCGCTGCGTGATCTGGCCGTTCCGCGCTACGTCGCGCAGGAGGCTAATCACGTAACCAAAGAACGCCGAGGTGCACGCGAGCACCGCGCCACCGGCCAGGACAGCAAAGATGGCGCCACCTTGGCTCGCTCCATTGGCCCCAAGGTCATTAGCCGCAGCACCCGCGTTGGCAGCACCGACGATGGCCGCTATGACCCATAACCAGGCGATCACTTTGAACACGACGCTCACGACGGTGGCCATGCCGTAGTGTTTCTGGTGCATTTCCCTCCTCCTGTCGAGGTCGATATACCCATGGCGAATCTCCCGGACCGAAGCGTAGACGCTGTGCGGAGGTCACGCTCCAGAGAGGCGAACGGCCCCGGGGCAGCCCTGGGCGCCGTCGACTGCGCCGAGATGCCTGTAGGTGCGCAGCGAAGCCTGTAGAGGGGTGACCTGGCCAGGCCAGGCACTCGGCCTCGCGGCCCCCAGCGGCGTGATCGCTCATGAGACGCCCGTGACCGTGCCCGTCTCGTCGGTGCCATAGGTCCCCTTGGCCGAGTCGAGCAGCGCGAGACGGTTCCCAAAGGGGCCCTCCATGACGGCAAGGCGACGGATTGCTATCTCCATGGGCTCCACGACGGTCGGTGACCTTGACTTCAACCATGGTTCAAGTTCTAGAGTGAAATGGTGCGCCGATGGCCGGCAAATAGAGGAGGCGACCGGTGAACGCCAAGGGCGTGTCCTGGGTGGGGATAAAGACAGCAGAGTTTGTGAAGATGCGGGCTTTTTTCGCTCACGTGGTAGGGCTCGAGGTCGTGGACGAAAGCGAGGACTTCGTGACGTTCCGGTACCCGAACGGGGACCAGGTGGAGATCTTTGGCCCCATGGCCGGCAACACGCCTGAGCAGTTCGCTAGCAACCAGGTGGTCACAAGCATTCTCGTGGAAGACATCAACCAAGCGACCTCAGAGCTCATGGCTGCGGGCGTCGAGCTGCTCGGCGGGCTCCACGCCGGCACCAACGGTTACGCCTGGCAGCACTTTCGTGCTCCGGACGGCAAGGTGCTCGAACTTGTCTGCGACCCCGCGCATCCTTAGACGGTCTAGAGCCGGGTTGGCACGGTTGCAGCCAGCCAGCGCGTCAATGCGACCAGCCCAGCTTGCACCAGATAGCCGCCACAATTGCCCGACTGCCGGCCAGGCCCGCAGTGCCGCCTAGGCGAGACCGGCACCCGTGATGACCCCGGTTGCCGCAATGGCCAGCAGCGCAGCCACCGGAGGAACGCGTCCCACATTGGTCATGGCCGCGACGTCGGCCAGCGCTCAGCTGCCCAGTCCTCCCAGCCCCGGTAGCCGGCAGGAGGAGGGCCAGGGGCGCAAGCGGTGAGTTCCGCCTCGTCCGGTGCCTGGAAGCTCTGGCGCCACACCTGTAGTTCCGCCGGCGTCATGGCAAAGGTCGTAGCCGGTTGTCTGGTGTTGCGTTCCTCGACGCGCCGGGCTTGCTCCTGGTCGTGGATTACCATGTAGACGAGCTGGAAGTGAGCACCGGCGGCCAGCGCCAGGTGGTGCAGGGCAGATCGCTCATCTCTAGCCCACACGCCGAAGTCGAGGACAACATTGGTACCGAGTTGCAGGGCGCGGAGAGCTAACCAGACCAGCCGGCCCTCCAGGATGTCGCGCTTCGTGCTCTCCAGCGACTGGCCGAACGGCCGTGGGGCCAGGTCAGCGAACAGTGGGATCATCCACTCGTCGGGCGTAAGGCGCAGGGCATTGTTGTCCTTCTCGATCTCTTTGGCGCGCGTGGTCTTGCCGGATGCCGGGAGGCCCACCATCACGTACAGCGTCGGGGTATCAGCACCAAGAGCTGGCCGTTCCATCACCGTGACCATAAGTGTGCCCCTCGACGAGCGTTCGCGCGGGCGATTTCGGTCGCCCTCAGCCCCGCGAACAAGGCGCGCAAATTCGATAGGCAATTGTTCGCAAGCCGCCGCTTGCCTCATCGGCGACGTTGCTGGCGCCACGAGACGGGCGCCGAGAGCAACCGACAACCTCGTGGGGGCGATGTGGTATTCGACTGGGCCGGCGAGCTACAAACGGGCGGAGACCTGGAGGCGCAACGTCACGACACGGCCGCTGCTCGCACGTCCCGCCGGGACTGTGGCCAGTGGGCCGTCGATGTCCCCGGCGGGCAGGCTGGACGGCATCAACTCCATCGGCTCCAGCGTCGTCGGGTACACCCGCCGGTGGGCCGACTTCAGCGCTGTCGTCCCTGCGGCGGTGGCACGCTGCGAGCCCTGACCACTCCGCGCTCCCTTGTCGGGTTGGCACTTCTTGTGCCCACTCTCCTGTTCGGAGCCGGCGCCGGGTGGGCTCCACCCGTGCGGCCGCCGTCGGGTTCAGGGCGGGTGGTGACGACCCCGGGTGGCTCGGCGTCGCCACGTCGGGGGCGGGGAGAAGCGGTCGCGCCAGCAGCCGCGGTAGTGCAGTCCTGCCCCGCTATAAAGGGCTACCAGGCCCTGCCCGGAGGTCGGACGATGCTCGTGACCGCCCCGCCCACCAAGCACCTCCGGGCCGCGGTGATCATGCTGCACGGTTACACGGCGACCCCTGCGGGTGAGGAAGCCGTAAGTGGCTGGACGGACCTTATGGCCGGTACAAATGCCCTCGTCGCCTACCCCGAAGGGATCCCGACCCCCTACGGCGGGTACGGGTGGTCCACTGGCGCGGCTCGCTTCGCCACGACGGGGAGCAACGACGTCGCCGACATCGACAACGCCATCGCCAAGCTGGCCCACGACGACTGTGTCGACCCCCGCCAGGTCATGGTCGCCGGTGAATCGAACGGAAGCGGGCTTGGGCTGGTCCTGGGTTGCAACCGCCATACCGCCTCCTTGGTGCGGCTGTTCGCCCTCGCCATCCCTGCCGTGGACAAGCGCGTGCTGGCACACTGCCAGGGAGCCAGCTCCTTCCCGCTGCTGGTGATCGCCTCGTTGCACGACCAGACGGTGACCTATGGCGGGCGCTACCCAGCGGGCGTGGCCCCATTCATGGCCCCTCTGGCGTGGTTCGAGGAGGTTGGCACGAAGGTGAACCGTTGTCGAGGGCTGGAGAAGGCTCACGTGCCTGATGGCGAACACTATTGGTACAAGCGGTGCGCCGCACCGTCCAACTTTTTCGTGGCTGACGATGGCCACCACACCTGGCCCGGCGGCCCCCAAGGTGCCGGAGGATTGGCGCCCGGGAGGTTCCCGGCGACCGAGGTGGCTTGGTGCGCGAGCGGGCTGAGCGCAACGCCTGCTCCTTTCAACTGTGCAACCATTAGGCCTTTGTATGGTCTTCAAAGGCCGTAACTGCCAATGGCGACCCCTCGGGGGCTGCCGGTCTGGACGCGCACAACTGCTCACCGCTCCCCCTCGGAAGAGCGAGCCGTTAACACTTTTGCTGCCCCGGAGGGCCCGGCGCCCCGCGCCGGTAGTGGTTGCGCATCATATGTATGTGCATGCATAAGTTGTCACCGCTCTCCGGCCCGCGTGCACAAGTTGTCACCGCTCGCCCCCGCGTCGCCGCCGGGACCGCCCGCCGTCCCGACCATCACCCCGAAGGACCAGCTCGACTAGCTCAAGGCCGCCGCATGCATGCGCGCCCGGGGCATCGAGGACTTCCCTGACCCAACTTTCGGGGAGACCGGCGTGCACTTCAACCCGCCACCCGGGATGAACGCCTCCATCGGGAACTCCCCCCCAGTTCCTGAGGGCCCAGGAGACCTGTGGAAAGCTCATCCCGTCGGGGCTGCCCTACTCGACGCAGGGAGGTAGCGGCCAGTGACGACCGATGGGGCGACTCGGTGGCCGGTGCCGTCTCTTCGCCGGTAAGGCGCGGAGCCAGCTCAACCAGCTGAAGCTGGTCCTCCAACAAGTGCGCGACTGATTTCAAGGGCGAGTTCGATGATCGCGTCGTTGTCGGTAACGCGCGCCACTTCCCGCCCCTCGGCCAGCGCCACGTAGGCCGCGTCGTATGCCGTGAGCCGGCGCGAATCCCAGGAAGCCACCGATCGCAATTGGCCGTCGCAGACCGAGAAGGGATCGCCTGCACGACAGGTGTTTTCCGCCGGCATGAACCTGTGGCCCGCTGTCACAACGGGACCTGTTGTTTTGTCTATAGGTGCTGAGGCGAACAGAGATGTGACACCCGCCTCATATAACCAGCGAGAAGGGAGAGACGAAAATGTCGCTGCTCAAGAACCCTGATAACTTTCCTCTCACTGACGCCTGGGAGCGCCATCGGAGCGCGCAGGCACCTGGCCCACACCGAGCGGCCGTTGACGGCCCGGCCCCCACCGTCGCCGTCTTCACTCGTACTCGGGCTCGGCAGGTACTGCGAGCCGCGCCGGCCTGGGCCCCCCTCGCCGTGTGCTGCCTCGCCCAGTTCATGGTGGTACTGGACCTCTCGATCGTCAACGTGGCCCTGCCGCGGATGAGGATGGGCCTTCACATGTCGACGGGCGCGCTGCAATGGGTCGTGAACGCCTACACGCTCAGCTTCGCCGGCTTGCTCATGCTGGGCGGTCGGGCAGCCGACCTTTTCGGGCGTCGGCGGGTCTTCCTCCTCGGGGTCGGGTTGTTCACGACCTTCAGCCTGCTCGGAGGGTTGGCGCAGAGCGGTGCCTGGCTGATCACCGCCCGCGCCCTGCAAGGCGCCGCCGGGGCCGTCCTAGCGCCAGCGACCTTGAGCCTGCTCACCACCACGTTCCCAGCCCCGGCCGAACGGCGCCGGGCGCTCGGTGCGTGGTCGGCCACAGCGGCCAGCGGTGGGGCTGTCGGCGTGCTCGCCGGCGGGCTGCTCACCAATTTCCTCGACTGGCGATGGGTCCTGTTCGTGAACGTGCCCGTCGGCGTTGCCCTCCTCGCCGGGGCGGTCTGGGCGCTCTCGGAGTCCCGGGCCAACGGCGTCGCTCGTCGCCTCGACGTGCCGGGTGCGGTGTCCCTGACCGCGGCGATGTCCACGCTCGTCTATGGGATCGTGAGCACGAGCACCCACCCGTGGGGCTCCGAGCGGACGCTGCTTACGTTGGCCATCGGCGCCGTCTTGCTCGGGGTGTTCTTCTTTATCGAAGCCCGGCTGGCACCGAACCCGCTCGTGCCCCTCGGTATTTTCCGGCGGCGGTCGCTCAGCGCTGCCAACGGGGTAGCAGTCACGATGGGCGCCGCTCTGTTCAGTTCGTTCTTCTTCCTTTCTCTTTACCTGCAACAGGTAAACGGATACAGCCCGTTGCGAGCCGGGTTGGCCTTCCTGCCCCTCGCCCTGGCCAGCCTCTTCGCCGCCCTTTCGTCGGCCCGCTTTGTGGCTCGCCTTGGGGTGCGCAGACAGCTGCTGATAGGGCTGCTGATGGCGGCGGGCGGCGTGGTATGGCTGGCACAGCTCGCGCCCGGTGACGGCTTTTGGTCGAGCCTGTTCTGGCCCGAGCTGCTGGCCGGGACAGGCTTCGGCCTCTCGTTCGTCCCCATGACCCTCGGTGCGACCGCCGGGATCCCAGCCCACCAGGCCGGGCTCGCTTCAGGCTTGCTCAACACCGCCCGTCAGCTGGGCGGCGCCATCGGGTTGGCCGCGACCACAGCCGTGGCGGCCGCAGTCCATCCCCGCTCGAGCGGCCACTATGCGGTGGCCTCCGCCTTGTCAAGCGGCTACGACCGGGCACTCGACGCCTGTGCCGGGGTGCTGGTGGCCGGGGCGCTCGTGGCGCTGCTTTTCCCGGCTCAGCCAAAAAATACGCCGGCTCCGGCCTCGGCGGGCGAGCGTCCTCGGTTCCTTGCGGGCAAGGAAGAGGGCCGAGCGGCTCTTGGTTCTCAGCCCGCCTTTGACCTCGTCCCGACACGAGATGGCAACTAACCGAAGCAAGACGCAACCAGAAAGGAGCAACCATGATGAGCAGCAGCGCCTATGACTCCAAGCACGCAATGGCCATGACGCTCACCTTCCACGGCGCACGGCGCTGTGAACTGAGCCACATGCGGGCGGCGTACAAGGCGGTGCACGCCGCCATTGGCCCTCTCCTCGCTGCGATCGACGTCACGTTAGCCAACCCCCTCCGGGCCGACCATCCGAAGGGAGCGTCGTGAGCGATGGACGCTCCCCCGCTGGACGACGAGGCCGAGCTGCGACCGCTCATGTTTTCGATCGCTTACCGGATGACCGGGAGCGTGGCCGAGGCCGAGGACTTGGTGCAGGAAGGGTTCTTCCGACTGGGACGCGCACGCCAGGGCGGGGTAGTGGTCGAATCGCCAAAGGCCTACCTGGCTGCGACCACAACCCGTCTGGCGATCAACCACCTACGTTCGGCCAGGGTACGCCGGGATTCCTATGTCGGCACCTGGTTGCCCGAGCCGGTCGTGGCCGATTTGCGCAGCAACCCCGAGCAAATGGCTGAGCTGTCCGACTCGCTATCCATGGCTTTCCTCGTGCTGCTCGAAAGCCTCACGCCCGTCGAACGAGCCGTCTTCCTGCTCCGTGAGGTGTTCGACTATTCATACGAGGACATCGCCCAGATCGTCGAAAAGAGCGAGGGCAACTGTCGCCAGATTTTCGTCCGCGCCCGCCGGCACATTGGTAGCCAGCAAGCCCGTTATGAGGCATCGCGCGAGCAAAGCGAAGCCCTCGTGCGGTCGTTTCTCGCCGCTGCGCGCGACGGCGACCTCGGCCAACTTGTCGACCTCCTGGCCGCGGACGCTGCGTTCTACGGCGACGGTGGCGGCAAAGCGAGCAGTACACCCCAACCGCTCTTCGGGCGGGACCAAGTTGCCAACCTCGTCGTCGAGCTGTTCGACCGGGCAAGGCAACTGGGGATAGCTCTCCAGCCGGTCCTCGTCAACGGCGGCCCTGGGGTCATCACCCACGACGCCGAAGGCAAGGTCGTCAGCGTCCTCTCACTGGAGGTCCTAGACGGCGTCGTCCAGACCATCAGAGGTATCACAAACCCCGACAAGCTCGGGCACCTCGGCGCCGTTTCCGATCTCCTCCGCATCCGCCGCGACCAAGACCGCCCTCTTTGAGAGGGCTGTACCAACCAAGACGATAACTCAGGAACGAGAGGGCTCACATGTCAGCGGCCCAGGCTCATCGAGGCGATCCGGAAGACGTTTCCTCGGTGGTGTAACTCAAATATCGGACAACCGAACGACGAAGGGCTGCGGCGCCGTCAGACGCGACAACGCGACCCCACCACGCTCCGTAGATACGCTCGAACTCGAAGGGCCGCACAAGTTCGACGGCGCGACGAACGGTCGCTGGTCTCTCGGGGATGAGGTTCGGGTAGCTGTACATGAAGCTAACCCAACGGCGGTCCATGACTACTTGGAAGATGTCGCCACTGAAGAGCGCCGCCACGCGGTCGGCACTGGCCGACCAGTGGAGCACGGTGCCGCCGGCAAAGTGGACGCCGGCGTTAATGAGAGTCATGCCGGGAGCGACCTGATAAGTGTCTCCCTCCCAAAACGAGATGAAAGGGCCGGGACGGCCCAGCCACTGGCGGTCCGCGGTGTGAACATAGACGGGGGCGTCGAAGGCTTCCGCCCATTCAGCCATCGTGGCGTAATAGTGCGGATGGCTGATCGCGATCGTGCTTATCCCGCCGAGATCGTTCACCGCGGCGACCAACTCGTCGTCGATGTAGGTGATGCAGTCCCAAAGAACGTTGCCATTTTCCGAGCGGAGCAGCAGGGCGCGCTGGCCGATCGCGAAGCTGGGCTCACAACCGATGCCTACGACTGACGGCCCTTCCTCGGCCACACGTCCGTGGAAGCCCTCCGAACGAAGTTCCTCCAGAGTGGTCCAGCGCTGCCCCTGCCAGCCCACGTACTGACGTTCGTCGAGACAGACCGGGCAATCGGGGCGCGGCGCCTCGTACTGCACCCCGCAGGTGCGGCAGATGGGGTGAGGGGTCAATTCAACCCACCTCTGCCCCGGCGCCGAGGACCCATGACGAGTTCTGTTCGATGAAGGTTGTCGGGAAGCCTGGTTCGAAAGGCGCCACCTTGTCCAAGCGGCGCACGAGCTCCTCTGGTAGCTCGACTTCCGCGGCACCAAGGTTGTCCACCAGCTGCTCAAGGCGTCGAGCGCCGATGATCGGGGGCACGAAGGGTGCCCGTTGCATTGTCCAGCGGATGGCGACCTGGGCCGGACTTGCCCCGATCTCATGCGCAACTT
>DATJST010000490.1:0-5698 GCA_035503975.1 Acidimicrobiales bacterium | reverse complement strand
AACTTCTACGAGTTCGGCAACGACGTACTGTACGAGATCAATATCGACAACGACAATGACGCCATTGCGGATATCACCTACCAGTTCCGGTTCAAGACCGTGCTGACCGACACGGGGCCAAGTGACATTTTCTTGTACAACACGGGCCAGATCACCTCTATCAGCGACACGACCTGGAACCGCAAGCAGTTTTACTCGGTGACCCGCAAGGACAGCGACGGCTCGCACACATTGGGCACGGACTTACCTTGCCCTCCGTGCAACGTCGGCAAGAACTCGATCCCGAGTTATGCGCCGCTCACAGCCCAGGCCATCCAGCCCCTTGGGACCGGCGGCCAGGTTTTCGCCGGCCAGCGGGCCGACGGTTTCTATGTGGACCTCGGGTCGGTCTTCGACCTCGCTGACCTCCGGCCGTTCCAGACCGTGTTCTTCCTGAACGGCCCGGCCATGCCTGGTATCAATACCCTCGCCGGCCTGAACGTCCACAGCATCGCCATCCAGGTGCCGATCACCGAGCTCACCAAGGATGGGGCCCAGCCGACGAACTACGAGGCGGAAGACTCTACTATCGGCATCTGGACCACGGCCAGCCGTCAGAGAGGGTCCATCGGCGGTTACGGTGGCTTCGCGGCCGGCCCCTGGGCCCAGCTGTCCCGTCTGGGTATGCCCCTCATCAACGAGGTGATTATCCCCATGGGCCAGAAGGACTATTGGAACTCGCAAGAACCGAGGCACGATGCTCAGTTCGGCAGTTTTTACGACCACCCATCCCTGGCCGCGCTGCTGAACGTCCTTTACCCAAACGTGTTCCCCAATATCGCGGCCTATACCGCCACCTCTTCGAACACTCGCCCCGACCTCGACGCCGTGCTGCTCACCGGCGTGCGCGCCGGGCTCTGGCCGGGCTTCCAAAACTTTACCGGGGCCACCAAAGCGGACCTGCTCCGCCTAAATGTGGCGATCCCCCCTGTTACCTCGGCCTCGTCAGTCAATATCCTGGGCGTCGTCGGTGGTGACAATGCTGGGTTCCCCAACGGTCGTCGTGTCGTCGACGACGTTGTGAGCGTCGAACTCAAGGCCGTGGCGGGGGCGCTCCTCGGCGACGCTGTCCCGAGCTTCACGCCCGACGCCAGTGCGGGGGCTCTCTTCGACGTCGGTGGCCCGAGCACTGAACCGACGACTGTCGCTGATTTGTCGAGTGCCGGGCTGGATTTTGCGTATCCCGGTTCGTTCCCGTACCTCAGTGACCCGTGGGACGGCTATGACAACCCGTCCCTCCAGAACATACCGGTACGTGGCAACCCATGAGTGCAACATGCCAAGCCGATGCCCAGGCCCGACCGCTCTAACCACCCAGGGCGCTCTCACCCCGACGAGCACCACCGCCATGGAGCGAAGGCCGGGGAGCCGCCTCAGCGCACCGAACCGAGCCGGGCGGTGTTGCTGGACGTAGGGGAACGCACAGGAGCACTCATATTGACAGCGCCCGCAGAGCGCGCCGGACTGGAGGTAGAGATCAACCCGGTCCGGGACCCGTCGCAGCGCACCCACGTCTGGGTATTGCCTCGGGCCGGGCGGGACGAAACCGTCTACGCCGCTGTGTTCCCGAGCCTGCCAGCGGGCGACTATTCGGTATGGGGCCCGGATGGCTCCGTGGCTACGACGGTAAGCGTTCCTGCCAACCGGGTAACCAAGGCTAGGTGGGGATAGGCGTTTTCGAATACTCTGGGCTTGCCAGGCTGACCGACAGTCGCCATGCCGGATCGCGTCGATGAAGGGTGGTGCGGCAGTTGGGGCAAACGGGCTTCAGGTCGTTCACGGGGCCCCTGTCATGTAGCTATCGCCCAGTGCGCCGATTGGCCGTAGGTGGTGAGCGTTCATACAAGCTCGGGTTCGATCGAGATCACCGTGCCGGACAGCGCTTTACTGACCGGGGAACTGCTCTTTGCCCGATCCGCTACGGCCGTGAACTGTTCGGTAGTCAACCCGGGTACTTCCTCACGCAGGTGGACTCGAGCCCTGCTGCCTCGAGTGGGTCGAAGTCGAGGCGGTCGGCGAGATCGGGCGTCACGATTACTCGACTCCCCCCGAGCAGCACTCAACAAACCAGGGGTTGGTCCATCCTCTCTTTACGCCCTCCGGCACAAGTAGGGCCAATGGGCCCGGCCCCAAAGGACAAAGGTCCGCACTTCCGAAGGTCACCAAAAGAGATCGGTAGCCCGGGCGCCGCTGCCGGCCGGCCGCCCTGTAAAGTGCGGGGACTGGGCTCTGCCACATGCCCCACTGCGGCATGACCTTCGCCTCTAGCCTCCAGGACGGCGGGCTACCTAGCCTGGTCTCAGAACCGAACACGCTTTCCATAGGGATGAGGCCGCTCGTCGCCAAAGCTTACTGAGCAACTTGGAACTTGGTAGGTGCGTTTGAAAGGAGAGGAGAGGTGCAATGTCCGAAAGACGCGTTTGGACTGTCGAGGTCATTTTCACAGAGGACGAGGACCGCACCAGGGCTGACGCCAGGATGAACGCTGGTGGGCGCGTCCTGAACGGCTGGGGCCGGGCGCGTCGTAACCCGACCGACCCAGATGTGCCGGTGATCGGAGAAGAGCTTGCGGCCGCCCGTGCGCTCTCCGACCTTGCCAACGAGTTGGTGCACGAGGCCGCCAGAGCGGTTGAACGCTTCGAAGGGCACCCCGTCGGTCTTCGCGTCTGACGCTCCACAATCATGCGTTTCCGCCGGAAATCACCGGTGAAAATGGAAGGTAGTGCCATTGTCGAGGCGGCCCAGAGAGTGCTCAGCGGGGCTGTGGGAACCAACGCCTTCGCGTGCTGGCCGCGACGACCAGCGTGGGTGTACGTCAACGAATTTCCTCATGCTGACGGGCCCACTCTGGAGAAACTTGCCAATGGCCGTCCACATCTTCACCCGGCTACCTGGGATCACGCCCGGTCTGTCCTGGCGGGCGAAGTTCTGGCTCTCGCCTCAAGGGGATGAGGGCTGGTCGAAGTGCAAAGGGCCCTTGTCCGCCTACAGCTCGAACGGCTAGACCACCCGTATGCGGGTGTTCGGACTCCTCACGACCTGGTCTCCTTAGTTTCCCACGCGCTGGTGGCTCATTGAACTGTGGCCGTTCCGCCAGGGCTATCCGGGCCATGAAGTACGCTCCTATGGGTGTTCGATCATGAGTGTGGCCTCGCCGAACGACTCCTGCGTCGGGGTGGCAATGTTCTCATGCAGATGCGAGGCCAGCCCGTCGAGATAACAACGAAACAGTCCCTGTCCGACGTGGTGACCGGCGCCGATATTGCATCGGAAGCAGCCATGCTGGCCCTCCTCGCTGCCGAGTCGCCGGACGACGGTGTCCTTTCTGAGGAAGCGGGGTTGGAGCCAGGCCGCTCGGGAAACGACGTTTGGGTCATCGACCCTCTCGACGGCACCGTCAATTACCTGAGCGGCCTGGACGGCTTCGGCGTCATTGTCGGCTTGACGCGCCACGGCGTCCCCACAGTGGGGGGTATGTACCTGCCGGTGACCGGCGACCTGTACTTGGCCGCGCGAGGACAGGGCGCCACCCTAAACGGCCAGCGCGTGCACGTCTCATCGACGACACGGATCGAAGACGCTGTCATCGACCACTCGCTTTCCGGCGCAGAACCTGTCCTCGAGGCCCAGGACCGTACGCTGCGTGCCCTCCTGCGCCACGCCCGCGCGCTGCGCTCCACGCACAGCCTCGAGTACCTTGCCCGGGTGGCGAAGGGAACCTGCGACGGCTTTGTCTACCACTCGCTTGGTCTCTGGGATATTTGTGGGCCGTCGGTCGTACTCGAGGAAGCAGGCGCCACAGTGGTCGGCCTGGCCGGCGGCGCGCTCGATCTTTCCCCCACCCCAGCCGCACCAACAGCGTCCTACGCCGCGATTGCAGCGAACCCCGATCTGGTCAGCCAGATCCTCTCGGCTATCGGAGTTCCGCAGTAGGTGGTCTACATGGTACGAGCCCGTTCGGCTGGGGCGAGGCCCCGGGCGCGGCTCACCACCTCTCCCGCTCTGGTCGAGGAGTGCGAAGCGTTCCTTCAGGGGCGTTCCGCCGAGCTTCTCGGGTCCAGGCACGAGCCCGTCGAGGCCTGGGCCTGGGTTAACCAGGTCGCTCACGCTGAGCTGGAAGAGCTTATGGTCATCGCCGGCTCGGCGCTGTGTTCCTCGGTGATGCCACGGGAGCTGGTTCGCACGACGCCGCAATAGGCTTCAGGGCGACGATGGCGGGCAGTTACCAGTACCTTGACCTAGTCCCCGGCCACGCCCAGGCGGGGATGGCCGGCACCTTCGCGGTAGACCAGCGGTCTAACGCTACGACTGCGATGGGCTTTAGCGCTCGATTGGCCCCGTCTACACTGGTCCCCGATGACCGAGCTTCGAAAGGAATTTCACCAAGAACTGCGGGCCATCGAATGCAAAGTCGTCGAGCTGTTCGCCCTCGTTGGTGAGGACCTCGGAGTAGCGACGGGAGCTCTCCTCAATTGCGATCCGGGTGCGCTCAAGGTGGTAGCCGAGCGCCAAGCGAGCATCGAGGATATCTACGGTGAATTGGAGGTCCTGGTCAACCGGGAGCTGGTCCTCCAAGCCCCGGTTGCCAACGACCTGCGCCTGCTGCTGTCGGTGTTGCGGATATTGCCCGACCAGGACCGTGCCCACCGCCTGACGCTCCACATCGCGGAGCAGGCTACTCATGTCCTGGGCGATGACCTCTCGCCTCGCACCCGGGGCTTGGTGCAGACAATGGGCGAGACGGCGGCCGACATGTGGGACAAGGCCGCCAGCGCCTGGTACCAGCGCGACCGCAACGCGGCGCACGCGCTCGAAGAACGAGATGACGACATGGACAGCCTCTACTCCGCCTTGCTAGCAGAGCTGGCCTCAGGAGCGGTAAGGCTGCCCGTGGCAATGGACATGACCCTGGTGGCGCGGTACTACGAGCGCTTCGCCGACCATGCCGTCAATATCGCCCACCGGGTGGTGTACTTGGCTGGGCACGAATCGGCGGGGCGCTCCCGGTAAAGGTCGCACACGAGCGACGACTCTAGAAGAAATCGAGCACTGAAGGGCAAAATCCGCGCGCAGGTAAGCAGATCAAATGGGCCCTGACGGGACCGGTGAGCGAAACCGTCAAAGGACCGCCGACTAGGCACGGCCGCCTGCCGCGTGCTGGCAAGAGGCCGTGCACGTCTGGACTTATTGGCTCAAGCGACTCGTTCTAGCTTGGGCCGCTCGATCGTCTCGGCTTCGTCTTGTAGCTTCCGGCCCAGCCCAGAGAACATAGCCAGTAGCTCGGTGAAGAACTGAGCGATACCGGCGAGCGCCACTCCGGTCAAGGTAACCGCTACCCACTCCGCGCGCATTGGGATGTGCCAGAGCGCCCACAGATTGAAGTTGACCGCCCAAGCCAGACCGATACCCAGCGCCAGTTCGGCCAAAGCGCGTAACGCCTGAACCAGTGGGGCACCCAGGAGCCGCAGAAGGGGCTCCAGGCAACGGGCCGCACACATGACGCCAAGACCTAGGAGAATTGCGATCCCAAAGGCATACATGCCACACCTCCCTTCATCGTGCAACAAATTCATGGTGAGAACCAGCAACTTCAGCTTCCGCCTCACCACCGAGTAGCGGCGGGGCCGAAAGTCACATTCTCATCAGAAGTTGACTTGCA
>DATJST010000489.1:0-2191 GCA_035503975.1 Acidimicrobiales bacterium | reverse complement strand
CCGAGATCGAATCGTCCTGGCGCGCTGGTTACGGATCCGACGTGGTGGGTTCACTGCGGTCTGCGCTCGAGCCAGCCGACGCGCTATTGACCGTCGCGCATGCTGACCACCCGGTCGTGAAGTACATGAGCGGAGTCGGGTTCGCGGAGGTCAGCGGCTCGCTGTCGACTGGTTCCTGGCGGAAAGGTCCCCACCGTCAGCCTCGGACGGGAGTGCTGAGCACGCCGGCGTAGTAGCAGGCCAGAAGGTTGGTGCCCCCGGCCCCGTCGCCAGCGGGACGTCGAGATCCAAAGAGCCGACGCTGATTTCGGAGAAATAGTGCCGGCGGGCGCTTAGCTCGGACATAGCCGACCTCCCAGTTGAGGCCGCAGGTGACGGCCGGCAAGGAAAGCACCGATGCCCGATCGAGCCCGCGTGCGCGATGACGGACGATCGCGGCTCTGGACAGGAAATTACCGCCATCCGGCGCGAGCAGACGCGAGCAGACGGCCCGCCAAGGTCGTGAACGCCAAGAAGATTTTCTTGCCGGCTTTTAGCGTCCATAAAAATCAGCGCGGGCTCGTGGCGACCGAACGCAGGGAGGGTTTCTCCAACGTCACCGCCGGTCTCGCCATTTTGGCTGGCATCGCTGCCTCCGACGCCATCTGCTGTGTGCGCCTCGGTCGCTATCACCGTGGTGACGACCACCGGGGCGCGACTGAGCTCCTGCAGACTGCCACCCCAGATGGCCCAGATCTCGCTACCCGACTTGACCGCTTACTCGGGCTAAAGGACACCGCCCACTACGGGGCGACCCTCGTGGCTCCTCCCAACGCGAACCTCGCCATGCGCTGGGCAAGACAGCTCGTCACCCGCGCACAAGAGGAACTTGAGCGATAGTGCGGCGACTATCGCTTCTGTTCGGATCGGTAGCGACTGCGCTACCCACATGAGTGCCGTTCTGGGTGCAGTGCGCCTGATCGCGCTTACGGATCTCGGGCGCCCGTTCTGGCGCTGCGCCGGCTCAAAAGAACTCGTCAAGCAGGCAATAAAAGGCGATCCGATCGTTATCGACGGGCTCCCCGAGCAGGTAGCGGTCCAAGAAGCGGCGGGCATGATCCGGCCCGTACTGCCTATTGAGCGGGCCCGCCAAGCTGCGCACCGCCAACGCGAGGTCCGCGTAGCGGTCCGCGATGCCTACACGCCCGAGGTCGACGACGCCGGTGGGCCGGAGGGTCTCAGGGTCAACCAGGACGTTCGGGAGGCAGAAATCGCCATGGCAGACAACGACGTCTTCGTCGCGGGGCACTGTCGCTGCCAGCTCGGCGAGCAGCCGTGGCATCCCCCAGCCCCGACGCTCCTCGTCCAGGTCGGCCAAGTCGACCAGGCCCGCAACGGCAGCCGCCTTGGCCTCGGGTACGCTCACCGCCAGGGACCTGTCAAACGGGTAGTCCGCCGCAGGCAAGGCGTGCAGTGCAAGGGCTATGTCCACCACCGCGTCGACGACCTCGGCGCGCTGGTCGGCCGGCCACGGGGCCGATGCGCGCCGGCCGGGCAGGGCACGGGTGACCAACCACGCGACGCCGTCCTCCTCCCCGTGCTCGACGACTTCGGGGACGGGCGCGCCCTGTGTGGCCAGCCACTCGATCCTCGCCGTTTCTCCGGTGAGCCCGGTACCTGCGAGGCCCTGGGGCATCGAGACCTTGGCGTACAGGCTGGCGGTACCTGTCGAGGCCTCGAGCCGGAACACGACGGCGTCGGAGTGCCCAACGTTTACCTGCTCCCAGGCATAGTCGCGGTAACGCTGGCGCAGCTTGTCGATCACGCTGGACAGTCTCACATCTGCCGTTGTGGAGCTGCGCTCTCCGGCAGTTACCCGGGGCCTGGCGATGGGACCGGCAAGCGTCGGCGTAGTTGGCGAGGGCACCAGTGGTGCCGAACTGGCGCGGTCAACTTGTGGTGGCGCCTGGCATTATGTTGGCATGTTCGGTGGGTACGGACTTCAATGTCGAACGCCTCGCCTGGGCGCTCAGGCCGCTCAACATCACGGCCTTTGTTTCCCCGGCGGCGTCGAAGGTCGGCTCCCTTTCGACGCGTAGTCAAAGAAACGATGGGTCGTCCCGCCAGCAGTCCACTCGGACCGCAACCGTGTCCGACGCTCGGCCCTCCTCAGTGCAGAGAGCAACGAGCGGTTCAGCTCTCGGGCGTCCTC
>DATJST010000488.1:0-4216 GCA_035503975.1 Acidimicrobiales bacterium | reverse complement strand
TGCATCCTTGAGCAGGAAGCCACTAGCACCGGCCCGCAATGCCGAGTAGACGTACTCGTCGGTATCGAAAGTCGTGAGCATCAGTACCCGGCTGTCCGTCTCGGTCAGGATCACACGCGCCGCCGCCAAGCCATCCATGTTGGGCATCCGGATATCCATTAGGACTACGGAGGGGGCCAGCCGGCGCGCGAGCTCGATCGCCTCCCGCCCGTCACCGGCCTCACCCACAACGGTGAGGTCCGGTTCACTGCTCAGGATGACGCCGAGGCCGGCTCTCAGGAGCCGCTGGTCGTCCGCGATGAGGACAGAAATCTGGCCCTGGGTGCCGGACAAAGGTCAGGTCTCCCGCGAGCGGACCAAGGACCGACGCCCACCAGCTTGAGCTGGGACGGTTCCCACAAGTCGGCGACGGGGCAAGTCGGCGGTCACGTGCCAGCCTCCCTGCGCTGTCGGCCCAGCGTCGAAGGTCCCCCCGCAGCGAGCGGCACGTTCACGCATGCCCGCCAACCCGTGACCTCCCCCGGCTCCCGCCAGGACCGAGGGGGCACCCCGTGCCGGTCCGTTCACGACGTTCACCGAAACCGTCCCCACCTGTCCCTCGACAATGATGTCAATCGGTGCCCCGGGGGCATGCTTCATGGCATTGGTAACTGCCTCTTGGACCAGCCGGTAGGCGGCATCCGCACTGGCCTCGGCCAGGTCCTCGCACTCCCCGATGAAATTGCAGCTCACTGTAAGACCAGAGGCACGCGCCCTGCGGACGAGCCCGTCTACGATCCGCAATCCTGTGCGCGGGCCCGACGGCGCCGATGCGTCAAGGAACTCGACCAAACGGTCGATCTCGACGTCGGCCTCGCTTGCGGCGTCAGCGATGGAGGCGAAGGCTTTGGTGGCGCCGTCGGGGTCTGATCGCACAAGGCGTTCGCCCGCTCCCGCTTGGACAACCATGAGGCTGATGCAGTGGGCGACGATGTCGTGGAGCTCACGGGCGATGCGAGCGCGCTCGTAGCGCACCGATGCAACGGCGAAGATGTCGCGCTCCTCTTCCAGCTCGCGGGCGCGGTCCTCGAGCTCAGTGGCCAAGCGGCGACGGGAGCTCACCACCAGGCCCTCGAACCATGGCGCGACCGTCACCATCTCGAAGAGGGGGTTGAAGCCACTGCTGCTCGTGGTGTTGACCCCGGCGATGAGGCTGGCCAGCCCGACGAGGGATGGGGCCCACCGACAATTGGCGCCCAGGCTGTAGGCAACGAGGAAGACTGCCACGAGCCCAGGTAGAGCGACGGCACTGTTGTTGATCCGGGAGGCGTCGCCCATGATCGTCGGCAGCGCCAACAACACCCCTCCCACCAGCCCAACCATCATTGGCTGCCGCCTCCTGGCCCCGATCAAGGCCAAGAAGGCGAGCTGGCTGAGCGATGCGGGTAGGACTTGGGCCGAAGTCAGAAGGCCGGTTGCGCCGAGGATCCCCGCCGCCGTTGCGGTCAAGAGGGCAGCCGCTATCTGGTCCGACCAGCGGCCCAAGGACCGCCATCGACGGCCGTCGCGTTCAAACATGGCCGGCGGCCAGAGGGAGAAGCACCACCGTTTTACGGACGGCACCTTGGGCCTCGGTGCGCAGTGTCCCCCCATGCAGTGCCGCACGCTCCGTGGCCGCCCCCAACGCGGCACGCGCGCCAGTACCCCGTGCGCTTGGGCCAAGGACTGTCAGCTGCAACGAGTCGGCCTTGAAGTCGAGGACGACATCGATGCGAGCGGCGGGGTCGTTCTCGAGTGCTAGCAGCGCCTGTTCGACGATGCGGTAACCCGACAGCTCTACGCCCGGCGGGAGCAGGCGCGGGTCACCCTCGACCCTTAGACGGGCGTCGGCCTTCGTAATGCCGCCCAGGAGGCGGCCCAATTGGGAAAGCAGCGGCTGTGGCTGCGTCGGCGCGTCGTTTCGTAGGTTGCCAACCACGTTGCGCATGTGCACCAAGGCGGCTCGTCCAGTCTCCTGGATGCCCACGAAGGCTTCCTTGGCCAGATCGGGCCGTGAGGCCAGCCACTCCTGTCCCAACCTCACCGTGGCTGCGATCTGGCTGACCTGGTCGTGCAGGTACGAATCGAACTCGCCGGCGACGCTGGCACGGTCGCCGGCCACGGCCAGCTGCGCGTTGCGCTCGCGCTGGTCCCGCAATTCCTCCGTCCGGGCACGCAAGCTGGCAAGAGCTGCATTCCGTTGTCGCAGCTGCAAGCCGGCAACCATGAAGCCGATCGAGATGGGCAGCATGAGGACGAGGATGCCGCCTTTTGTGCTGGCCAACTGCGGGTCTGAGTAGCCTTGGCAAACGATGTTCACCGCCAGTAGCGCGGTACCGACAACTGCCTCACGTCGCCTGCACCGGAGCCCGATGGCAAAAGCCACGAAAAACACCGCCGGTAGCGCGGCCCCGCAGCGCACGAGGTGCCCGATCAACCACCAGTTTATGACGGCTCCGAAGGCAAGCGCCGTCGCCGCCGGCAATGGGCTACGGCGGGCGAACAGCACCGGCGCCGTCATGAGCAAGACGGCAGTGCACCCGAGGATGCTCCCGTGGGGGTTGTGCTCATTGACCACGCCGGCGGTTAGGGCAACGCCGTAGGCGCTCAGGCTCAGCGCTAACGCCGCGTCGCCGGTACCCACGTCGCGAAGACCGAAGACCGGGTAGGTCAGCAACCTTGTCACTTGTCTACGCGCCACGGAGCACCCCTCTCGGCTGTAGACAGAGTCTGACTGCCTTCTGAAGTGCTTGCAATGTCCATAAGTGCTGATGTCTCTTTTCGGTTAGGGGGTCGGTCGGCGACAGCCATCGGCCCCCGCGGCGAGGGCCGATGGCATGACGGACGCGTCTCATGGCCGCTGCAGAGTGATGGTGGCGTCGCTGTTGCTCGTTGGGGAGCTGGGGTCAATGTTGACGGCCACGATCGTTCCCGTGACACCTTGGAACGTGCCGGTACCCCCCGTTACCTGGAAAGTCGACTTCGATGTACTGGCCGACACCTGCCCCAGGTTGGCTTGAGCCAGGATCATGGAACCCCCTATGGCGACTTGAGCCTGGCACACTACGTCCATTTTGTTGTTCAATACGCACAGCTCCTGATCTGAAGCCGTCCAGTGGGGAGCATGGTGCACGTAGTTGCCGACATAATCGAGGTTCGTGCTGTCGATAGAGTCGCCCGGGACAGGTGGGTTCTTTTCCGATGGGCTGAAGGGCTTCCCGGCCGCTGTTAGGAACACCTGGCTTTCGAACTTCGAGAAGTAGTGCAGGACATGCTCGGTATTTGGTTGCATCACCGAGGCGTTGGCGGCAGCCAACGGTGCACCGATGGCAATGAGCGCTATGGGCGCGGCAACAAGGCCGGCACGAAACCGCAAAACGGCCTTTCGGCGCGGCCGGCGTGAGCTATTCGGTGGGCTAACGGACATCTCTGCCTCCAGTTTCCAGGTGACCTCGGTATTGGTCACTAATATCGAAGTTTGCTGGGAACGGGCGGCCTCGTCGTCACTCGCAGGGGGGAACCTGCCATCAGGCGCGTCCGTCTCAAGGAGGAGGCGCGCCCTGGGGCGCCGCTGACGAAGGGCGCTTGGCCGCGCGGCGCGGCAACGGTAGCAGGGCGTCAGGCCTGGCCGATGAGGTCATCGGCACAACCAATCGGAGGACAATGGCCGTCTCCCGATCGCCTGCACCTCGTGTTTGCACCCCTCACCCTTGGTGGCCAAGGAGCGACCTAGCCAACACCATTTCTGCGACCTCCATCGTCTTGACCGCGTCCCGGAGCGGCGACGACGTGCTGTCGGTCCCCGTAATGATGCTGTCTACGAACTCTCGGTGCTTGGCCCGGAACCCGCCGTACGCCCACAGCTCATCGCTGCCAGCGACCTCTGCTGCTCCGTAGCGGTCCCCGTCGGTGTTGCCCTCGACGTAAACCCTGGCCTCACGATCTTGGTCTACGTCCGCGAACACGCCACGGGAGTGCAGTTCGACGCGGAACAGGCGGCGCCCACTGCACCAGCTGTTTACCAGCACGCCCACACAGCTGTTGTCGAAGTGCAGGGTGGCCGTCAGCCAGTTGATGTCGGGCGTCCCGATCCTGCGGCAAGAACTCTCAACGTCGACGACCTCGCCGCCGCACGCCCAGCGGAGCGTGTCTATGCTGTGCACCCCGTCGTCCATCATGTGGTCACGTGCACTCGTCA
>DATJST010000487.1:0-3726 GCA_035503975.1 Acidimicrobiales bacterium | reverse complement strand
CGCTAGGCCGCCTCCTTCCGCGACGGCGCGCTTGCCCGATGCCTCGTCGCGTCGCTAGATCGCTCGCGACCAACGGACTTTGGGAGGACGAGGCGATGACGATTGGGATTGTGGCGACCTTGAAGGTCCAGGACGGCAAAGAGGCCGACTTCGAAGCGGTGTTCAGGGATCTCTCGGCGCAGGTCCGCGCCAACGAGTCTGGCTGCCTGATGTACCAGCTGACCAAGAGCCGCGCCGACCCCAACACCTACAAGGTGCTGGAACTCTACAAGGACCAGGACGCCCTGACCCACCATAGCGGCACCGACTACTTCAAGGCCGCCGGCCCGAAGATGGGGCCGTGCATGGCGGGGCGTCCGGAGATCGAATACCTCGACGGGGTGTGAGCAATGCTCCCCCACTGGGGGAGCTCCCGCGAAGCGGGTGAGGGGGCCTCCGCCGGTAGCCCCCTACGGCCCTCCGGGCCGCTTGCCCCAGAGGGGGAAGAGAGCGCGGCTACCGCCCGAACTTCTGGAACTTGATGCGGTGGGGGATGAGGCTGTCGACGCCGAGGCGGCGTTTCTTGTCCTCCTCGTAGGCTTCGAAGTTGCCCTCGAACCACTCGACGTGGCTGTCGCCCTCGAAGGCGAGGATGTGGGTGGCGAGGCGGTCGAGGAACCAGCGGTCGTGGCTGATCACCACGGCGCAGCCGGCGAACTCCTCCAGCGCCTCTTCGAGGTTCTGCAGGGTCTCGATGTCGAGGTCGTTGGTCGGCTCGTCGAGCAGGATCAGGTTGCCGCCCTCAGTGAGCGTCTTGGCCAGGTGCACGCGGTTGCGCTCGCCGCCGGAGAGCTGGCCGACCTTCTTCTGCTGGTCGCCGCCCTTGAAGTTGAACGAGCCGACGTAGGCGCGGGTGTTGATCTCGCGGTTCCCCACTTTCAGCACCTCGAGGCCGGACGAGATCTCCTGCCAGACGGTCTTGTTGGGATCGAGCGCGTCGCGGCTCTGGTCGACATAGGCGAGCTTCACCGTCTCGCCGATCCGGACTTTGCCGGCGTCGGGCGTCTCCTGGCCGGTGATCAGCTTGAACAGCGTCGACTTGCCGGCGCCGTTGGGCCCGATGACGCCGACGATGCCGTTGGGCGGCAGCCGGAACGTCAAACCCTTGAACAGCACCTTGTCGCCATACTCCTTCTCCAGGCCGTCGACCTCGAGCACGACGTTGCCGAGCCGCGGTCCGGGCGGGATCTGGATCACCGCGTGGGTCTGGGCGCCCCGAGCCTGTTCCTGCTCCTGCACCATGCGCTCGTAGGCGGCGAGGCGGGCCTTGGACTTGGCCTGGCGGGCGCGGGCGTTGGAACGCACCCACTCCAGCTCGCGGGTCATCGCGCGCTGCCGAGCCTCGCTCTCCGACTGCTCCTGCACGATCCGTTTGGTCTTCTGCTCCAGCCAGCCGGAGTAGTTGCCCTCGAACGGGACGCCGCGGCCGCGGTCGAGCTCCAGCGTCCACTTGGTCACCTGGTCGAGGAAGTAGCGGTCGTGGGTGACCAGGATCACGCAGCCCGGGAAGGCTTCCAGGTGATGCTGCAGCCAGGCGACGCTCTCGGCGTCGAGGTGGTTGGTGGGCTCGTCCAGCAGCAGCATGTCGGGCTTGGAGAGCAGCAGCCGCGCCAGCGCCACACGGCGCTTCTCGCCGCCGGAGAGGTTGTCCACCGACCAGTCGTCGGGCGGGCAGCGCAGCGCGTCCATCGCCATCTCGATGCGGCTGTCGATGTCCCAGAGGTCTTGGGCGTCGATCTTTTCCTGGAGAGCGGTCATCTCCTCCATCAGCTCGTCGGTGTATTCCTCGCCCATCTTGGCCGCGACGTCATTGTAGCGGTCGAGGAGCTTCTTCTCCTCGCACCAGGCGATGACGTTGCTCCAGACGTCGAGTTGATCGTCGAGGTGCGGCTCCTGTTCCAGGTAGCCCATCTTGACGCCGTCGGCGGGCTTGGCCTCGCCGGTGAACTCGGTGTCGATGCCGGCCATGATCTTCAGGAGCGTCGATTTGCCTGAGCCGTTGACGCCCACCACGCCGATCTTGGCGTCCGGGTAGAAGCTCAGCCAGACGTTCTCGAACAGCTTCTTGCCGCCCGGCCAAGCCTTGGTGAGGCCCTGCATCTGAAAAATGTACTGCGCGGCCATGGGGGCTCCGGGAGAGGGGCTGGAACGTCGAACCGAGGGCGAGGCGGGGAGATAGCTAGGCGGAAGCCTCGGCGCAACGTTGGCTTCGCGCAATGGGAGTGGGGAATGGACGAGTCGTTGGCTCGGATGGTCGCGGTGTCGGCGTGGCGGAGCACGCGAACTGGCCGACCTTGTGCCCTTGCTGAAGGAACACGCCTCGCCCGATGTTTACCGGGTCCTAGGGCCAGGCATCGCTAAGGCAGTTGCGGAGATAAGCACGCACGTGCTCAACCCCGTCTTCGCGCTGCACCCAGAACTCGAACAGGAGTTCGAGAGTAATGTGGCTAAGTACGGACGGACATCCTAGAAGCTTGTTGAAATTGGATACATCACACTGGAGCCGTCACCCCGGACAAGCTGCCATCGGCAGCGCTGATCCGGGGCCGGAAGCGCAGCGACCGAACTGGAATTCGTCTTGGAACCGGATGGTCCGGCCCCGGCTCTCCGCTGCTTCGCAGCTGCGGCCGGGGTGACGGAGTAGGGTCGTCATGACCTAAGCGTTGAAGTTCAGCTTCAGGCCCGGCCTGGGCCAGCGCGCTTTGAAGAGCTTGCCGGTGGACGAGCAGGTGACCCACGCCGTCCGCATATCCTCGCCGCCGAAGCAGATGTTGGTCGTGATCAGGTCCGGGAACGCATAGTGCTCGGTGGACCCGTCGGGGTCGAAGGCGGTGACGCCGCCGTTGATGATGGTGGCGACGCACACCTTGCCGCCGGCCTCCACCGCCAGGCTGTCGAGCAGCTGGTAGCCGGGCAGGTTGCAGATCACCCGGGCCGGCTGGAAGCCGGCTTGCGGGCCGGGCTTGCCGGGTCCCTCGAGGTCGAGGGCCCAGAGGCGGCCGAGGTTGGTGTCGGCCCAGTAGACCACCGTCTCGTCGGGAGAGAGGCCGATGCCGTTGGGCGCGATCATATGCTCGCGCACCCGCGTGATCTGCGAGCCGTCGGGTTTGGCGTAGTAGATCGCGCCCCACTTGCGCCCGTCCTCGTCGCCGCAGCCGTGGTCGGTGAACCAGATGCCGCCGGTTTTATCGAACACCAGGTCGTTGGGGCCGTTGAGCCGCGCGCCGGGGCACGCGTCGGGGCCGTAGACCGTCTCCACCTTGCCGGACTTGATATCCACCCGTTGTATCGAGCCGCCTTTGTGGCTGGGCGGCGTGGGGCCAGGGATGTTGAGCCCGTTGGTCTTCAGGAACTCGAACGAGCCGCCGTTGTTGGTGACGTAGATCTTGCCGTCCGGCCCGATCGCCGCCCCGTTCGGACCGCCGCCGGTCTCGGCCACGATCTCCTTCTTGCCGTCGGGCATGACGCGCGTCAGGCACTGGCCCTCGATTTCGGTCAGGATCACAGACCCGTCGGCCATGGCGATCGGCCCCTCCGGAAACCTCAGCCCCTCGGTGATCAGCTCGATGTCCATGGCGTCGTGCTCCCATTCCTCGTTGGCGCGACCATGCCGGGCGCAAGCGCCGGCGTCCAGATTGGCGCGGGGGAAGGCCCGCTCCTCACCCGAGTAGCGCAGCGAAACGGGGG
>DATJST010000486.1:0-10748 GCA_035503975.1 Acidimicrobiales bacterium | reverse complement strand
AGATGTACGCCTCCTTGAGCGCGCTCGTCTCGCGAGAGACCTTCGCAATGGCGAACCGGCCGCTCGTCTCCCGTTTCGACCCTATCCTGCAACGCTCTACCAGCTACAGCGTTGGGTTCCAATTGCAGACTCCTGACATGCCGCTAGGGCCGGTGGCGGACGCGTTCGGGCACGGAGGCAACGGTGGTTCTCTGCACGGGTGCTGGCCTGGGCGCGGGTTGGGCTTTTCTTATTCGATGAACCTGATGCGTGACCTTCCCCAAGACCCACGCGGCCTCTCGCTGCTGAGAGCTCTTCACGGCTGCCTCGAGGGCGCAGGGCGATAAGTGCGATGAGTACACCTTCGTCGCAAGTGAAGGCCCGGGTTGAAGCCGCCCACGTGGGGCCTCCAATGTGGGAGCGCAGCGTCGAGACCTTGCGCAAGCAGATGCACGAGGAGAGCGTCGCCGGCGGAGGAGAGCCGGAGAGGGTGTGGTCCATTGACGACGTAGAGGTTGGCGGCGTCAGGACGCGTCTTTACTTACCGCACCCGGCACCGCATGCCGTCTTCGTCTGGCTTCACGGCGGAGGGTGGATGCTGGGGGACCTTGACTGTTATGACGCCGTGGCGTGTGCAATCGCGAACCTGGTCGGGTGCGCAGTGGCGTCTGTCGACTACAGGCTCGCCCCCGAGCACCGCTTCCCCGCGGCGATAGATGACGCCTGGGAAGTAACTGCCCGAATGCCTCGAGACTTCGACCTGGTCGCCGTCGGGGGAGACAGCGCGGGCGGCAACCTGGCGGCGGCCGTGGCGCTGAGGTCCGTGGCGGCGGGAATGTCACTCGCGCTCCAAGTGCTCGTCTACCCCGTGTTGACTACCGATCTCGACAACCCGGGCTACCAGGAGTTCCTGGAACAATACGCTGACTTTCTTGGGGTAGCTGATTTTGGGCAAATGTCCCGGAGGAGCTTGCAGTACATCTGGGACAGCTACGTCCCATCGCCAGCGGACAGGCTGAAGCCCGATGCTGCGCCGCTGCGAGCAAGGTCTCTCCGAGGCTCGCCACCTGCGCTCCTGATCGCCGCCGAGCACGACATACTGCGCGTTGACACAGAGGAGTACCACCGCCGTCTGGGTGCGGACGGGGTCCCCGTCCAAATGCTTACCTATCAGGGTCAAGTACACGGGTTCTATAACCTGTTGGCCGCGGTAGACGACGCAAAAGGCGCGATATCGGCTACCGCTTCCCGGCTGAGGAGCGCTTTTATGAAACCTGCGCCGCCGCGAAAGAGCGAGCTCCCCCAGGAGACGGCATGCCCGAAGTGACTTTGAAGGACGTCGCCAGCCGCGCGGGGGTATCCATCGCCACCGTCGGGCGAGTGCTCCACCAAAACGGTTATGTCTCGCCATCCACAAAGAGACGAGTTGATAAGGCAATACGTGATACCGGCTACCGGCTCAACGCGGTAGCCCAAGGTCTCCGGCGGAAGCGAACCATCACGATGGGCCTTGTCCTTCATGGCATCATGCCGAACCCGTTTTTCGCCGAGGTCGCCATGGGGGCGGAGAACGCCGCCGTCGAGCAGGGCTTTAAAGTGCTCATCTTCAACGCGCGGGGAGAAGCGTCGCGGGAGAGGGACGGCGTCGAGACCTTTCTTACCCAACGTGTTGACGCCATCATTTTTACCGCCGCACTCCAGCGCGATAGCGTGCAAGCGGCGCTAGACGCCGGTATCTCGGTGGTCGAAATAGGCCGTCAGCTTTGCGAAAGTTCGGGGTCGGTGGTAGCCGATAACTACCAAGGTGCAACGCGGGCTATGGCTTACCTGCTCGAGCTTGGCCATGAGCGCATAGGTTACATTGGGGAACCCTATACCTTCCTGAGCGCCTCGGGCGACGCTCAGGTGGACCGTATTGTCGCCGAACGTTTTGATGCCTACCGCGACTCGCTGAGCGGAGCGGGGTTAGCGCTGAACGAGGACTATATAGTCCTCGGCGCCTATCCTCGAGAGCGCGGAGGTTGGGGCAGCGTGGAAACCGGAGCACGTTACATGGCCCAACTCCTGAAGCAGTCCTGCGAACTCACGGCCGTCTTCACGGCGTCGGATCTGCTTGCGGCTGGAGCGCTCCAAACCCTTTACGAGCAAGAGGTCAGGGTGCCTCGTGACATCTCGCTGGTGGGCTTCGACGATACATATGCCAGGCATCTGGCTCCACCCCTCACTACTGTGCGTCAACCGATGTTCGAGATGGGACTTCGGGCGGCATCCCTGGCGATCGACTTGATAACGGATGGCACGCCATTGCCACGCACCGAACGGTGCGCTACGGAGCTGGTTGTGCGCGAGTCAACTGCCGCTCCTATCGGTTCTCGGGGTTCGCCTTACCCGAGGCGCCTCGACTATCAGCGAGAAGGCGTGCGTCCGTCATGAGAACAGGTCGCCGGTGGCCAGGGACCTCGACTGCCTCAAGGGCCCAGAAGGTCGATGACCGGCGGGCCCGTGGGATCCTCAGCTCCACGGGGACCATGGTGGCGGCAACGCTGGCGGACGGCAAGCGAATTATGGTCCAGGTGGAATATCTGTCGTCAGGATCGAGCCAACCGACAACGAGACAATGCCGCCCCAAATCTGGGTTGCCGAGCGCGCTCGTCGCCGGCCAGCCGGGGGGCCGCGCGTACATGGCCGTTAGCCCGGCGCGCAGGGTCGGCAAGCCGGATGACGCGGCCGAAGCGATCCTTTTCTTGGCGAGCGCCACCTTCGTCACCGGTACCGTCCTGGAGTGCACCGGCGGCTCCAACCTCACGGCTGCGGCCTTCGCCCGCTGACCCGCCACGATGAGGCCGCGACGGTCGACCTCGCGGACCTGCCGATGGAAGACCGCTACTCCGGTTCCGAAGGGGTGCCGGCAGCCTCGGGTGCGGGAAGGAGCACCTGGTAGAAGAGGCGTCGTCGTCGTCCCGGGCCCGGTCCGTTGGCCAGCCGGCCCTGCGCGACCGCCACGAGGTCACGGAGGAACTGGGCGTACTCGGCGTCAGTGAGCCACATCGCCGCCAGCCGGTAGGCGGCCATATCGGCGATCGGGTCGAAGGCCACCGAGCCGACGTAGCGGTCGAAGTCGCCGAGCAGGCCGGCGACGAAGGCAACGAAGGCCTGGGTGTGCTCCTCCCGGCTCATCGCCGCAACCTCGTCGGGGTGCACCTGGGCGGCCACAGCGCGCATCAAGTAGGTGCGCTCTACAGCGCCACGGGCTCGCCGCTCGGCCACGACCTGGAGCACGCCGGCGTTGGCAAGCAGGGCCATGTGGCGGTAGAGGCTCCCGAGCGGCACGTCGCTCAGCTCGCTGGCGAGTTGGGCGGTGGTGAGCGCCCGGTCCCCGAGGAACGCCTTCACGATGCGGAGGCGCACCGGGTGGAGCAAGAGATCGGCGCTGGCCACGCACCCAACGTAGCAGCTTCATTCACGTATATGATACTATTCCTCCAGATGGGAATGATCTAACGAGACCAGAAAGGACCGCGATGCCAGAGCTGCGTCCGAGCGCTGCTAAAGACTGTTCGCTCGCAACTGAGCGGCGCGCTCGGTGACGACCTCGAGATGGGCGAACCGCAGGTGAGCCTAGGCATCGGCTACACCGTCGTCGACTCACCGCTTTCCTCGCCCAAGGGCAGGTATAAGGCCCGTTTCGCGTTCGACGGCGACGGGCAGGTGGCCGGCCTCTTCGTCCTCACTCAGGAGACATTGTGAACGCCCGAGCGTCTTTTCCGGGTATACACCGAACTCGTGGTCGTCACAGCCATGACCTTGGAGGACCTTATGTGGGCACGTAAGCGGTCCGTCATTGGGCGGGCGGGGCAAGCAAAGGTACCGCGGGCAGGGCTCCCCGCCAAGGAGCGGGCCGGGCCAGGTGTGACCGGTCAGGCGGCCGGGCGGCATCGCCGAGCGTGGCTCTTGGTGCCCTTCCTTGTCGTGTGCTGCACCGTTCCTGGCACCATCAGCCCCGAAGCTCAACCTCTGCTGCTGGCCGCGCGTTCAAGTGCCGCCATCGGTTTCCCAAGCACCCCGGCCGGTCGGCAGGCGAGCTGGTTCTTCGACGCCGTCCTCCACCACCCCATCCCCACATCACAGATAGTGGCGCATTTCGACCGGGCCTTTCTCGCCGCCCTGCCAGCACCTGCGGCGGCGTCGCTCAACGACGCTTTTGTGGACATAAAGAGCCTTTCGCTCGTCTCGGTCACCTCGAGCACGGCCAGGGCCATTGCCTTTGTCGTCACCGTGAACGGCACGAGCAAGGTCCTGGTCAACCTGGCCGTCGACGTCCACGGCCTCATCAGCGGGCTGCACTTGGGACCGCTCGGCTCACCGGCCCCGACCACGACCTCGGTACCACCAAGCGTCCCGGGCACCAGGCAAGTCCCCGTCGGGGTCGGCTCGCCCCAGCTCAAAGCGACGCTCACCCTCCCCAGTGGCCAAGGGCCCTTCCCCGCGGTCGTGCTCGTCTCCGGCTCGGGGCCGAACGACCAGGACGAGGACATCGGGCCGAACCACCCCTTCTTGGACATAGCCCTCGGGCTCGCTGAGCGTGGCATCGCCAGCCTGCGCTACGACAAGCGCACCCTGGACTACCCAAAGAGCATCAACCCGAGGACCTTCACACCAACCCAGGAGTACGTCCCCGACGCTCTGGCCGCCATCGGCCTCCTCAAGCACGAGCCGGCCATAAACCCTCACCTGATCTTCGTCCTGGGCCACTCCCAGGGCGGCACTTACGCCCCGCTCATCGCCAAGGACGCGCCTGAGGTGGCCGGGGTGATCTTGCTGGCCGCCGGCGCTGAGAGCCTGGGGCAAGCTGTCTTGCGCCAAGAGCGCTACCTGGCCACCCTGCCAGGCGCGGTAGGGGCCCAGGCCAAAGCTGAGCTGCCCGAGGTCACTCAGATAGCCGCCCAGATAGGCAGCGTCGCCGCGCTCGAAAAGGACAGCCCCAGCACCGTGCTCTTCGGAGGTGTGGGCCCCGCCTACTACCTGAGCGAGCTCCGCTACAACGAGGTGGCCACGGCAAGGTCCATCCCCCAACCGCTGCTCTTGCTCCAAGGGGACCGCGACTACCAGGTAACCGTGGCCAACGACCTCGACGTCTGGCTCCGAGGGCTCAAGGGCCGAAAAGGCGTAACAGTCGTCCAGTTCGCTTACGCCGACCACCTGTTCCTCGACGGAACAGGGCGGCCGACGCCCCTCGAGTACGACAAACCAGGCCACGTCGACGCCAAGGTGGTTGCCACGATCGCCACGTGGGTGGAGCGAGTCGCAGGAAGCTCGGGGCGGGACCGCGCGTGACCGGGGTACACAGAACTAATTGCCATTATGGACGCTTAGGATTTCGGTCGCAGACAGCCCGGCGTGGCGCCCTAATGACGGATAAGGCCCCGCTGACGACGACTCACGGCACAGAGCAAACAGCGGGGCTCTAACGCGTTGGGCAAAGTCGGTATACAGGGCCCTGCCATAGAGAGCTACTGGACAATGAACTGGTGGTCTGAAGTTATCCGACCCTGCTCGTCAAGTACCAGGAACTCGATTCCGATGGATGCGACCTCTTCCTCTGGGACCGTCACCATCTCCCAAGTGACCTTGACGGCGCCGTGGTGGCCGACCGCAGGACTGTGGGAGCGGAAGAAGTACTTTCCAGATCCCACGTAGTCGTTGTAGGCGGAGGTGACCCGGCGATCAAGGGCGTCGTACCCCACGGCTTGCATCGACTGGGTGTAGTTGGCGCCGTCGGGTGCCCAGAGGTCTTCGATTGTCCTTCGTCGGACTTCAGCATCGGGCTCGTTCCATAGGGCCACGTAGCGCTCAACGAAAGCCAGGTCCATCTCGGTCATTGCTGGCCCTTCCTGTTAGTCAGTATGGCTCGTTTGGGAGCCTCCGGCTAAATGCTCCGACGAGCCGGCAGAGGATAACCACGAGCCCCAACAAACAGACCATTTCGGCTCGAGACATTGCTTGCTCACCTCGGAGATACCCGCGCCCGTGCAGCCATGTTCTCTCATGTCAACGAGGCGAATGCGGCACCAAGTCTCTTGCGCTCCTCGACCGAGACCCGGATCGGGCGCCCGGCAGTGATGCCGCCGTCGACGGCGATGTCCTGACCGGTGACAAAGGACGAAGCATCGCTGGCCAACCAGAGCAACGCCTGGGCAACGTCCTCGGGCGTTCCAGCTCGACTGATCGATTGATGGCTGCTCAGCAATTCTTCGAATGCCGGAGCGAGGTGCGAGGCTGTCCGGTCGGCCGTCGCCGGTCCCATGCCGGCCGCCTTGCCGAATATCCCGGTTGGTACCGGGCCGGGTGAGACGCTGTTGACCCGGATCCCGTATTGGCCCAACTCGATCGCCGCGCATCGGGTCAGCTGGATCACGGCTGCCTTGGCAGCTGAGTAGTCCGCTCCCGTCCACCCCGCTACGAGCCCGCCGACGCTGGCTGTGTTTATGATGCTCCCCGATCCCTGACGGGTCATGACCGGCGCGGCGTGCTTGATGCCCGCCACCACCCCGCCTACGTGAACGGCCAAGACGGTCCAGAACCGCTCGATGTCGATGGCGCCCCAGCCGCCTTGAGGTTGGCCACCCATGCCTGCGTTGTTGACCAGGATGTCGAGCCGGCCAAATTCCTCGACCGTTTGGCCGATGAGACGCTCGACGTCAGGCTCGATGGCTACGTCCATTTGGATGAAGCGAGCGCGAGAGCCGAGTGAGCCTGCCAGTTCCTTACCTTCCAGCTCGCGGCGCCCCCCGATCACGACAGCCGCCCCTTCTGCTACAAAAAGGGCGGCGGTCCGAGCGCCGATGCCGCTCGTACCGCCTGAGATCACTGCAACCTTGCCAGCCAGCACGTCCACGGCTCCTCCATAAGTAGATCGACTGATCGTTCTATTATAGACCGTATGGTCGATCTACTGTCAAGGGCGACGGTACAATGGGGCCCCATGAGCACCGTTGCCAGCCCTGGGCCCCGGGAACGCCTGCTGGCGTCCGCGCAACGGCTGACCGCCATCGAGGGGGTGGGTGTCGGCGTAGACGCCATCCTTGAAGACGCCTCGGTTGCCCGCCGTTCCCTCTACCAGCACTTCGGGGGAAAGGACGAGCTCATCGCCGCGTCCCTGCGCGAATCCGCTCACAAAGACGAGGAGCGCTACCGGGCCGCGCTCGACTCGGCTGGCAGCGACCCTCGACAACGGGTGCTGGCCGTCTTCGACCAACTCGACGAGACGACGTCGGCCCGGGCGTTCCGAGGCTGTCGGTACGTCTCGGCTGAGCTGTGTCTCACCGATCCGGACCATCCGGCGCACCAGGTCACCCGCACCTACACCGAGCGTCTCCATGCCCTCTTCGAGAAGGAGTTGGCCGACCTTGGTCACTCAGATCCTTCAGCCGGAGCCGAACAGATCGTCGTGCTAATCGATGGGGTCCTCGTGGTCGGAGCCCTTCGCCCCGGCTCGCATCCCGCGCTGGCCGTGCGTCCGCTCGTTGAGCAGATCCTCTACGGCGCTGCCGGTGAAGAACCGTCGTCGGCGGCACGATGAAGATGACACGACCCGCCCGCCGTGGCTTCCCGCTTCGGGTGGTTATGTCGTTGACCTTGGGCCTCACGTTCGAGAACTTCGCCGCCCGCGATGCCGAGGATCGCGCGAACGTCGACGACAACCTGGTCGGTTATTTTGCCATGTACGGCCCGGTAAGTAAGCCGGCGCAGACGTGGCACCGTGTCTGGAGCCAAGGCGCTGTGCCCGTTCCGAACACGATCACCGCATTAGCGTGAGCACGACGGGTCGCGCCTCGAGCCTCAGGAGGTATGTCACATGAACGGTACGGACAGCCCCTGTACACTTTCATCAAGGACAGGCCGGGTACCGTAAAAGGCCAGGGCTTAGCGAAGGTGTGGTGGGTCGTCCAGCTCCAATCGGCTCCGAGCGGCGTCGCCTACTGAGCCGTGCGGGTAGGTCTACGAGCTCGGTTATCGGCGTCTTCCGCCGAGTGGGCAGCGTCTGGCCGCGGTCCTCGTCCGGGCGACAACAGCCCGTGGCTCGCCCGCTCTCACGTCCGGGCACGGGCGTAGGCGGCGGCGAGCACGCCGAAGCCCTGTTTTGGTTCCCAGGGACGCTTGACCCCGGTCCTGTTCGCTGCATAAGCATCGTATGTGCCTATACCGGCGTCTGCCGGCGGTCGGGCCCGTCTTTGTCCTCCCACAGCATGGCGGGCCGGTTGATCCCGTAACCGGCGGGGACCTGGTCCACGGCAGGGTTGGGGAATGGGAGGTAGTCGTACACCAACCCCGCCACGCGCTGGTTCTTATCAGCGTCAATGTCGGCCTGACTGGGGCCGACCGGCCAGACCTTCTTGCTAAAGGCCCACGTGAGGGGGACATGGGTATGGAAGCTCGCGACGGCATACTTTGCGCACCCGTCTACAGGGGGGTCCTTCGGGTCGTCAGGAGGTAGGGCCCCGAGATTGATCGTTGCGTCCTTCGGGTCAAATGCTGGGACAGGGTGGTGGCCCAAATATGCGCCCTGGGGCTCCTGGCCGTATTGCGCATTACAGGTGTCAAGCACCACCCAAAAACCGAGCTCCTGGACGGTCTTCCCGTTCGATGACACCTTAAGCTCTGCGCTCCATGCCTTTTTCGCAAGAGCGAGCACCGCAGCGTCAGTTGCGATGACATGCCTGTCGGGGAACTGCACCTCGAAGTAATTACCGGGACCATTGTTTGAATAGGCAGTCCCGTACCGGTACTTGTCCACCACGCGTGCCTCGAGGTAACCCGCCACCTTCCACTTATATGAAAACCCCGGGCTATTCGTGCGACCCAATGTCGTCCAACTATTTCCCGTTTGGCGTTTAGCCTGCCAATAGAACTCATCGCACCCGGGGCTCCATAGCGGTGAGACAAACGCCTGAAAATGCATATTGTCGAGGAGCGCGAGCTGCCGGGAAGGTGATTGAGTCATCCTCACCGTCTCCTTCAGCGGACAGCGAGGCTGGCACCGGAACAAGCTAACGAGGTTGCCCTCGCGGCTGGACGCCGCCCCGACCGATGTAGGCTCTTCGGGCAGCTGGCAGCCAAACGTAAACCTATCGTTCACGGTCGTGGTGTCCGTGTCCGTCCCGCTCATGAACTTGGTTGAGGTGCTAACAGAGCAGTGGTCGGTGACCGACCCTCCCTCTCCCTTTGGGAAGAACGCAGCGAACTGGCCGACGGAATAGTAGTTGCAGCCCGGTGGGCCGGGCTTGAACCCTTCCTGCGGCCCGACAGACGGGCGAGGCCCACAGGAGCCGAGGATCACGTAAGCACCGGGTGGGTTGTACCCGATGAAGTACCCGTCCTGTTGCGCGGGGTCGATGTTGGTCCCACCGCCGGGTACGGTGATGTCACGAGTTTCCGGGCCATCAATCACGGGGAACAAAGCAGACTCGATCCTCCACTTGTCGGAGCAATGAGTGAACTGTCCTGGCAAGCCCTGCGAAGGGAGGTCGGTCACCGAGACCCCTCCCCCGAGGGACGTGAGCGCCCACTCGACCTGGCCACCGCTAAGGGCCCGCAGCGTCTCGGTCCAAGTGAGGACCTCGGAACCAAGGCCACCCCCAGATGCCCGGGCGTCGAAGACGTAGGTGAAGGTACCGCTATAGGACGCAGTGCAGCCCTCACATATAAAGGGCTGTCCGGTCACTGCAGCAAACGCTGGGCTGGGAGGGATGACCACTGCGCACAGCGCCAGTGCTAACAGAGAAACGAGCGGGACGAGGAGCAGGTTCCGCGGGCGGGACTGGGGCATCGGTCGCGGTGAAGCCATATCGCCTGCCGCAGCGCGACTACGAGAATGTGCTTTGCCGTACATTTAGCGGTTATGGTACAACGACTGTCAAGGAGCGACGCGGCTATACCTGCTCGAGGTGCATGGCGATAAACACGGCATGCCCTATGCCTTTGGCCTACTCAGTTCGCCTAGGCCCGCCGTGTGCCGGACCGGTGATCCAGCTTCGAGCGAGCCCATACCCGCCATTGCTGCGCACCATGAGAAGGGCGTCGAAAGGGGCCAAGCCCGAGGTTGCCAAGCCTGTCAGGCGGCGGGCCAGGAGCGCGACGTCATGCACCGCGGTAGAGTCACCAGCACGTCAAGAACGAATCAGAGCCACTGGGCCCGCGCGTCCTAGCACGCCTCCTGTAGGTTGGCCGGCGCGGCTACGGCGGGCCCGTGGGGAGCTGCACCCCGCAGGTCTTGGCGGCATGGACGAACGCTGGTGACTGCACCTGGTACGTGCCGTTGATGAGGAAGTACATCCCTTGGCCCAGCGTGAACTCCGCTTGGTCAGGGTAGCTCGTCAGCGGGTCCGGGAACTGCGCGAACCCGTGTGCGCGCACGCAATGAGCGAACGCGAGCGCGAAGCGCAGTTGGGCGGCGGAGGGCGGGGGGGGACCGCCGCCCTCGCCGAGCGGCGCGTACTTCTGGCAGGCCTCGTACGCTCTCAGGAACGTTGGCGAGCTCGGGTTGATCTGTTTGAGTGATTGCGGGCGTCCGCTGCCGCTCGGGTCGGGGTAATTGGTTACCCCGTGCGAACGCATGCAGCTGGCGAACCTGACCGCCCCGGCGACAGGGACCTGGGCCGCCGAGCCGGGGCTCGTTGTCGTCGTCGAGCCGACGCTCGCGACCCCCTTCGAGGGCGACCCTCCGCAGGCGGCCAGGGACACTGCGACGACAACCAGCGCCGCCACTAGGG
>DATJST010000485.1:0-2864 GCA_035503975.1 Acidimicrobiales bacterium | reverse complement strand
CCGCCATTTTGGCGTTTCGATAAACTACCACCAGCCATACAACGCCATAAGGCTTGTCCAGTCCGGCCTGGTCGACAGTGTCCAAGTCATTTACAACATCTTCGACCAGAGCCCGCAGGACGAGCTGTTCGCCGCGGCGGGCGCCAACGGCGTCGGGGTCATAGTGCGTGTCCCCCTGGACGAGGGCGCGCTTACGGGCAAGATAACTCCCGAGACGACCTTCCCAACCGGCGACTGGCGGAACCGCTACTTCGGCGGGGACCGCAAGGAACAGGTGCAAGAGCACGTACGAGCCATAACAGCCGATCTCGCGGTGCCCGTCGAGCATCTCCCCGAGATCGCCCTGCGGTTTTGCCTTTCGGCTCCCGAGGTGTCCACGGTCATTCCAGGGATGCGGTCAGTGCGCAACGTCGATGCCAACGTCCACGCGGCCGAGCTCGGGCCCCTGTCCCCCGCAGAGCTCGACGTGTTGCGCCGCCACCGGTGGGTGAAGAACTTCTACAACGCGGCGTGACCACCGAGGGGGCGCCCGCACTGGTCCCCGCGCCCCGCCACGGCGAGCCGCCGCGAGGTCAACCGGCCTCAAAGATGTGAGAGAACGCCCAATCGCCTTGCAGCACGCCACTGCAGGTCGGGCTGTCGTAGTCGATAACTCCTTGCGAGCACTGCTGGTCACGCGTTACCGACCACATGGCCAGCCGACCGACGCCCTGTTGGGCGGCGAAGGCGGCAACTTGCTCGGCGTCGGCAAGGCTGAAGACCTCGCCCGCAATGTCGTTCTGACCGATCAGAGGTGTGATCCCGATCATCGCCCAGAGCTGAGCGGCACTGTCGCCGGGAAAGAGGGGAGCCAGCTGCTGCTCGACCGCTTGGGCCGCCTCTATGGCGTAGCTGCCCATCTCGGTCGGGTCGCTCACGGCGTTGCCATAGTCCATCGTCATCGGGTTCACAACAGACAACCGGACACCCGCCTCGAGCGCCGAGCTGACCACGGACATCTCCGCGCTCGGGAAGCCAGTGGGCAGGACCGGCAATGTGAGCGACACCTCGACACGGTGGCCAAGCGCGGCTTCGTCCTGCTGTAACAGGGCGAGCGCGGCTGAGCGCATGTTGACTGATGCCGTCTCGCCGACCGCGGCCCCTTCGATGTCGAAATCGAGGTTGTAGACCCCGTACGTGTCCACGACGTGCTGGTAGGCGGCCTCCAGGGCGCTCGCAGACGAGCAGGCGTCGGCGAGCTCGGTGCCCGCCTCGCCGCCGAACGAGATGATCACGTTGCCGCCCCCCTGGCGCAGCGCGGCGATCGCCGCGCTCACATAATCGCCACTGCCACCTACCGGTATGACGCCACCCCATGAAGGGGTGCAGCCCCCTTCAGCAACCACGAAGGCGAGGCTGAAGGACTTTATACCGCTGGCGGAAGAGATGGCAGCCAGGTTCTCCTGCTGCAGGGTCATGTCGACGTAAGGGGCGAACTCAGTTGGCCCTGCCGGCGGCACAGGTCCCGCTGTCGTGCTCGTCGTGGGCACAGAGGTCGCGGCCGTCGTCGCGGTTGTTGGCGCAGTGCTGGAGGTGGGTGCGGGTGGTGTGCCCGGGGCGCCCGCCTGGCACGGGGCGCCGTCGATCGTGCACGACGACGGGGTGGCGTAGGCGCCGGTGTAGGCGACCTGGAAGCCGAAGTCAACGCTGCCTCCGGGTGCCAAGTTGGCGTTGTAACTGGCCGGTGCCACGGTGACGACCTGGCCCGAAGTCGTAGCCGTACCGTTCCACCAGTTCACCAGCGCGCTGCCAGCCGGCAGTACGAAACGCAGTTCCCAGCCAGCAGTCGCGACCGTGCTCCCGTTGACAATCTCGTAAGCAGCGCTATAGCCCCCGTCCCAGCTCGAGCCAGCTTGGAATGTGGCGGTGAGGTCGCCCCGAGCAGCGGTCGTGGTCGTGGCGGTCGTGGTCGTGGCGGCGGTCGTGGTCGTGGCGGCGGTCGTGGTCGTCGTGGTCGTGGCGGCGGTCGTGGTCGCAGTCCCCGAGGCGGCACAAGGGGAGCCGTCTACCGCGCACTGAACGGGCTGCCCGTTGCCCGAGGAGTAGCTGACCTGAAAACCGAAGTCGGTGGAGGCGCCCGGGGCCAGGTCAGCGTCCCATGACGCGTTCGTCACCGTTACTTGGCTCCCGCTCGTGCTCGCCTCGCCGTCCCAGGAGCTCACCAAGGTGCTGCCCGCCGGCAGCGAGAACGTGAGCTGCCAGCCCCGGCTTGTCGCTGCGCCGATGTTGGTCAGCTGGTACTCACCGACGTAGCCAGTGCCCCAGTCGTCGGTGTCGATAAAGCTGGCCACCAGCCGAGCTGCCGGCGCGGCCGACGCCGCTTGGACCAGACCCCTCGGGACGGCCGGCCCATTGGCAACAACTGCAAAGAGCGCGGCCATCGCGCCCGAAACCAACCCGGCCATCAATCGCACCCGCCTACGCCTCATGTTCAAAGCGTCGGACCGCTCCCGCTTCGGCTTTACAAACAATGAATGCTGGCGCGCCAGATCGCGCTGTTGGCATGCGCGCTGCGAGGTACGGCTCAGGCGGCGCGCCACTGGTCCACCGGCCCGGGGCAGCGGTGCGTGGCTACTCAAGTGCCGAGTTGGCCAGCCAGAAATCTACCAACGCGGGGTCGCCCGCCTGTTCGAGGCCGCTACCGGGCAGGGGTAGCCGCCTGCAGAGCACGAGCAGGAGCGTGACGGCCGGCCCGGTGAGCGTCGCCGCATTGTGGGCGTGCGGGCTGTCGTCGCCCGGACTGCTGACGGTGAAACCGTCGGGCTGCAGGAGCACCGACCAATGCGCGCCGGCATCGGTGGCGCGGAACCGGATCCGGGCCCCAT
>DATJST010000484.1:0-8010 GCA_035503975.1 Acidimicrobiales bacterium | reverse complement strand
TCTGCTTGGTCCCAGGAGGACTGGGCCGCGCTGGGGGTCTTCATGCACGCGTTCAACCAGGACCTGGTGGACTCGGGCGAGCTGGTCGAAACGCGGGGGTTGAGCGCCCCGCTGCATACTCGACGGGTTCGTTTCAATGAGGGGGCCGCCGTGGTCACCGACGGCCCTTACGCGGAAGCAGAAGAGGTGCTTGCAGGCTACTGGGTCGTCGAGTGCGCCAGTTTCGACCGGGCGACCGAGATCGCCTCGCGTTTCGCCAAGTGCCCCGGCCCAGAGCACATGCGTGCACGCGCCTATGCCGACGTGAGGCCGGTCGACGAGCAGCAGCCAGACTTCGAGGGCTGAGCGGGAAGGCCGGTTGCTCGTGACCACGGGCGAGATCGAGAACCTGTTGCGCCGGCTGGCGCCTCAGGTCCTCGGCGCGGTCGCCCGCCGCCATGGCCACTTCGACCTGGCCGAGGACGCGACCCAGGAGGCGCTGACTGCGGCCGCCCTGCAGTGGCCGCGAGACGGCCTGCCCGAGAACCCCAAAGGTTGGCTCATTACTGTGGCGTCGCGCCGGCTCACAGACCTCGTCCGCTCCGAGCAGGCGCGCCGGCGCCGAGAGGCAACGGTCGCCGAGTGGGGGTCGATTGGTAGTCCGTTGCCAGTCGACGGGCGCCCACCTGCTGACGGCGACGACACGCTCGTGTTGCTGTTCATGTGCTCCCACCCGTCACTGTCGCCCGTTTCGCAGGTCGCCCTTACGCTGCGGGCCGTCGGGGGGTTGAGCGCCGCGGAGATTGCCCGTGGCCTGCTCACCTCCGAGCAGACAGTCACCCGTCGGATCACCCGGGCGAAGCAGTCGATCAGGGAGAGCGCCGTCCCCTTCGCTCTCCCGGCGCCGGACCAACTGGCGAGCCGGTTGCGAGCCGTCCTGACAGTGCTCTACCTCATCTTCAACGAGAGCTATGCAAGTACCGGAGGCGCGACCTTGGTGCGAACAGATCTGGCGGCCGAAGCCATCCGCCTCACCCGAGCGCTCCACGAGGCGCTGCCCGACGACAGTCAGGTAGCCGGCCTGCTCGCGCTGATGCTGCTCACCCACGCCCGCCACCGGGCCCGCACCGCGCCCGACGGGTCGCTCGTCCCCATGGCCGAACAGGACCGGGCCCTCTGGGACCGGGCAGCCATCGAGGAGGGGACCGCCCTGGTCACTGCGGCCCTCCCTCGTGGGCCGACTGGCCCTTTCCAGGTTCAGGCCGCGATCGCCGCCCTCCACGACGAGGCGGAGAGCGCCGAGGCGACGGACTGGCCTCAGATCGCAGCCCTTTACGGCGTCCTGCTCCACCTGGAGGACAACCCGGTCGTGGCGCTGAACCACGCCGTCGCCGTGAGCATGGTCTCGGGGCCCCGAGCGGGCCTCGAACTGCTCGAGCGGCTCGGCGCTGATGCCCGTGTCAACACCGACCGCCGCTTCCACGCAGTCCGCGGACACCTCCTCGAAAAAGCCGGCGACACTGCGGGAGCGCTTGACGCGTACCGAGCCGCAGCCCGATTGGCCACGAACCTTGAGCACCAGCGCTACCTGAACCGGCAGGTCGGCCGCCTTGAGGCCCCGACGACCGACTGAGAATGGCTACGGGGATGATGGCGGTCCAGCCGGCCGGCGGACTTTTGACCAGCCACTTTCCCCAAGTTCAGGTGCTGGTGCGTCTCCCTGGACAGTGAGACCCATACCGGGGCACCGGATCTTCCCGTTACAGCCAGCGTCGCGGTTTGTCGAAATTGACCATCCTGATACGATTAACCCCGAGGCGGATCGGGCGTTAGCGGGGCACCTCCATTTCGTTAGCGGTGTCCATATCCCCCCGGCGCCGTCTCTCCCCTCGATCCTCCCACTGATCCAAGCCAGCAAGTTTGCCGGCACCATATCCAGCTCCACGCCCACGGACAGCCGTTGTTGTCCTGAAGCCGAAATGAAGGGAAAATAAGGGACCTGCCGTTCGCATCGTACGGAAGGAGCTGCTATGAGCTTCCGCTCGACCTTGACAGCCACCGCTCAGTCTTGCATACTGGTAACCGGTTACCAACACGTAGACGTACCACTGCCCGTAAACGGGCCACAAAAGTGAGCCAACGCCTGATTGCTGGTCTCTGCACCGAGGGGTCCACGGACGGTTACGAGGAACAAGGGGTCGGGAAAAATGGACCGGGTACCTGATAAAAGTATAGCGGAGTCGGCGGACGACGACTGGCGTACCCGCTTCCCTCGAAGGTCGATTCACCTGGACTTCCACACCGGCCCGGATATTCCTAACGTGGGGGCTGATTTCGACGGTGATGCCTTCGCACGCACTTTCCGGCAGGCTCACGTTGACAGTGTCACATTGTTTGCCAAATGTCACCATGGCCAACTCTATTACGACACTGATCGCCCGGAACGTCACCCCGGCTTGGCCGCGGGGCTGAATCTCCTTGGCCTCCAAGTTGAGGCCTTACATGGCGCCAGCATAAGAGCGCCCATCTACCTGAGCGTCCTCTGGGACGAATACGCCGCAAACCATCACCCGGAATGGCTGGCACTGACCCCGGAACTAAAGCAGGTCCGCCGCCCGTTGGTGGATGCCTATCAAGCGGCCTGGCAAGTGATGGATATGTCGAGCCCCTACCAGGACTATGTGGCACAACAGATCGAGGAAGTGCTCGATCGTTTTGGTCCCGTTGACGGAATATTCCTGGATATTTGTTATGACCAGGTGAGCGCCTCTAGATGGGCAATCGAAGGTATGCGACGAGCTGAGCTCGACCCCACCTCGCCCGAGGACCGCGAGAAGTACGCTCGCTCGGTCGCTCACGGCTATATGGAGCGGTTCTCAAACCTGATAGAGCCCGCTTTGGTGAAAGAGTCCCAAACGGGCGTTTGGTTCAATGCACGACCCAAGGCCGGCTTGTGGGCAGAGCAGAGGTTCCTTCGGCATGCCGAAGTCGAGGCCTTACCTACCGGTGGTTGGGGCTACAACTACCTGCCCTATGTGGCGCGGTTCGTTCGGGCCGTTGGGCTCCCCGCACTGGGCATGACCGGGCGTTTTCATCGCAGTTGGGGTGATATGGCATCCCTCAAGCCCAATGCCGCGTTGAAGTACGAGTGCAGTCAGATCCTTATGCACGGCCTCACGATAAGCGTTGGAGACCTGTTGGCGCCCAACGCTGTCCCGAAGGCCTCGGTATACGGGCTCATCGGATCGGTATACGAACACATTGAGGCGTGCGAGCCGTTTGTTGCGGGCGGAGAGCACCTCGCCGACATCGCGCTGCTGGTCGACCCCGAGCTCGGCGACGACCCCGGCCCGGGCGTCATAGGGGCGGTCCGCCTCTTGCAACAACTCCGTCAGCAGTTCGACATATTGCCGTTCAACGGCCACTTCGATGATTACGGTCTCGTAGTAATTCCCGGCACAACGCCGGTTTCTCGGGAGCTTGCGGCTCGTCTGGCCGCCTATGTAGGGCGGGGCGGAGCCTTGGTCCTCTCGGCTTCTCGGCCGCCGGGGCCCGGCGAAAAGGAACTGTTGGCGGCACTGGGCGTGCAATGGGAACGCGTCTCGGAGTTTTCCACCCCGTTCCTGGGGTTGGCTGACAATGATTTGATCGTGCCTCCGCTTGATGTCGACATCCGGGTGGCGGGAGAGAGCTCGCTCCTGACCGCCCTTGAGGGTACAGAAGTGCTCGTCGAAATGGTCGAGCCGTACTTCGAGCGAACGTATGAGCACTTCAGTGGGCACTCTTACACCCCCCCGGCGCGCCGTTCCGGGCACGGGGCGGTGCTCAGGCATGGGCGAGCCATCATAATGGCGATGCCTTTATTCGAGGCAATAGCAAATGACGGGGACGTCGAGTACAGGCAGGTCCTGAAGGCGTGTATCGACCAGCTTCTGCCGGCACCACTGCTGCGATGCGATGGCCCCGTCCATCTGGAGACTTCCGTGCTCCAGACGAGCCAGCACGTGGCGGTGCACGTACTGAGCTATGTGCCGAGCAGGCTGGGTGCCGATATCGACCTCGTGCTCGACCCCTTCCCCGTCTTTGACGTGGAAGTTTCGCTCCGGTTGGACAAACGTCCGAGCGCGGTTCACCAACAGCCGTCCGGCCAGGCCCTGGAGTGTCATATCGCGATGGCTACGCAACGACCACGGTGAATGTCATCGACGGCCACGCCATTATTGTATTTGAGCGCGTTCCATGACGGGCATGGGCACCCGTGCCCCAGAATAATCGTAGTAGGAGTTGGTCTCGTACCATTGACCGGGGCCCTGAGGCCGCCGCCGACCTGGGGTGCCAAGTGACAGGCCAGCGACTGATCTGACCGTGGGGGAGGAGAGAAAGAGAGCATGAAGGCTCTATTGATGAAAGCGCCTGGATCGAGTGAAATTTGCGATCTCGAGGAGCCAAAGGCAGGCGACTACGACGCGCAGGTCGAGATGGTCGTCTGTGGAGTATGCAACAGCACTGACCGCATGTTGCGGGAAGGAACTTTCGCGGCCGGGGTGGCGTACCCGAGTATCCTCGGCCACGAGAGCGTAGGCCGAGTTACTTCGGTTGGTGCCCGGGTCCGTTACCTCGAGCCTGGGCAACTGGTTACTCGCTGCAGCGCCTACTCCTGGGACGACCCGCCGGTACGGATGTACTGGGGTGGCTTCGCCCAACGCGGCGTGGTTAGAGACGTGAAGTCCTGGCGTGAGGACCACCCTGGGGACGCCGTGTCAGACCACTTTCCTCATATCGCGTTTGAGCCGGAGCGTTCTCCGGAGGACATCGCGCTGGCCATAAGCTTGTCCGAGACTTGGAGTATTGCGGCTGAGGCTGGTGGGATGGTTGGACGCGTCGTCGGCGTGAGCGGCACGGGAATTGCGGGTCTCTCCCTTGTCGTGTATGCCCGTTTGCTGGGAGCCGAGCGCGTTGTGTGCGTCGGCCGACGACAAAACCGCTGCCGTATCGCTACCGACCTTGGTGCCACCGACACTGCCATTGCCGGTCCAGACGCGGACGCGTTGTTCCGTCAACTCGGTGGCGCGCACGTCGTGTTCGAAGCGTCAGGGAAGGCCGACGCCATCGCCGCCGCCTACCGTTGGGCCCGCCCTGGCGGCCGGTTTATCATTTATAGTGCGCCGGAGGCACCCGTCCCCCTCGACATAATGGGTTCACCGCGGGAGGCTGCTTTCACGGTCTCACGGCCGCGAGAAGGTGCGGTGCTGCCGGGAGTTGTAAAGATGCTGGAGTCAGGAGTGATACCGCGGGAGCCTTTCCTGACAGCCACGTACCCGTTCGACGAGATTGGCGACGTCTTCGCTGCGATCGAACGAGGTGCGGTCGTGAAGGCTTTGGTGAGGTTCGGTTAGGTACCCGGGCAAGCGGGACCAGGACGAGCAGAGAGGAGGAGGTTCGCGTGGTCGATGAAGAGGGGTTGGCCGGCACAGCTTTGGTGGCGGAACCCGACGGGGTGTTCCGCTTGGCCGATGTCGTTACCGCTCCTTTGGGGAGAGACGATATCGCAGTCCGGACCTTGTGGTCGGGAGTAAGCATCGGGACTGAGTTCGCTGTCCTCACGGGCAAACTGGATTGGGGCAGCTTCCCCCTTGTTACAGGCTACATGGCGACTGGCGTCGTCTCGGCGGTTGGACGGGATGTGACCGGCTTCGCCATCGGTGACACCGTGTACTATCGGCGGAACGCCAGCCTGCAGCTTCGGGGTACGGGCGCAGCGCTCAATTGCCGGTCAGGGACACACTCCTCGGTCGCGGTCCTCAACCCCTCCGGCGACCATGGGGCGGATATTGTCCCGGCCGGGGTTTCCGCAGAGACGGCATCCCTCTTCGTAATGCCAGCGGTGGGCCTCTACGGTGTGGATATGGCGTATGTGGGCGTAGGCGCCACGGTCGCAGTCATCGGTCTCGGGATGATCGGCCTGGGGGTAGTAAGCGCCGCGGTACGGCGGGGAGCGGTTGTAATCGGGATCGACCCGAGGCCTGAGTGCCGTGCCCTCGCCGAGACCTTCGGTGCCGTTGCGACGCTTTCCACCGACGAAGAGGGATCCGCTGACCGAATCACCGAAGTGGCGGAGAAATGCGGCGGGACGGGTGCTGATTTCGTATTCGAGGCGACGGGACGGCCCGAATGCATTGACGCCGGGATCCAGATGTGCAGGCCTTTTGGTTGCTTCGTATGGCAGGGTAACTACGGAGACGGCCCGGCCTCGTTTGAGTTCCTGGAGGCTCATCGCCGGAGGCTCCGAATGGTGTTCCCTTGTGACGACGGCTACCGGGCGTACCGTCGAGCCTCATTGCAGGCGGTGGCATCTGGCGCCATGCCCTGGGGCGAGGTAATTACGCACCGTATCCCGTACGAAGAAATGCCTGGATTTTATAGAGACATATTCGACGGCAAGGCACCAAGCGTCATCGGTGCCGTCATAAATTGGCAAAGCGCCGCGTAGTACCAGCACCGTTTAACCGACCACGCCGCCCGCACTGAGGCCGGTTCGGATGTAGCGCTGGGCGAAGCTGCTGGGCTCCCCTTCCCACCTCCTACGCTTAACTTCCGGTAACCGGTTACCGTAGCAGCGACCGTGAGGACTGTCAAGGGTGTAAAGTTAGGTCCCGATGAGTGGCAAGGAAGAGTGGCGCGGACCGATGGCCCAGTCGAAGGTCACCGTCCGCGACGTCGCTCGAGCCGCTGGATTGTCTGTGGCGTCGGTGTCGAGGGCACTGAGCGGGTCGCGGCCGGTGCGGCCGGAGATCGCAAGGCGCGTAGCCGAGGCTGCCGGACTGCTCGGGTACCGACCCGACCCGGTGGCCCGGGCTCTTAGCCTGGGCTCAACATCGAGCATCGGCCTCATAGTCCCGGACATTATGACCCCGTTCTTCCCCAGTCTGGCAGAGGCTGTCGAGCGGACGCTCAGGTCGGCGGGATTGAGCATGCTGCTGATGAACGCAGAAAACGATGCGGACTGGGAGCAGAATTGCATTCATGAACTCATTAGCCGCCGGGTGGATGGGCTGCTGATCAGCGCTACGCACCGGACGAGGAGCCGGAAGGCAATTGAAGAAGCGTCCAAGGTCATTCCCGTCGTGCAAATCGACCGGTTCGCCACCGCGAGCGTCGACCGGGTAGTTACCGACGCGACAAAGACCATACAACTGTGTGTTGATCATATGGCGGCGCAAGGTTGCACCACATTTGCCTTCGTAGGTGCGAAGAGTTCGGCCTCGCCGGCACGAGCACGGCACCTTGCGTTCCAACGGGTCAGTCGGGTCATCGATCCCGAGGCGCCTACCCGAGTGCTCACCAGCGATTTCAGCATGGACTGGGGATACGACGCGGCCAAGCTCATTGCGAACCGCTGGCCGGAGGTCGATGCCGTTGTCTGCGCGAATGACTTGATCGCCCTTGGCGTGGTCCAGGGGTCGATTGACCTCGGGCGGGACATTCCAAAGGAATTAGCGGTAACGGGGTGCGATGACACCTTCTTCAGCGGCGTGAGCCGCCCTACGGTTACGAGTATCGCGCAGCCGGTTTGGGAGATCGCGCGTACCGGCATCGACTTATTGGACCGCTACACCAGGGAGAGGCACGCCGTTTCCATCGAGTTGGATCCGGAGCTACACATTCGGGGGTCAACCGTTCGGCTCGGCGTTACGGAGTTGCCACAAGCCTCGCCGGGCCTGCCGGCCCCAAGACCTTCCGCAGAAGCGAGCCGGGCGTAGCCTCCTGCTGAGCTCAGGTTTGCAGGTCGAGTATCGCCTCGGCGAGCCAGTCCAGCTCATCCGGCCACGAGGCGATGGGAGCGATGCGGCGAACCACGAACTTCGACATCCCCTCGGCGACCAGTTCCGCGACCAGGTCGCGCAGTGCACTGGCCCCGACGGGTATTAGGGGTGCCGAACCCTGGCCTCCGGCCGAGACGGCACGCGGGAGGCCAGGCGCGCTCAGGTCATCGTTGGTCCGGGCGTACGGGATGCTCAACCCGAAGTGCTC
>DATJST010000483.1:0-7448 GCA_035503975.1 Acidimicrobiales bacterium | reverse complement strand
GGCCGCGATGGAAGCCGCCATGGAAGTGGAGAAAGCGCATACCGAAGTCGAACGGGCGCGCGCCGAGATCCTGGCCGAGCGCAACCGGCTCGCCCGGGAGATCCACGACGTGCTCGCCCACACGCTCGCCGCGCTGTCAGTGCAATTGGAGGCACTGAGCGCAGTTGCCGACACAGAAGGGGCACCCGCACCGGTGGTGGCCCAACTCGACCAGACCCGCCAACTGGTGCGTGAAGGCCTCGAGGAGGCACGCGGGGCAGTACGGGCGCTCCGCGACGACGTGCCCGCGCTGGTAGACCAGCTTGGGGCACTCTGTGCCCAGTGGGGGGCGAAGCTGGCCGTTACCGGCCAACCCCGGGCCATCCCCGCTGACGCCTCGGTCGCGCTTTACCGGGTAGCCCAGGAGGCGTTCACGAACGCCGCGAAACATGCCCCCGGCGCTGTGGTCAGGGTCGATGTCAGCTTCGAGCCGCGTTCGGTGGGCCTGTCCGTGCACAACTCGGTGTCGCTGGCCGAGGAGCGGCCCCTCAGCAACACGGGCGGAGGCTTTGGCCTACAGGGCATAAGAGAACGTGTGATGCTGGTGGGCGGCGCGGTCGATGCCGGACCGGCAGCGGGCGGGTGGAGGGTGCAGGCTCGGGTGCCAGCATGAGGGTCGTGATTGCCGACGACCAGCGGGTCGTACGGGAGGGCTTGGCTACCATTGTGGGCACGCTGCCTGGCATGGAAGTGGTCGGCGTCGCCGCCGACGGCCACCAGGCAGTGCAAGTTGCCGCCGAGACCACGCCTGATGTGGTGCTCATGGACTTGCGCATGCCCAATGTGGACGGTGTCGCGGCTACCGCAGCGATCCGCCAGCGCCAGCCGTCGGTCCGTGTCGTCGTGCTGACGACATACGCCGATGACGAGTCCGTGCTGGCCGCTCTCTCCGCGGGAGCTATCGGCTACCTGACCAAGGACGCCACGCGCGACGACATCCGTCGCGCTCTCGAAGCGGCCGCGGCCGGCCAAAGCGTGCTCGACCCTGCAGCCCAGGCCGCCCTGGTCCAGGCGGCTAAGGCCCGGCCTGCTCCGGCTTCGCGGCCGGCCAGGCTGCCCGACGGGCTGACCGAACGGGAAGGCGAGGTGCTCTCCCTCATCGGCGAGGGCCTCTCCAACACGGAAATTGCCACCCGCCTCTACGTCGCCGAGGCAACGGTCAAGACCCACATCAACCGTATATTCGCCAAGACCGGCTGCCGGGACCGGGCCCAGGCAGCCGCGTACGCGCACCGGGCGGGCCTCAGTGAATAAGCCCGCCTGCAGCGCCCTGGTCCCGAATGGGCATGATGGTCGGGTGGACAAGACCGAACTCGGGCGACGGGTCCAGGACAAATGCTACCTACAGGGGCAGTTCGTCCTGCGCTCGGGCCAGATCGCCGATTTCTATTTCGACAAGTACCTCTTCGAGGGCGACCCGGTCCTGCTCAAGGCCGTAGCCGAAATGGCTGCCCCTCTGGTACCGGCAGGGACCGAGGTGCTAGCGGGACTGGAACTCGGTGGTGTCCCCCTGGCCACCGCGCTTTCGCTGGTGACCGGCCTGCCCCAGGTGTTTGTCCGCAAGGAGGCCAAAGCCTACGGGACAGCCAAGTTGGCCGAGGGGCCGGACATCGCCGGCCGACAGCTCTTGGTGGTCGAGGACGTGGTCACAACAGGCGGACAGGTCATCAAGTCCACCGAGGACCTGCGCCAGCGGGGCGCGGTCGTCAGCTCGGTCCTTTGTGCCATCGACCGCCGTCCGGCTGGACCAAGACCGCCAGACCATCTCGCAGGCGCCGGCCTGTCGCTCATCGCCCTGTTCAACCTGGCCGACCTGCTGGCCAGCCGGGCTACACCCTAAGGCGCGAGAGACGCAGGAGCGACATGACCGCGGCCAACTTCACCCTCGGCCGGCTCCGTGCGGTCCCCGCCGCGCAGCGGCCCGACTTGCTGGCGCCCTCAACCCAGCGCGCGCTCCAAGCGCTGGGGGCGCTTGACGAAGTGGGGGTTGTCGAGATCGACCCCGCCATCTCCGATACGGGCGCTACCCAACTGGAGTTCGGGCTCGACCCGGACATGCTGGCCAACTGCGTGGTGGTCGGTGGCAAGCGCGAGGGCGAAGAGCGCCTCGCCGCCTGCGTCGTGCTGTCGAGCACCCGCGCCGACGTGAACGGCACGGTGCGCCGGTTGCTCGACGTCAGGAAGGCGTCTTTTTTGCCAACCGAGCGGGCAGTGGAGCTGACGGGCATGGAGTACGGCGGGATCAACCCGATCGGGTTGCCCGAGGGGTGGCCTTTGCTCATCGACCGTAGAGTCAGCTCGGCAGCCATGGTCGTCATCGGCTCTGGCGTCCGGCGCTCGAAGATCCTGGTCCCAGGGGCCTTCTTGAGCCACGTTCGCGGCGCTCGGGTTGTTGACGGCCTTGCCACCCCCGTCGCCTGAAGCCCCTGGCCCAGGCCGGCCATAGAGGTTATCTTGGGGCGGGGAGCGATTCGTGCCCGCGTTCCGTAGATCCTTTTCATGGCAATCACTACCAAACAAGAAAGTGGTCTGATGAGTGGACGACGTGGCCCCCGCACCACCTTTGTGGCCCTGGCGAGCCTGGGCACCCTGGCTGCCACCGCCGGGGCGGTGGCTCTCAGCGGCGCACCGGCATCGGCGTCACGTTCAGGCGAACGTGCGGGGCCGACCACCATCGTGGTGGCCAAGACGTCATGGGGGCCAATACTGGCCTTGTCCACCGGCTGGACGGTCTACCGCTTCGTCAAGGACAGCGACAACCACAGCACCTGTTTCGGTGCGTGCGCCAAAGCATGGCCGCCGGTCCTGCTGGCACCGGGGCAAAGGCAGCCCATTGGCAAGGGTGTCGAGCACCTGGGCTCGATCAGCCGCCCGGGCGGCCAGCACGAGGTGACTTACCAGGGGATCCCGCTCTACCTGTTCGTCGGCGACAAGAAGCCCGGCCAAGTCACCGGCAACATAAAGGACAAATTCGGTCAATGGTGGGTTGTAAACCCAGCTCATCCCATGGCCGTGCCTCATTCGTCGACGCCCACGACAACGTCGGGTGGCGGAGGCGTCGCCTACTAATGACGGCCGTCCCCTGGGGGATATCCAAAGCGCAGGCCCGCACCATCCGGCTCGCGTGGCTCGGGGTCCTGCTCATCACCGGGCTGTGGGCCTGGCTCGCCGTCGTGGGGGCCGAGCAGCTGCATGAAGAGGGGTTCTTGTGGCCGGTCATCTGGAACGGTGAGGGCACAAACGTAGGCATCCCGCTGCTCACAGTCGTGGCGGTACTGCTGGCGGCGGAGCGGTTGTGGCCGGCAGTCAAGCGGCCCTTCTTCTGCCGGGCACATGTCGTGGACGCGACCTATTTGCTGCTGTTCGCCGTTGCGGCCATGCCCGTGGTCACCTTGGCTTCGGTGGGCGTTAGCAGCGAAGTCAGCGCCCACGCACCGTTCCTGTTCCTCGGCCGGCTACCACTTGTCCCCCAGGTTGTGGCCGTGGCCGCCATACTGGTAGGCAACGACGGCCTCCTTTGGCTTTCGCACGTGGCCAACCACCGCTTCGAGACGCTTTGGCGCCTGCACGCCCTGCACCACTCGCAAGAGGACATGAGCGTGCTCACGACTTTCCGCACCCACCCGCTAATTCATGCCACTTACTTGCCGGCCCTCCTGCCGGGGCTCCTGCTCGTGTCCACCGGACAGGTGCCGCGCACCGCTTGGGTGGTGTACGGTTGCCTTGTCACGCTGCCCCATGCCAACCTGCGCTGGCGGCTCGGCCCGCTCGGCCGGGTGGTGGTCAGCCCGGCTTATCACCGCCTGCACCACGCCCGCGACCTCGGCCTCAAAGGCACGGTCAATTTCGGGTTCGTGCTGGTGCTGTGGGACCGGTTGGCTCGCCGAGCGGAGTTCCCTTCCGGTGAGCCGGTCCCCACCGGCATTGGTGGCCGTACGGTACCGGTCGAACAGGCGCCACTAACCGGGCGTCGCCTGCCACTGGTCGTTTTTGCTCAGCTCGTACAACCCTTCCAACCTTATTCAGCAACAGACTGGCGCAAATGAAAAACCGGGACGAGCTCCTGCAGCGGGCGTTGGCCCTACGTGGCACGCCCGCCTTGAAAGACGGTGCCCTCGTCGCGGCGCGCACGGCACTGGCGTGGCTGTTCATTTACCATGGCGGTGGCACCCTTTTCGGGGCCTTCCACGGCCCCGGCATTAGCCGCCAGGCGGCCTTTTTCTCGACCTACGCCGGCCTGCACCCAGGCACTTTTTTTGCCTACCTCAATGGTCTAACAGAGTTTTTCGGCGGTCTGGCCCTTGCTTTCGGGCTGATGAGCCGGATGGCCGCCTTCGGGCTCGTATGCGACATGATCATCGCCATGATCACCGTCACCTGGGGCAACGGCATCGTATCGAGCGCAGTCGGCTCAGGTTACGAGCTCAACGTGGCCTTGGCCGCGCTCGCGGTCGTGATCGTACTGTTCGGCGCCGGTCGCATCAGCCTCGACTACTTGGTGGGTACGTGGTGGTCCAAACGCCATGCGGCACAACTCCAGACGGCGCCACCCGCGCCACAGGCGGCGTCTACCCCGGCTAGCTAGCGGAGCTAGGGGAGCTGCGGGCAGCCAGCGCAGCCCGCGCCAACGGTACGTAGACAACCACCGAAGCCCATCCGAGGGCCAGGCCCGCCACCGCTGCCAGCCATCCCAGCCACAATGCTGTGTGCTTCCAGCTCACCGTAGAGTGCCCGGCCAAAAAGAAGGGGAACGCGACCATAAGGCCAAATGTGCCAGCCTTCCCCACCAGGGTGACGTCGATCCGCCGAGCGCCGGCGAGCGCAAGCCAGACTGCCGCCACCGCCACCAGCAACTCGCGGGCCGCGGCGAGCACAGCCACGGGAAGAGGTACCGCGCCCACCGCCACTATGCCGATCACGGCGGCCGCCAACAGCGTCCTGTCGGCGACCGGGTCAAGCACCTTGCCAAGCTTGGTCACCTGGTCGAGGCGGCGGGCGAGCTGTCCGTCCACCCAGTCGGTGGACCCCATCACCGCGAGGAGCACCGCGTCGTCCCACCAGTAGCGGTGGTGCGGCTGGACCAGGAGCCAAACGAAGACAGGCACCAAAACCAGGCGCACGCTTGTAACAACGTTGGGCAGCGAAAGGATCCGGTCCTCACCCGTGCGGCGGCGACGTTGCCCGGTACCTGCAGATGGTGCAACCACGAGGCGAACCTAGTCCCACGACGGCGCGACGAACACGAGGTCAAGGACAGCTAGACTTCGGGCCGCTAGATTTTCGTACCGCGACATCGAGGCAGCAAGTCGTGCCACTGGCTCTTGGTGAGCCGGTGCTAATAAGAGGCTCGTCCTGGGAGGCCAGGCTCCAGCTAGGAGGATCAGCGTGCGTTGCAGGTGGCTCTCAGCTCTAGTCGTTAGCACCGTCGTGCTCGGTGCCGGGGCCCAAGTGGCCGCGGCTTCCCAGTCGAAGTCCGTGATGGCTCAATGGAGGGCGGCGGAAAAGCCGTTCACCGCGGCGGACTACCGCTGGTCCAACGTGATCGGGCAGAGCAACGCGCCTTGGACCAAGGTCAAAGCGGCCAATGGAGCGTTCGTGCCGGCGATCAAGACGTTTAACACGGCATTGGGCAAGATCCATTTCACCGGTTCGGCCGCCGGCGATATCGGCAAGGTCATCGCCCTGCAGAAGCAGGAGATCACGCTGCTCAGCACTGCCTCGAGCGAGAAGACGTTTGTCAGCGGTTTCAAGGCGCTCGTCCCGAAGTTCGTCCAGCTTCAGACGGCGCTCGGCAAGGACTTAGGTGTGCCTGCGGGGGACATCATCATCTAGAGCGGTGCAGCGGCCCGGGGTTGCTCCCCGGTAGCCGGTTTTTCGTCGCAATGTGGGTAAACCACACCGGCGCGCGCTCTGAGTAGTGGTGAGCGCGGAAGCCTGCGAAGGCAGCGTCGGTGTGCGAACACGCGTCCCACCAGCCCCTAAAGCTGGTGCACGGCCCAACCGAGTCAGCTTTCTATTGCGTGCTGATGGCACATTGCCAATAAGGAAGGGACCACACGTGTCACTCGACGGTTCACAAGCCAAGCCCGGGTCTGCGGTCCATAAGCCAGCCGTGCGGGTCTCGCCCCGCAAGGCAGCCCGGATCTCGGCGGCCGCTATCGGTCTGCTCAGCTTGGGTGTATCGACCTTCGGCCTCGCCTCGACGGCGTGGGGGAGCAGTGCCCCCTCCACTCCGTCGATCACAGCCGGCGCCATCCAGGTGAACCTCAATGGGCAGATCTTCATCTCCCTGCCCGACGTTGCTTGGAATTAGCGACTAGCCGGCTTCTTTAGCAGCCCAAGGGCCCGAAGCACTATGCGGCATCCCGGTCCAGCCCAGCTGGTCATCGCGTCGGTGGCAACCGGCGGGGTGGCCACGCTGGGCATCGCCGCGCACCAACTTCTCGCTGGGCCGGCCCCGAACGTCAGGCAACTATTGGTGGCAGCCGTCTTCGGCCTGATGGCCTTGATCAGTTGGCTCCGGCCCCTCATCATCTATATCGGCGACGAGTCCGAGGCGGTGCACATCGACGAGGGCATCCTGGTCGTACTGCTGCTCCTCGTGCCGTCGAGTTTGACCATTATGGCCTTTGCGCTGGTTACGGTCGTTGCCCAGGCGCTGATGCACCGGCCGCTCCACAAGTCCACCTTTAACTTCGGTCAGATGCTGATTGCCGTGGGCGTCGCCGAGGGTGTGGTCACTTTGGCCCGTGACCTCGGCCCGCTCTCTCCCTACGCCGACGCCGGTGCGGCCCTGCTCGCCACCGCCGCCTTCTTCGTCGTGACGAATGCGGCCATAACTGCCATCCTGACCGCGATCGGGATGCCCTGGAAGAACGTCATCCTCAGCGGGCTTGACACGCGTGTCGCGATCGCCTCGGGAGGCCTGGGCATCGGCCTCGGTACCGGTCTGCTCCTCCTGGCCTACCCGGCGGCGCTCCCGCTTGCCGTCCTGCCGCTGGTGATCCTGCGTTACGCGCTCGGCGGTTTCTTTCGGGCGCGGCGGGACCGAGCTCGTCTCGAGGGGCTCTTCCGCGCCACGCTCGAGGCTAACGCGTCGATGGGCCAGGAACAGTCCACAGTCGAGGCGGGACTGCTCGCCTCGGCGCGCCACCTCCTGCGTTGCCCCGACGCAGAGCTCGCCCTGGCGCCAAGCGACGAGCACGCCCTCCGCGTCCCTGTCCCCCTGTTCGGCCAGACCAAGTGGTTGAGCGTCGCCGGGCGGAGCCGGACGGAACCATTCGACACGGCCGACAAGACCCTCCTCGAGGCTCTCGCCGCGGTCGCCGCCGGCGCCTTGTCCAACACAGCCCTTTACCGCCGGAGCGAACGGCAGAAGTCCCGGCTCGCTGCCATCACCTCGAGCTTGG
>DATJST010000482.1:0-12248 GCA_035503975.1 Acidimicrobiales bacterium | reverse complement strand
GACCAGCGCTTCCGCCTGCTCACTGGGGGTAGCCGGAGTGCCGTGGCCCGCCAACGCACCCTGCAGGCAACGGTCGACTGGTCCTACGACCTCCTCGATACGAGCGAACAAGAAGTACTCGGCCTCTTGTCGGCCTTCTCGGGCGGGTTCGACCTGGCTGCCGCCGAGGTTGTGTGCGGCCAGGTCCTGTCCCCGGAGTTTGAGGTTGCTGACGTCCTCGGGTCCCTCGTCAACAGGAGCCTCGTTGTTGCCGAGCGGTCGTCTGGGTCACTGCGTTACCGGTTGTTGGAGACGATCCGCCAGTACGCCTCCGACAAGCTGGTCCACAGTGGAGGTGAGGTTGCGGTGGCCCAAGTGCGTAGCGCCCACGCCCAGTATTACCTAAAGCTATGTGAACTGGCCGCGCCCGCGTTGGTCGGGCGCGAGCAGGGGGCGTGGTTGAAGCGCCTCGACGCGGACTGGGAAAACCTGCGTACGGCTCTTGGGTACCTCTCGACCGAGGGCAGCGCAGGCGACGTACTTAGGCTGTCGGCCGCGGTGTGGCGCTTCTTTTTCAGCCGCGGTTATCTCGAGCCGATAGAGCCGCTTCGCGCGGCCCTGGCGCGAGCCGACGAAGTCGGAGACGAGCTTTGTGGCCGAGGCTTGTTCGCCGCGGCGGTCCTTTTGGGCCTTGCTGGAATGCACTCGCTGACCGACATGCGCGCCGCGAATGAGTTCGCTGGCAGAGCTGTGGAGGTGGCCCGGCGTAGCCAGGACCAGCGCCTGCTGTGCGAGTCGCTTGCTTTGTTGTGCGCCGGCGAGGCATTTGAAGGTGATTCCGAGCGAGCGATGGCCCACGGGTCGGAGGCATTGGAGCTTGCTCGCGCGCTCGGCGACGCGAGGTTGCGCGGGATGGCCCTGTCCTTTCTCGGTTTGGGGGCGTGGGCCGCGTCGACGCCTGACGTCTGCCGACAGCTGCTGACAGAAGCAGTCGTCGAGCACAGACAGGTTGGCGACGTTTTGATGCTGTGCTTGGACCTCAACAACCTTGGGAGCTTGGAGTGGCAAACCAACGGAATGCGCGCCGCGCGTGTGTTCATTGAGGAATCCACCGCACTGCTCGAAGAGATCGGCTTCAGCCGGCTACTGCCCAGCAACTGGGGCGCCCTTGGTGAAGCGTTGCTGCTGGACGGGGAAGTCGAACAGGCGGTACCGCTCTGCCGTAGGTCCCTCCTCGCGGCCCGGCGGTGCGACCCGCGGAACGTCGTCGGTGCTATCGAGTCCTTGGCCGCGTGCTTTGCTGTTCTTGGTGATCACCGGCGGGCGGCACAACTGAGCGGGGCGCACCAATCCCTAGAGGCGGCGTTGGTGGCGACAGCGCCGCCACTCGCCTATCAAACGCCCCCCTGGGCGCTGGGCATACAGGACGAACGACGGGCGCGTCTTCGCCAGGCCCTCGGTGATGAGGAGTTCCAGCGTTGCCTGGAGAAGGGGCGGCGGATGACCCTCGAAGCCGCTTGCGACCTCGCCCTCGGCTGGACCACGCCGGACTGAGCCTCTCGCTCGACATCCTCGACGGTCCCCCCGGGTCACCGAGCTGAAGTTGATCGCAGGACACGGCGATGGAGAGTGCCGACTAGCGGCACCGTAAGGGCCGTCTACACCGCCCGAGCCCGAGCGGCGGAGCGAGGAGGCGGGGTTGGAGTGCCCCAGGGCTGAAGGTGGCTCAGGGGTGTCAGCGTAGGCGCTCACCGGCCTTTAGTTCAGTGACCATAACTTCAAGGTTGTCAGAAACTTCTTGACAACAGAATCTTAGGGTAACAATAATAATCAAGCAGCACAAGAGACGGGAGCCAGGTAGGCCCCCGCAGTTGCTACGAAAGGACGGTGACCGGCGATGTTGCACCCCGACCTGGCTTTCTCTCTGGTCAAGCAGCGCCAGCACGAGCTGGTGGACCGGTGGGAGCGCCGGCACCTCCTCCGGCGCTCGGTGCCTAGGTGCGGCGAACGGCGCCTGCCGGACGCGCTGATGCCCAAGGGAGAACTGCCATGAACAAGGCACAGGCAACGACGCTCGACAGGCCCACCGCAGGCGCGGTGGCCATGGTGGGCAGCTCGGCCGGGACCGCTCACGGGACCGAAAGCTTGACCAAAGAGATCCTCGTCCCCGCAGTGGTGGTGGTGGCCGGGGCGACCATGACCGTCCTCGACGCCACCATCGTGAACGTCGCCCTCCCCACCCTCGGCCACGACCTGCGTACGTCGGTGGCCACGGTCCAGTGGGTGGCTACCATCTACATGCTGGCGTTCGCCGCCGTCATCCCGCTCTCCGGCTGGGCGTCGGCGAGCTTTGGCGCCAAGAGGGTCTGGCTCGCCTCGCTCGCCACGTTCATGGTCGGCTCGACCTTGTCCGGGATTGCTCCTTCGATCGGCTCTCTGGTCGCTTTCCGGGCTTTGCAGGGGCTCGGCGGCGGCATGGTCATGCCGCTTGGCCAGGCGATGTTGGCCCAGGTGGCCGGCCCCAAGCGGATGGGGCGGGTGATGAGCGTCATCGGGGTACCGATGTTGCTCGTCCCGGTCTTCGGCCCACTCATCGGGGGTTCGCTCGTCCAGGCGGCGAGCTGGCGGTGGATCTTCTTTGTCAACCTGCCCGTCGGCTTGGTTGCGGTCGTGTTGGCCGCCCGTCTCCTGCCGGTTTCGCCCCGGCGCCCCGGACAACGCTTGGACGTTCGTGGGGCAATGCTCCTGTCGGGAGGGCTCGCCCTCTTCTTGTACGGCCTTGCCGAAGTGGCGAGCCAGGCGGAGGTGAGCGCGCCTGGGGCGCTGTGGCCAATGGTCGGCGGGGTTGCGATGGTCGCCTTGTTCGCCCGTCACGCCCTCCGCGCGCCCGAGCCGCTGCTCGACCTTCGCCTTTTCCGAGAGCGTGGCTTCGCGAGCGGTGCCGCGGCCAATTTCGTTATAGGTACGGCCCTTTTCGGTGCAGCACTCCTGTTGCCGCTCTACTTCGAGGTCGTGCGCGGCGAGAGCCCCTTCGACACGGGGCTCCTGATCGTGCCCCAGGGCCTCGGTGCGGCGCTGTCCATCAGCGTGGCCGGGTACATGACCGACAAGGTCGGCGCCCGCAAGGTCGTACCCGTCGGCATTGCGCTCGCCCTGGCCGGCACAGCCTGGTACACCCAGGTCGGGGCCCACACGTCCTACGTGGCGACGGTGCTGGCGCTGCTACTGATCGGTCTTGGTATGGGTGCGAGCGTCACCCCGGCAATGGCCGCATCTTTTCGGGGCTTGTCCCCGAAAGCCATGGGCCAGGCGACGAGCGCCATTAACGTCGTCCAACGCTTCGCAGGCGCCCTCGGCTCGGCCCTGCTTGCAGTAGTCCTCCAGCAGTCGATGGCCGCACGGCTCCCCGCGTCCCACGGTGAGATCGCCAGGGCCGGCGCCCTGGCCGCCACGTCGCCTCACGCAGCTCAGGCGCTAGCGGGCGCATTCGGTACCGCCTTCTCGGTCTCGTTCGGGGTCGCCCTGCTAGCGCTCGTGCCGGCCGTCCTTTTGCCCGGCAGGCGCGCCACCCGAGCACACGCCCTTCCAATCACACAAACAGCCAAGGAGATTTGACATGAGCCAAACCATTGACGCTTTCGTCACCGAGTGGGCCTCTGCCGAACGCGCAGGCGACGTCGCCAAACTCGACGAGCTTCTGAGCGACGACTTCGTCGGTATTGGCCCGCTCGGTTTCTCGCTCCCGAAGCCGGCATGGGTCGCCCGCCACAACCAAGGGCTCCACTACGACGCATTTGACGTCGAGGAGCTGCACGTACGCACCTACGGTGAGGTTGCCGTCGTCACGGCCCGAGAGTCCCAGCGCGGGACGGCGTTCGGCAAACCCATACCCGAAGCGGTGCAAGCCACCCATGTGCTCGTCCGCGACGGCGAACGCTGGCGCCTCAGCGCCCTTCACATGAGCTTCGTCGCCGGCACCCCTGGCGCGCCCCCCGTCCCAGGCGTTCCACCAAAGAGCGCTTGACGGCTCGACGGCCGACGCCGAAGACCTTCGAAAGGAGAGACCATGCCAACCACCACCAGACCAGCGAGACGAAAGGCACAAGCCGCCTTCTTCCGCTTGGCAAACGTGCCGATGCGAGCACTTCTCGCGTTGCCCCCGCACTCTCGTCGGCTCCAGTGGACGGGTCTGGCCGTCGGGGGGCTTGCGGCCCTCGGCCTCTTGGGAGCGGCGTGCTCGAGCACTCCGAAGTCGCCTGGAGTGGCCGGTCTGGCCAGCAAGCCCTCAACGACGGCCGTGCCCGCAGCCGGGCAGCCGACCATCAACGGGAGCAGTCCCATGACCAAGCTGCTCGCCTACACGCACTGCATGCGCGCCCATGGCATCGAGGATTTCCCCGATCCCACACCCGGGCCGAACGGGCACGGCGGCGGCTTCAGGATCAATGCGGGGCCTGGCAGCGACCTCGGGCCCAACAACCCGAGGTACGAGGTTGCAAACAAGGCCTGCCAAGCCCTCCTGCCCTTCGGGGGGGCCCCGCCTACGCCCACCGCCAGGCAGCTGGCCGAGGAAGTGAAGTTCGCCGCATGCATCCGTCGACATGGCTTCGCGGCATTCCCTAACCCTAATAGCCAGGGCACGTTCGTGGTCCACAACTTCCCACTCAATGCGCCGCAGTTCCAGTCAGCCCAGAACACGTGCCAATCGGGCATGAAGCTCAGCGTCCCGATCGGCATCCAGGACACTGACTCGGCGCCAAACCCGCCAGCTTCACATTGAATGCACCCAGGGGCGCCCAGGGGTGCCGAGCGAGCTGGCGGCCCCAGGCACGTACGTGGGCGGCAAGCGCGTGGCCTGGTCCCGACCGTCGCGCCTTGCCGGTCAAGCTGTGCCCGCCCCAGCTTTGCCGACTTCCTTGCACCTTGCCGAGTTTCTGACGGTGAGCGGGGCTGCCGTCCGAGAGCGACCTGCAGAAATGCCGAATTTCTGACATCGACGATTCCGCCGCGCCGAGTTTCTGCCGTTTTTCGGCATAAAGTCGGCACAGCGGAAAGGCCTCTCGACGCGTTGCTGGAACAATGCCGAGTTTCTGACACTAGCCAGACCATGCCGCCTCACCTAGAGCTGAGGCGGGGGAGGGCGCAGGCGGCGCTGCCCGAGGACAGACGCGCTCCCATTTGAGTGCCGGCCCCTCGGTCGCGGGCTGTCGGCGGGGGCCTCGGCCGCGCTCGGGCCGCCATTGACACCCCGTGTACCAGCTTCACGGGAGGCGGCCCTGGTGGCCCGGCGAGCCCGTCCTGGGACTAATGCCGGGCCAACCACAGCGAACCCTTGACCGAGCGCACGACGACGTCGGTCTGCCCCCCAAGCGGGGAGCTCCGCGTTCAGGGTGTCATGGCCCCTCAGAGACCAATATGGCGACGACTTCGCTGGCCGTCCCGACGGTGTTGGAGGCCGAGATCTGCAGCTCGTAGTGGCCTGCTGACCCTGGTTGGGCCGTGCCCGAGATCAGGAGTATCCCGTCGGTGCCGTCGCTTGCGCTCAGCCCAGCGGGCAGGACGCCAGCCGAGATGAAGACACCCGGCGTCGGGTAGCCGGTCGTCGCGACCTGGATCGTCGAGGGCTCCCCGACGACCACGGTCTCGACCGACCTGACCGACGTGATACCCGGGCCCTGGTTGACTGTAAGGGTGAAGGCCTGCGTCGCAGTCCCGGCGCGGTTGGCGGCGGTGAGGGTGAAGTAGTAGATCCCCCCGCTGCCGTACGCCGGAGTGCCCTCTAGCTCCGCACTGCCCGCCCCCTCGGTCCTGAACCTGATGCCGTCAGGCAGCGGGCCCGCCTCGGAGAGCGAAACAGGCGGGTTGCCGGCGGTGGTGATGCCGAAGGACAACGCCTTGCCGACTTGAGCAGTGGCCGAAGCCGGGCTGGTTATGACCGGCGAGCCCGGCGCTCCCGTATAGCTGAAGGTGGCCGGACCGCTCGCGGCGGCTCCCGTGAAGAAGCTCTCCGCTGTCTCCACGGTCACCGGGACCTTGGTAGCCGGGGTACCCGGCGGTGACGTGGCGTCCACCAAGCCGGTCGTGCCGCAGTCGAGCAGGGCCGGTTCGTTGGCGAAGCTCTCGGCCACGACCGAGCCAAAGCTGACACTTACGGCGCAGCCGAGGTTCTGGCCGCTGATCACCACCTGGGTACCACCAGAGGGCGGCCCAGACGACGGCGTCACAGAAGTGACGATGGGGTTGCCGGGCGGGTAGACGAGGAGCTCGTCTGCGGGTGGGTTGGTTGTGCAGCCCGTAGTGCTGCACAAGTACACGTCGACGAGGTCGGGGTCCATGGCCACCGACTCGGTGGTGACCTCGCTGTCGCTGACCACCTGGTAGTTGTACTGGGTGGCGAGGTCAGTTCCTGTTGTGCTCTCGTAGAAAATTACCGGCGAGATGGCTTGCGAGAACCCGGTCCCGTCCAGCGTCAGGGGGGCTCCGCCTGTGTCCACGGCTCCGTACAGGCCGTCCAGGCTGTTGGTCTCGGAGGTGTTGACCACGCTGGTGGTAACGGGTACGCCCGAGTAGTAGATCGTCCCGTTATCAGTCGAGGTCCCTGCGACCGACTCGGCACCGACCGTCACCCCGACAGGTTCGGTGGTCGGGGCGACCCCCGGGGGCAGGAGCCCCGGCGCCTCGAGGACCATGAAGGTGCCGCTGTCTTGGAGCGGGTAGAAGATCGAGTTCTCGTTGAACGGCGACCCGGAGGTGAGGAGGGCGTAGTCCAGGGTCATCGGGTCTAGGCCGGTCCCGTTGACGACGACCGTATTGCTCGTCGCCCCGCCGTACTCGCTGGCAAGCGACGCGGGTTCGCTCGTCGACGTCGAGGTGCTCGTGATGGACGGCAGCGGGACGTAGTCGTACTCGTCGGCCTGGGGCTCGTCTTCACAGTTACAGCCCGACGGCAGGATCTCGCCTCCCATGTTGTCGTAGTTGAGCGGTCCCTCGTAAGGCGCCAGCGGCGCCGCTGTGCCGCTCGTGCCGCCGGTCGTAGTGACCGTGACTTCCACCTGGCAAATATCGTCGTCTGGGTTGAGCGGTTGGCCGGGGGCGCCGTTGTCCACCGGGCAGGCCGTAGCCGGTGCCAGAGCCGAGAACGGCGGGGGCGTCACCGTTAGCTCGAAGGGCGATACATAGGTGACCGAGGTAGCCGCTACCCCGCCGAACTCGACCTCGTCGGCCGAGCCCGGTGAGACGAAACCCGACCCGAACACGGTCACCGTGGCCGGCGAGGGGTCGAGGCCCCCGTACGGGCTCAGTCCAGTCACGCTGGGCACGACCTGGGCTGGCCCAGGGGAGGTCTCGTCGACGAAGTCGAACAGCGACCTTGCGCCCGAGGCGCTCGACTGGCCGTTGGTCAGGCTGACGACGATGTCGGCCGGCCCGGCGCCGTCCTGGGTCGGGTCAGGCGACCCCGGCGGCAGGGTGGTGTCGGCGGCGGGGAGGGTGACCTGCAGGCTGGTCTTGCTCTGGACAACAAAGCTGGTCGCCACCCCACTGCCGACTTGAACGCTGGCAACGTCGGGCGTACCCGAGGCCGTCTCGAAACCCGAGCCGCTCACCGTCACCACATCACCCGGACCGAGCGGCCCGTAGGTGGGGCTCAAACCCGTAACCGTCGGCGGGCTGAGCGTGGCGCCATACTCGCACATGTAAAACGCCAGGCCGTTGCCACCGTTCGGGCCGGTGAGCTGGGGCGAGCCCAGCCCCGACGCCATGCTGTAGCCGGCGTGGGCCGGGAACACGAGGCCGTTGTCCAACCCGTAGACATCGTTGTTGCCCACGGTGATGTTGTTGAACGAGGCCGCGTAAGCCGTGGCGTTGGCGGCCACGCCGTAGAGGATCGGGCTGGCGAACCCGGCGTCTTGCACCTTGCCGTTGGCAAAGGTGACCAGGTCGGCCGAGCAGAACCTCGATGCGTTGACCAGGGCCAGCATTGCCGCCCAGATCGGGGTGGCCGACGAGGTCCCGCCGATAGTCGCCCATCCATCGGGCAGGCCGTAACCGAGGTCAGAGCCGAAAATAGTGACCGCGCCGGTGAACTCGTCGGCCTGGGCACTCACGTCCGGGGCCTCGCGGCACGGGGTGCCCGGCGGCAAACCGAGCGTGCCATCACAGAATGAGGGAGTTGCGAACGGCGCCTCGGAAGCCGCGTTCGCCGACTCGACCTCCTCCGCGTTGGCCACGTCGGTGGCGTTGGCTGCCGTGAGCGCGACCTTTTGCTGCCAAGCGGGCATCGTCCAAGTCTCGGATATGCCACCACCGCCGGCGCCCCAGTCGGCCCCGTCGTTCCACACGTGCTCGCTGAGAGGCTTGCTGGCGTCATCGATGGTGGTGCCTCCAACGGACACGACATAGGGTTGGCTGGCCGGGTCGTCCAGCGAAAGTAGGTTCTGCCCTGGAGGAGGCGGCACACTTCGGTACGAGTTGCAGTTGTCAGAACCGGTGTCGCCGGCGGCCGACAGCACCGTCTGGCCCTGGGCGGCGGCCTGCTGGAAGAGGAAGTTCTCCTCTTCCTGGATACCCGGCTCTGCCTCCTGGGCGAGCTGCTCGCAAAGCCCCCAGCTCGAGGTCACGACCTGGTCGGTATCCGAGTCGATGATCGTTGCGTAATCGTCGATGCCCCCAAAGCTCGTGTTGGGAGCCTCGTACACGTCGACGTCGGCCTCGGGCGCCATGGCCGAGACGTCTTCGATGTCGAGGACGGCTTCGTCGCTCCCCGACCCAGGCAGTTGGCCGCCGTCCACCGGGATCACCGAGAGGCGACTTCCGGCCAGGTTGCCGTCGGTGCCCGACATCTGGGCCGCTTCGGTGGCCCCGAAGTAGCACGTGTCGAAACCCTCGATGTCGGTGGCGAGGAAGGGCTCGAGCTCGTAGACGGCGATGTGCTGTCCCTGGGCGAAATCACCCTGCTGGTAGAGGCCGAAAGCGCCGTAGGCGTTTGCGATCTGGTCGTCGGTGAGACCACCGGAGCTCACCGCCGCTTGCTGGGCATCGGCGCAGGGGGTAGGAGCGCCCGGTGCAGACGGGACGGTCCCTGGCTCAGCCGGCGGGTACGTAGGGGCCGGTGCCGTGCCTCCGCTGGCCACCGCGGACTGCGCCTGCACGAGGTCGTCCAGACCAAGAACGCCGGTCACGGCGGTCGAGAGGTTGGCCGGCAGCTGCAGTTGCACCGGTTCGGTGGTACCGCGTCCGGTCCAACCCGCCCTCATGTGGTAGCTCTCGAGGTGCGTGCCGAACGTGGTTTGGACCTGGGCCGCCGTCCCGCTGAAGTCGACCAGGAGGCCGTCGCTGGACACCCCCGTGACCTCGAGGCCATCGGCTTGGACCGCTTGTTCCACGGCCGAGATGGTCGAGGCGAGAGGGCCGAATTGCGAAGCGAATGCCCCGGGGGCCAAGTACTGACCGTACTCGGCCGAGCTCTTGTTGGTGACGTTGCTGATGAAGGCCTCCAGGGCGGCCTCGTCGCGGGGCGCCAGGGCCACGGCTCCTGTCATCGTCGTCGCGGCACTGACGGCGCCGAGCGCGGTGGTACCCGCGGGAAGTTGCGGGGCGGGCTGGACCCTGACCCAGGCGGAAGGTGCCGGCGCGGGCGTGCCCGAACTGGTGGTATCAGCGGTTGCGGGTAAGGCGATGACGGATGGGACCATCAAGAAACCAATCGCGGCTGGCGCCAAGCGGCGAGCCGTCCGGGCGAACTTCATTTGCGGTACCCCCTGCGGGCGACCGAATGGTCGAACGGCCGCGGCTCGGCCATCGGCTCATACGTTAACTGCGGCGCCTTCAGGCTGGCGGCGGGCCGAAGCGGCACCTTCACGCAACGTGGTCGCTTTGCGACGGCGTGCCCCCTAGGAGCGCTTTGAACATCGTTCCGCGCCACCGCGGGGTCAGATCCGGGGCGGTGGAGGGTGCAGGCGACGTTGCCCGCTGACTCGCTGCCACTTGACGGTCGGGCGGTCCCGCTCCGCATCCCGCCTCTTGGCTGCGCCGGCGGGGGGAGATGGGGGCAACGGCACCGGGGCGAGGACCTGCGCGCCCGCCTGGGGCGGTCCCGGGGGGAGCGCCCTGGCCACCGGGGGGCGGGCGCTAAGAGCACCCGAGAATGGCGGGTAGCCCCACCACGGCGTCAGGCCCACCAGCTGTGGCGGTCGGGCACCCAGGATCACCAGAGCGGAGCCCGGGGGAAGGCTGTGGGCCCGGTCCACCGGTAAGCGGGCCTGGCGCCGCCAAGAGTAGGTCGTGCTGGCCGATGGGCGCCGCGACCACCATGCTGACCGGTTGACCGAGCTCACGGGGACGTCGGTCTGGCCCGCCAGGCGGGACACGGCCTCCAGGGTCTTCATGTCGCCTATGCCTGCCAGCATCACCTTGGTCCCGAACAGCGAGAAGAAGCCTTCGGCCGCCGGCCCCCAGCGGCCGCGCGCCTGGGACAGGTCCTGCAGGCAGGCCATTGTCAAGAGCCCCTGGCCGCCTCCCTCGCTCACCATGGCCGGCAGGTCAGGCAGTGGGGCGACATTAGCCACCTCGTCGAGGACCAAGGTCACCGGGAGCCGCAGCCCGCCGTTCGCCGCCGCCGAGTAGGTAGCCGCCCGCAACTGTTCTAGGAACGAGACGACGACGGGTGCAACCAGAGCTTGGTAGCGCGCCGGCGCACAGACATAGATCGTGTCGCGGCTGTGGGCGAAGATGGCCGTGTCAAAGTTGGAAAAGTCCGCCAGGTCGAGCGCCCGCGCGGAACGGTACGCCTGCAACACTCCCGCCGCCGTAGAGAGGATGCCGCTGCGTTCCCTTTCCTCGGTGTCGGCGATGCCGGCGAGCACGTCCAGGCCGACCCAGGCATCGCCGCCCTCGGTCGCCAGCCGGCCCATGGGAGTGTGCAGGTCGTGGCGCAGCACCCAGTTGAGCACCTGCCGCATGCTGCCGCCCGCGAGGGCGGCGGCGTGCAGCATCGGTGCGAGCAGCGCCTCGGCCCGCTCCGTCCAGTGCGCGCTCTCCCCGCGACTGCCCTGCGGTCGCGTCGCTGCCGTCATCACCCGGGCCGTCACCAGTGCTTCTTCCCAAGAAAGGGCGGCCTGGACTGGCGACCAGCGGATGAGGTCGGCACCCGGCGGGGGCGCGACGGTGCCGGTCGGGTCCAGGAGCCAGCAACGCCCGAGCTGCGCCCGGCTCGCCAGCGTGGCCTGGAGGACGTCGAGCTTGGTGGACGTAACCACCACCGGCCCCGGCGCGGCGAGCACGTTCGGCACCACCAATGTGGAGGTTTTACCCGAGCGCGGTGGTCCCAGCACCAGCAACGCTTGCTGCCGCCCTGCCCAGACCAGCTGGCGCCCCGTAGTCCCGACGTAGAGCTCTGGGCCGTTGTACGCGAGGTTGGCCCGCATCTCGGCCAGCCCGATGGTGGGCCACCAACCTTTGTCGGGCGCTCCGAGAGCACCTCGGGCACGCCCCGGCCTCATACCATCAGATTACATCAGGTCACATGTCAAGCTACGGGCTCGCCACTGGGCTCGTCACGTTGCTCGCCAGCCAAGTGTTCCCGCCCTCCCGGCTCTTGCGCCCTCTCGTTGGACCTCCAGCCGGCTAGGCGCTTCTCGCCGTTGTCCTGATCGCCATCGCGCCTGAGTGCGCTGATGCGGCGGGCAGTTGCACCGTGACGCAGAGCCCGCCTGTCGGGCGGGGGGTGAGGGTGAGCGTCCCGTCATGTGCTTGGACGATGCTTTTGACGATTGCCAGGCCGAGGCCGACACCCCCATGGTCGGTGCGTACACGCTCGGTGCCGCGGCGGAAGGGTTCGGTCAGGGTGGCAACTACCTGGGGGGTGAGGTTCTCGCCGGTGTTCTCGACCGTGAGCATCACGGTCTTGGGGTGAACGCTTGTGGTGACGCACACGGTGCCATGTTCAGGCAGGTTGTGGACGGTGGCGTTGTGCACGAGGTTCATCGTCATCTGTAGCAGGAGCGCCACGGAACCGATGGCGGGGGTCATCTCGCCGGAGGTTTCGATGGTGACGCCATGCTCCTCTGCGAGGGGGAGGAGCGTTTCGGTGGCTTCTTCGGCCAGGAGGGACAGGTCAACGGGCTCTGGGGTGAAGGACTTCTGGTCGGACCGGCTGAGCAGGAGCAGTGCCTCAGTGAGGTCGATCGCTCGGGTGTTGAGGTGGTGGAGGCGGTTGACGAGACTCGCTCCAGCCTCAGCTTCCGTCCGGGAATCCACCTTTGGCGGTCACC
>DATJST010000481.1:0-2916 GCA_035503975.1 Acidimicrobiales bacterium | reverse complement strand
ACGACGCCGGCTGAACGCAGGGCAGGCAACTGTGAGGTGGTCCGGGCCAAGGCCGCGGACGCGGCTTTACGAGCAGCCTCGAGCACCTGGGCCAGGCTGGCCCCCGGGTCATCGTCGAGAGACCGGGCGGCTCCTTCCGAGGCGCCCTTGGCCACGCTCAGGATGGTCCCCTCCACCGGGTTGCTGACCGCGGCATAGGCGCTGACGCTGGCGCGGGCCAGCGCGTCCACGATGTCCACCGGGCCCACTCCGCCGTCGCCGCCTTCGCGGCTGCCCGCATCACGAATAGCGCCGGCCATACCGCGTAATACCTGGGAGAGGATGACCCCGGAGTTACCGCGCGCACCCATCAGCGAACCACGGCTCAAGCTCGTAGCCACAGCGTCAAAGTCGAGGGGGGCGCCACCGGCCTCGGCCGCAGCCAGTTCGCGCTCGACGGCGTCCATGGTCAGGGCCATGTTGGTCCCGGTATCACCGTCCGGGACGGGGTACACGTTTAGGCGGTTGAGAGTAGCCCGGTGGTCCGCCAACGCGCCGCGATAGGTGCGCACAACGCGCGCCAGATCAGTGGCCGAGAGACTTCCTGCTGGTCCCATCCCATATGAACACTACTGGTACAGGTGTGACACCAAGTGAGACGCAGACCTGCCACCATCGCGGTAGCCGCCACCCTCGCCGCGGCCCGGTCCGTCCTCGTTGGCTGCTATCCTGTCCAGGTCTATGGCTGCGGTCTGTGAAGTTTGCGGTAAACGCCCGTCAGTGGGTATGAGCATCAGTCACTCCCACCGGCGCACCAAGAGGCGTTGGTACCCCAACATCCAGCGAGTTCGCGCCGTGGTGGACGGGAGCCCCAGGCGCGTCTTTGTCTGCACTTCGTGCATCCGCGCCGGCAAGGTGACCAAAGCGAGCTAGAAGTTCGCCCCTAAGGGGTGCGAGGCGGACGGCACCGAGCGCCCCCTTACCATCTTCAGCAGGCCTGAGTGAACAAGACTTGGGCCGGGAAGTCCGGCAGTGCCGGTATGGCTCATGGCCCCCTGCAGATGTCGATGGCCTGGGGGGTGTTGCCACCGGCGCGGTCGGTGCGTGAACCTCTGATGGGGACATGCGGCTAGATCGCTGGTTCGTAAGGTGGATGACGGCGAGCGCACCATGGACGGCCTTCCTTGACCACACCAGGACGAGCGAAGAGGAGATAACGGTTGGCCAGGCCAGAGGAAGTGGATGTCTGGGTCGGGTTGGACGTCGGCAAGGAAGAGCACTTCGCCGAGGTGCTAGATGATGTCGGCGAGCGGCTCTTCGCCCGCAGCATCGCCAATGACGAAGCTGCCCTAGAAGCCTTGCTGGACCGCGCCGCCGAGAACGGCACCGCGGGCTTGGTTATTGACCAGCCCGGGTCCATCGCCCAGCTCGCGCTGGCTGTCTCCCGCCGGCGGGGTGTGCCCGTGGCCTACGTGCCCGGGCTGGTGATGCGCAGGGCCGCGGACCTGTACCCAGGAGAAGCCAAGACCGACCGTCGGGACGCATATGTGATCGCCGACACGGCTCGCACCAAGCGCAAACAGGTGCAATGGCTCGACGCCACCTCGGACGAGCTGTTGGAGCGCCTCAAGGTCCTCAACGGGTTCGACATCGACCTGGCGGCCGACCAGACCAGACTGACCAACCGGCTGCGCGACGCGCTGACAAGTATCTCTCCTGCATTAGAACGAGCGTTGGGGTCGCGGCTGGCCCACGCTGGAGTGCGGGACTTACTGGCCAAGTACCCGACCCCGAGCGCGCTGCGGGCCGCCGGCCGGGCGCGCATCACCCGGGCGCTCAAGGCCCGCTCGCCCCGTCTGGCCACCAAGGTCGCAGACGATGTCGTCGCCGCGCTCGACGCCCAGTCCGTGACCGTGCCCGCCGAAGCGACCATCGGCCGGGTGGTGGCCGAACTCGCCGTCGAGCTCGATCGGCTGTTCGCGCGCCGGGACGCCCTGGCGGGCGAGGTCGAGGAGGTCTTCTTGGCCCACCCTTTCGGTGAGCTGCTTTCGTCTATGCCCGGTGTCGGCCCCCGTACTGGCTCCAGGATCCTGGCCGAGATCGGTGACGGGTCTCGCTTTGAAAATGGCGACAAGTTAGCCTCCTACGCCGGCCTGGCCCCAGTCACCCGTCAGTCCGGCAAGTCAGTAAATGGCGAGTACAAGAGCCGGAGAGGCAACCACAGGCTGAAGAACGCCATGTTCCTGGCCGCTTTTGCGTCCTTACGTGCACCGGAGTCCAAGGCCTTCTATGACCGCAAACGGGCCGAAGGCAAACGTCATAACGCCGCCATAATCTGTCTGGCCCGCCGGCGTTGCAACGTCATCTTGGCCATGCTCCGCGCCAGCCGCGCCTACAACCCTAACCACGCCGCTACCGATCTCGTCGATGCCGCCTGATCCCTCGCTTCACAAGCCGTGGACCCGGCCAGAGGCCCACCGAGCGCACCACCTCGAAAACGAAGCACAAGCCGAGATCGGACCGCAGCATGAGCTCGCCGGACGGGCACGATTTGTGGTCGCCGCCTGTTCAGGGTGCGCTCGCGTGATCTTCCGAGCCGACGACGACAGCTTCGCGATCGTCAACCTCACCTGGTCTGGACAGACCGAACCCGAGCCGTGGCCCGCAACGCAGCGCCTGGGAGGCTTCCTCGCCGTCGAGTCCGCAGCTGACGCTCACTCTCACTGAGATTTGGCTTGACAAGAACATGGGGACACCCCCCCGCCGCGGACGTCAGACGCCGGTGGGGCGCCTAAGGGAGTTCGCCTCCAGCAACGACATAACGTCTTCGCTGCGAAACCGCAGGTGACCGCCAACCGTGCGCAGGCAGGCCAACTTGCCCGAGGCGGCCCAGTTGATAACGGTCCGTTCTGTCACGTCAAATAGGGCGGCAACCTC
>DATJST010000480.1:0-2670 GCA_035503975.1 Acidimicrobiales bacterium | reverse complement strand
GCCTGAGCGGCGACCGCAAACTCGGCCAGGGCGTCCTCGGACGCGGCGGCATCCGCGGCGAGGCCCGCCGGCAGGCCCGAGAGCGGGGACTGCAAGAGCTTGATCGACCGCTCCGCGGCGGCTAGGAGCACCGGTGCCAGGGCGATCCGCAGGAAATCGACGGCGGCGGCAAGGACGACCGCATCAAAATTACCTACCGAGACGACGCGGCCCTCGGGCTCGACGACGATCGGGTTGCCCTGAGCCGCATTGAGCTCGGCCTCGATGACCGAGCGGGCATAGGACAATGCTTCCCGGCCCGCCCCGTGGACCTGCGGGATGCAGCGGAAGGTGAGGGGGTCCTGCAGGTTGCGCGCAGCGCCCGGCGCCCACAGCGAGCTGCCTTCGAGGCACGCCCGGAGGTGCTCGAGCACGGCGCGGGTACCCGGCAACGGCTGGCATTCAGCCACAATTGGGTGCAGCGCATTGAGATTTGCGCCGAAGGCTTCGAGGTCCAACGCCGCGGCCACGTCCGCCGTGGCCATCAGCCGGGCGGTGCCCGCGAACGCGAGAGCCGACCAAGCGGTGCTGAACGCGTTGCTGTTGAGCAATGCGAGGCCCTCGTTCTCTTCGAGGGCGAAGCCACTGTGGACAAGCAGCCCCTCGGCCAAGTCGGCCATCGGCCCGAGGTCGGCCTCGCCGACGGACCCGAGGCTGCGCACAGCGGGGACGAAGCCCTCCCCGAGCGCAGCGAGGACAATGTCCGCCAACGCCGGCCTAACTCCGGCGAAACCTTTTGCGAAGCTGTTGGCCAAACAAGTCATCGCGGCCCGTACCACCGGCACCGGGGCCAAAGGGCCCTGGGCGACCCGGTGGCTCTGGACCATCAACCGGTTCAGGGCCCGCCGCCGGGGCGCCGCCAAGACCGACCGTTTGCGTTCGGCGAGCCCGGTGGTGAGCCCGTACACAGGCTCGGCCCGGCTGAGCGAGGCCTCGACGACCGCCCGGGCCTTCGCCATACGGGCGCGTGCCTCGGCTGCGAGCGCTACCGTCCGTGCGCCCGTGGCGACAGCGACGACACTGTCGATCGTCAACGAGCTGCCGTCCAATACGACCGGGTCGGGACACATGGACAGTGCGGGCGCGCCCGGGCCCGGTCGAGCTGGCGGCTGGCTGGTCACCACCCGTCCACTAGGTGGCGGACGGCACCACTGAGGTCGTGGGAAGCCCTGCCGCGCTCCAGGCTTCGTAGCCCCCGGCCAGGTCGGTCACATGCTTCAGGCCCAGTTCGAGCAACGAGGCGACGGCGAGGCTGGAGGCGAAACCTGCCTGGCAGAACACGATTACCTCCTGGTCCGCACTGCGCAGCGCGCCATGGCGGTGCGGGGATGTCGGGTCGAGCCGCCACTCGAGGACGTTGCGTTCGATGACGAGCGCTCCGGGGATCTCTCCGTACTCGTTGCGCTGGGCCGCAGGGCGCGTGTCGACCAAGAGCGCGCCGTCGGCGCAACGGCGGGCCGCTTCGCGCGGGCCGACCCGGCGGTAGCGGGCGCGAGCGCGCTCCACGAGCCCGTCGACCTGGCTCGGCGCGACAGCCTCGCTATCTGGGCGCTCAATCAGGGGGCGCGCCCTCCCATTGGGTCACTGTCCGGGCCGCAGCGATCCCGCCGTGTGCCCAGGAATAGAAGGTCATCGACGTAAGCGGAGGTGAATAAACGTGCACCGAAGTGGCGGGAACTGGCTGTGGGTTTATCAGGCTATGAACATATCCCGGCCCGAATGACCGGCCTTCCCCGGTCCAGACGCGGCGGCGGCGCAGCCGTGCACCGGTCGTCAGGGTACCAGCCCTGACAGGCAAAGCCGTGACCATCACCGCAGAGGTGCTTGTTTCTTCGAGGGTGCCGCCTGCTACATAAAACGCGCCACACGAGCCGCCGTGGTCGTGCAAAACGAGCCCTGTGCCCTCAGGCCAAAATATCAACCAGATCTCGTGCTCAGGGCTCCGTTCGAGCAGCGTGTACTGGCGCAGCCCGAGCGCCGCCCCCGGTGCCAGTGGCTCGACCTGTTCGGCCCTGGTCCGGGCGAGCGCAAGCAGGCCCTTCGGTGACTGCGTTTGCGGCCCGGGGCGCAACCCGCTTTTGCTATCCCGCCGCGCAGGCCGACTGTCCAGAGCCTGAGCGTCGATTGCAACCATATCCCTCATATTGTGCCATAGCCGACGCTCAGGCTTCGGCGGTCTGGCCAGCTATAACCGGGAATGGATCGATCGCTGCGTTCGATAGCTTCGATCAAAGGCCGGATGTGACTGGTGCCTGCACGAGGGCAGTCAGTCGCTCGCGACCGGGTATATGGTGCCTTTGTTCATCACGCCGTTCGGGTCGAAGGCTTGTTTCAGCTTGCAGAGCAGGTAGTAACTGCTCCCGTGCTCCTGCTCGGTCCACGCCGTACGGTACTTGCCGATGCCGTGGTGGTGGACCATCGAACCTCCCCGCTTCAGCGCTTCCTCCACGATTATTGCGTTGATGGGCTCGTGGTACTTGCTGATCTCCTCGCGAGGCTCACAATTTATCCGGTAATTGTAGACAAAATACAGGTTGGTGCCAGTCTGGTAGCTGTGCGAGGAGTGTGCGCCAAGCAAGATGATGTCGCCAAAATAAGGGTACTCGCGCTCGATCCTGTGCATGACGGCGT
>DATJST010000479.1:0-15714 GCA_035503975.1 Acidimicrobiales bacterium | reverse complement strand
GAGGCGCCCGCCTTAGGCCTCCTCACCGGCATCCCTTCGGCCCGCAGCGGCGGCCTTTCGCGCACATTTCAGTCCCTCGACCGCTTGACGTCGGCGGTGGGGGACCGGCGCTACGCCATCGTGGTCGTGGCCGAGCCGTTGGGGGCCACAGTCGCCGACGACGCCCTCGAACGCTGCCGGCAGTTGAAGACCGAGATCCACGCCCAAGTCCGGCGGTCCACGGCGAGCAGCCACGGGACGACCTCGAGCACGTCCTCGGCGGCGGGCGAGCGAGCCCCGGCCAAGACGTTGCCGCTTGGTGCCGTGGCCGGCCTGGCCCTGTTCACGGGCGTAGCGGGGGCCTTCCTGCCCGGCGTCTCGGCGCTCGGCCAGGGCGTGTACGAGGTTGCGATCCTCTCCGGGCAGCGGACCATGCGCGAGGAAATGCGCCACAGCCGCCAGCGGAGCGAAAGCGAGAGCCGCAACCTGACCGAGACCGTCGAGGTTCTCGACGCCACGGCCGAGGCGTGCGAAGCCCTCCTTCAGCGCCACATCGACCGGCTGCAGGCCGGCAGGAGCCAGGGCTGGTGGCGCACGAGCGTCTATGTGGCCGCCGACGGGGACGCGTCCCTGGAGGCAGTGGCGGGCGCGCTGCGTGCCATGGCCAGCGGGGACGCCACCGTGCTCGAGCCGCTGCGTTTGGTCCGGCCCGGGTCTCACTACCTGCGCAGCGCATTGGCGAGGGGCCAGGGGCTATCCCTGTTGCCCGCGCCGTCGGGAGACGGAGCCCGGGCCAGGCACCCGCTCGGCCTGGGTTACGACTCGCTCGGGACGTGCATGACCTCCGACGAGCTGGCGGTCTTGATGAGCCCGCCGCAGGCGGAGATCCCCGGGATCCCCATGCGTGACATCGGCCAGTTCGGCCTGTCCGCCGCACCACCACAAGAGGACAGCGAGCCCATCGTCCTCGGCACGCTGCTCGACGGCCTCGACCGCCCCCTCGGGCCGGTATGGCTGAGCGGCAGTTCGCTCAACCGTCACGTCTTCGTAAGTGGTATGACCGGCTACGGCAAGACCACAACCTGTATGCGGCTCCTGGTCGAGGCCTACCGCCACCTCGGTGCCCCTTTCTTCGTTATCGAACCGGCCAAGTCCGAGTACCGACGCCTCGCTGCCTTACCGGAAATGCACGGCAAGCTCCGGGTCTTCGGCATTGGGCCGGGCGCGCACCTGCCATTGCGGCTCAACCCTTTCCGGCCCGTGCCCTCGCAGCCTTTGAGCCGTCACATCGACTTGGTGAAAGCGGTCTTCAACGCTTCGTTCCCGATGTTCGCGGGCATGTCTTACATCCTCGAAGAGGCGATCCTGAAGGTTTACGCCGACCGTGGCTGGAGCCTGACCTCATCGTCCAACACTCTGCTCGGCTCTCGTCACTCGGCCGACGACGAAGCCGCGATCACGCCATCGCTGCGCGACCTGTTGGGCGCCGTAGACATCGTGCTGGCGCAAAAGAATTACGCCGGCGATGTCCACCAGAACCTCGGCGCCGCGTTGCGCTCGAGGTTGCAGAGCCTCATGCTCGGCAGTAAGGGCATGGCGCTCGCCGCCCGCCGCTCGCTCTCGGCCGCCGACCTCTTCGACCGCCCTGCGGTGGTCGAGCTGCGCAACCTGGGCGACGACGAGGAGAAGTCGTTCGTCATGGCGCTGTTGCTCGTGCTCTTGTACGAGTACGCCGAAGCCCGCCAGGGTTCGCTCGTGGGCGACGGCGGCTTGCAGCACCTCACCCTCATCGAAGAGGCACACCGCCTGCTGCGCGCCACTCGGGGCCAGGCGGGCCCGGAGAGCCCCGACGCTCAGGCGAAGGCGGTCACTATGTTCACCGACATGCTGGCCGAACTACGTTCGGCGGGGGAGGGGTTCATCGTCGCCGACCAGGTCCCCACAAAGTTGGCCCCAGACGTCCTGAAAAACTCCAGCGTCAAGATCCTGCACCGGCTGGTCGCGCCCGACGACCGGCACGCCGCGGGGAGCACGATCAACCTCACCGAGCCCCAGCTACGCCACCTCGCCACGCTCCGTCCAGGAGTAGCCGTCGTGCACGACGAGGACATCGGCTCCCCAGTCCTAATGCGCACCGAGCCGCTCGCGCTGCCCTCACAGCCGCTTCCCGCGGCCGTCCCGGAGCACCGGGCCTACCTCCAACGCAATGGCGCATGTCAAAAGTGCGCCTCGCCCTGTGATTTTGCCGATGAAGCACTCCTGGCTAACGCCGGGCAACCCATCCCGCCCGAGCTCGGTGCCTTCTTGATGGGCATACTTTCGGGGGCCCCGCAAGAAGCCTGGACCGCTTGGTCGGAGTGGCGGGACGGCCAGCTTGGGCGGGTTGCCGGCCACGAGGCACCGGTGGCGGCCGGGATAACCTACTGTGCCGCGACTCAGGCGCTGTGGGCGATGACAGCAATGGCCGTACCCGCCGGTGCGCCAGACGCCGGCGAAGGTCGCCTCGCTTTGCGCCACGACCGCCTCGGGCGTGCCTTGGCCGAAGTCGTTGCCGGCTGGCTCACGTCGAGTTCGTTGGGCGAGAGCGAGCTCAGCGCCTTTAGTCACGCTCAGCGCCGGCTGGAACAGGCCTTGGTCAGCCCGCCCGTCGAGCGCCCCGGGTGCGCGAGCTGCCCGCGCCGCTGCCGCTCGCTCGAGATCGTTGCGCCGTACGCAGCCAACCTGGGTGCCGCCGCGGCCGCTCGGGTGGGCGGGGCCACGTCGGGCCAGACCCGGCTCTACAACCTGCGCACGGTACTGCGAGGAACACCGTTGCAACTGGACGATGAGCCCGCGCCGAGGGCAGTGGCGCTCTTGCACTGCTTGCTCGCCAACGCGGCTGACGTTGATTGGCCGCGCGCCGCGGAGGTGCTCGGTGAGCTGGCCCTCGAACCGCAAAGGTACCTAAGCCGGGACCAGGGAACCGGCAAGACCGTCTAGCCCGTTGGTGTCCTCGTTGTGGCAGTTTTCGCCGCGCTAAAGCCGGCGGAGCACCGCGCCGGGATCAGACCGGGTCAGTTGAGGTAGGCCCGCCGTCGCTGACGTACTGCGTCCAAAGCTGGCCGTCCCACCAGCGCTGGGCATGCCTGGCGTAGGGGTCGGGGTACCAACTTGGTGGCGGCAGCGGTAAAGGCGCAACCTCCGCGGGTTGGCCAGCGCTGGCCGTGGGGGCTGCCGTCGTCGGTGCTGCGGGCCCGCCGAGCGGGTTTAGGTCGGGCGCGGCCGGGCTCGTCGATGGGCCAGCCGGAGGCGCTTGGCCCGAGGCCGGGTACAGGACCTGGCTGTCGTAAGGCGCCGGCTCTCCCGCGGCTGGGGGCGTAGCGGCCACGGCTCCGGCCGCGTTGGGCGCCACCTGCCCCGGGTAGGGCGGGACCGCTCCCGGTATGCCGCCCGGTGCCTGGTAGCTGACCCCGCTCTGATAGCCGACCCCGCTCTGGTAAGGGAGCACGCCGGGCGCGCTCGGATATGGCGCCGCAGCGCCGGGCGCGCTCGGATATGGCGCCGCAGCGCCTGGTGTAGCGGTGTAGCTGGCAGGCCCGGGCAGCGCGCCCGGCGTCGTACCCGTGGCGTAAACCGCCGGGGCTGGAGGCAGCGGCGGCGCCCCCGGGTGCCACAGTTCCTTCGCCCCGCCCAGCTCTCTGCGAAAGTCGTACTTACATTTGGTGCAGGCGCGCAGTACCGCCTCTTGGCGCCGGTCGCCACATTGTGGGCAGAAAGTCACAACGAACTCGTCGGCGGTGATGCTCTGGCAGCGGCTGCACACATAGTCCGGGTCGAGTTTTTTGATCCTGACGAGCTGGCCGACGATGACAAAGGGCGTCACCCCTTTGCGCCCTACCGTTGCCCCGAATGCACTGGTGATGTTGCGCAGCTTCCGGTGGCGCTCGACCATTTTCTCATAGTCGGGGTTGGTGACCTTCTCTTGGCGGCAAACAGTGCAGATGTGCAGCGTCCGCAACGGCAGCGACTCGCGGATCAAGGCCTGGCTGGCCAGGAAGCCCACCACCGGCACCTCTTCGGGGCTGACGCTGATCGAGGTCCAGTCGGCACCCTGGCTGGAGTCGAGGGTCGACTCCAGCTTGGCCGCAAAAAGCTCTACGTCATGGGCCAGGTTGGTAGGCATGGAACCTGGCTGGGAGGCGACCAGCCCGGCCACCACGAGCATGCCCTGGACGCGCTCGACGGACAGGCTGGCATAGCCGTCGGGTGACAAAAACGTTACGTCGTCGAGCTCCTTCCAGGCCGTCGGGGTGCTTGTGTCACGGCCCTCGAGGATCCGGTTGGCCCCGTGGACGACGGCCTTGCCGATGCTCCCCGCCGCGGTGCCTAATTGCTCACCGAAACTGTTGGGATCTCCGGCCGGGGACATATTTACGGCCTCTCGCTCCATCGTCGGGTCGAGCTCGGCCAAGGCGTCGTCCAGGTGGCTTTGCACCTCGGCAAAGCCACGCTGGTAAGCGCCGCGTACTCCGAGGTACCGCGACGGCACCTTGCCCGTCTCCTCCAGCTGCACAGATACGGTGCAGGCATTGTCCAGCGGGTGCAGCCGGATGTGCGCAGTCATCGGCAGGTTGTCGTGCTGCAGCACGAAAGCGGCAATTTGTGACCCTCGCACCGCCTCAATGCTCGTGAGGGTGTCGCCGAGCAGCGTGAAGTTTTGCTCACGCAACGCGCGCTGCAGTTGCAGCCGCACCTTGCCCAGTTCGGTGCCGACGTGCCTCTCCCAGGTGGAAAAGACCGGCGCCGAACTGACGTCAGTCATCAATCACCCGACGCGTAGGAAATGTCGTCTGAGGCTGCGCTTGTATCGTCGGCGGCTGTCTCGCCGGCGGACGCCGCGTCAGCGTAGTCGCTCGACGCCAAGCCGTCGTCGGTGCTGGCGTAGCTGAGGTCTTCAGACGCGTCCTGGTCATTACCCTGCGAGAGGTCCGTCTGCGCCTCGGACTCCCAGCTAGAGGCTTCGCTCGACCAGCTATCGCCCTGTTCGGTGTCCCACGAAGCGTTGCTCGCCGCACTCGCTGCGTCGCTCAGTTCGGTGGAGGCACTGCTCAAATCCTGGGCGGTTTCGGAGTCGTCACTGCTGTAATCGTCCCACGTGGTCATTGTTCACCCTTCCCGTACGGAGTGGGCCGGGGCGGCTCTCCGAACGAGGAGTCTAACCACGGGGCTGAAGCGTCGCCCCGTTAGAGCAAGGTGTCCAGGATGCTCTGGTTGACCGCAGAGCTGACCGCGGCGGCTGCCCCCGACGACTGCCCGGCCAGCACTTGGGCCAGCAGTGTGCTCGCCGGTGATTGCGTGCTCGCCGCGGGTGGCGACAGGCCGAGGAGCGAAAGCACCGCGGCGGCGTTGGTGTCGCCCGCCGTCGTGGTCGCTGAGGCATCTCCCGTGAGCGCCCCAACGAGCGACTGCGCCGCGGGCGAGGAGGCGTTATCGTACTGCGTCGCCAATGCGCCCCAGACGGCGTCCGCGCTCGTGATCACCCTGTTCACATCGGCACTCTGCTGAGGCCCACTGAACCATTGCCCCCAAGCACGCATTTGGAGAACTTTGTAGGCGGCGGGCGCCGGCATAAGCTCGCCTTGTGCTGTCCCCCATGACAGGGGGCGGAGACCGACGAGGAGGCGTCGCCGGATGATAAAAGGCTTCAGGGACTTCATCCTTCGTGGGAATGTCGTGGACCTCGCGATCGCTGTCGTTATCGGTACGGCGTTCACCGCCGTCGTCAAGGCATTTGTCGCCGACATCCTCACACCGATAATCGCTGCCATCGTGGGCAAGCCCAACTTTGGCGAGTTGACCTTCACCATCAACCACAGCCAGTTCTTCTATGGCGACCTGATCAACGCCGCAATCACGTTCTTGTCCGTGGCAGCCGCCGTCTACTTCTTTGTGGTCGTGCCGATCAACAAGATCAACGAGCGGCGCATGCGTGGCAAGCCGGTCCCGCCTGAGGAGCTGCCTGCAGACGTGGCGCTGCTAACAGAAATTCGCGACCTGCTGAAGCGGGGCGGCTCCAGCTAGGCCAGGCTCTCGCCTAGGCGGGACCGGCCGGTCCCGTGGTGGCTGTCGGCTGGCGCAGGCCGTCCAGGACCATGGTTATGAGCCTGCGGCTCTGCTCCTCGGACACGGTGCAGCTCGTGCACATCGGGGAGATGAGCTGCATCAGGTCGTTGCCGTCGATATCGGTCCTGACTTCGCCCGCTCGCTGGGCCCCCGCCAGGACCTGGTTCATGGCGCGGTTGATCCGGTCCCGGGAAGCCACCTTGAGCTCAGGGTTTTTCTCGAAGGCCTCGTGCAGCTCGGTGAGCAGCACTCGTTTGGCCATGGCGTAGCCGACGAACGACTGGAGGAACTTGACCAGGGCCGGCCAGGGCTCCAGTTCCTGTATGGCGGCATCGGCGCCGAACACGAGTTGGTCCACGTCCGTGCGGTACACCGCCTCGACCAGGTCGATGCGGCGCGGGAAGTGCCGGTACAGGGTGCCGACCCCGACGCCCGCCTCTTTGGCCACGGCCTCCATGGACGCGTCGGCGCCGAACTTGGCGAACACATCGCGGGCCGCGCTGACCAAGCGCTCGTAATTGCGCCGTGCGTCGGCGCGCATCGCCTTGCACCCATCACCGTGGTCGCCGGCGGCCTCCGCCACGTTGACAGCACACCCATCCGGTTCGAGCAGCGCCCCGCCTGCGCCTTCGCTCTGGACAAGGACCCCTGCTCCAACCGTTTCTCGGCCTGCCACGGCCCCCTCACCTCCGATGAAGAAAAAGTCTTGCTAAGCGGAGGCAGCCTCCGTATACTAAGTGGAGGAAGCTTCCACTTAGATCAGGATACCAGGCGAAAGGTAGAAGTCAAATGCCATCCAACTCGCTCAGCAAGCACACAGGAGTGGCAGCCAACCGATCGAACAAGCCCGGCCCGTCCCGTGGTACGGCCCTGCGCCCTGCGCCAGGCTGGCCGGCAAGCCCAACGCGGCTGGCCGAGCGGCGGCGGCCCGCGGCCTACAGCCGCACTGACGGCAAGCACATCTGGTCGTCCAGTGAGCGGGCACGTGCGGTCCCGCCGCGCCCCGCCGGCCTCGCCAAGTGGTCCGAGCAGGCGCGCCGCGTGCTTGTGCACCCCTCCGTGGTGCTCGCCGTCATCCTCACGGCACAGCTAATGGTCGTCCTGGACGGGACCATCGTCAATGTCGCCCTGCCCCACATCCAGCGCAGCCTCGGCTTCTCGGGGGCCACCCTTTCTTGGGTGCTCAACGTCTACATCCTTACCTTCGGCGGCCTGTTGCTCTTGGGTGCCCGCCTCGGCGACCTGGCTGGGCGGCGCCAGATCTTCCTTGCTGGGATCGCACTCTTCTCGCTGAGCTCGTTCGCGGGTGGGTTCGCCCCGACGGCCACGATCCTGTTGGCCGCCCGCGCCGCTCAGGGGGTCGGGGCCGCCTTGGCTGCCCCCTCGGCTCTCGCCCTTTTGACCACCATGTTCCCCGAAGGTGCCCAACGGGTCCGGGCGCTCGGGCTGTTCACAGCCGTGTCCACCGCGGGGGCGGCCCTCGGCCTCGTGGCGGGCGGGCTGCTGACACAGTGGGCATCGTGGCGCTGGGTAATGTTCGTGAACGTCCCCATCGGCATTGCCGTACTGTTCGCCGGGCGCTACGCAGTCGCCGAGACGAGCCGGCGCAGCGGCCATCACGACCTGCCGGGCGCGGTCATGTCCACCGCGGGTATGGGCTCCGTGGTGCTCGGCCTGGTCGAGGCCGGGACCAGCGGCTGGGGGAGCGCGATCACTATCGGGTCGTTCGTTGCCGGCCTTACCCTGCTTGTTGGGTTCGTCCTCAACGAGCAGCGCGCTGAAGAACCCGTGCTCCCGCTCGTGCTCCTGGCTCACCCGGGCCGTGTGGCCGCCAACGTAGCCCGGGGCCTCGTTTACTCCGGCATGTACGGCATGTTCTTCTTCTTGTCCCAGTCGTTCCAGGATCTCCGCGGGTACTCGCCGCTGCTCGCCGGCGCGGCCTTCCTGCCTGTGCCGGCCTCCGTCTTCCTGGGTTCGCAGGTGACCACACGCACGCTGCTCCGGCGCTACTCGCCCAAGTCTGTCATGCTCGGCGGCATCGCCCTCGTCGTCGCCAGCCTGGTCCTGGTCAGCCGGTTGGGAGCAGGGGTGCCCTACCCCGAAATGGTGCTCGTCCTGGTGCTGCTCGGCCTCGGTTCGGGCATATCGCTGGTGAGCCTGATCTCGGCCGCCTTGGCCGGTGTCGAGCCCAAGTACGCCGGTGCCGCCTCCGGGCTTGTCAACGTCGCCCAGCAAATCGGTGCCGCTCTTGGACTGGCTGTGCTCGTCACCGTCTTCGGCGACGCCACCCGCCATGCCGAGCTCACCGGGCACACCCGGTCGCCGGCGACGATCATGCACGGGCTCACCGACGTCTTCTCGGTGGCCGCGATCTTCGCCGTTGGCGCCCTGGCCATCGTTGCCCTCCTCGTGCGCGGCGGCCATGACGGCCGTCCTCGCACCGCCGCCCCCCAGGCGCAGGGCGTTCCCAGCTTGGCGGAGTGAGCGCCGGCGGGCCTGCCCTCGGCCCGCATCCCTCGTCGCCATCGGTAGCCCGAGCAGCCCGGCCGGTCCTACGGCCGGGCTGCTCGCGTCCCGGCGCCGAGCGCCGGCGCGGCCAACGCCTCGGCTATGCCAGAAGCTTTTGCTGGCGGCAAGTGGCGGCGCCGTCAGGCGGGAACAGGGCCCCACGGCAGTCGTGCCGGCCGGAGCTCCTCCCTAGCTGGCCGCCTCGAGTGCTCCGGTCGTCTCGGTTGCCCAGCGCAGCGCGTGCACGTAGGTACTGGCGACGTCGTCCATAGCGAGGCCGCAGCGCACCGCCCGGTTGTCGCCCACCTCCCAGGCACGGACGTCGGCCAAGATGTCGCCGAGGGCACCGGTGCCCTGCAGTACGGCTTCCTCCACGTCAGGTGTCAGCGAGAGCTGCGCAACCACTTCGGCCATGGGCAGGGCGAGGAGCATGTCGAGGCCGGAGATGAGCCCGACGGTGAAACCGCGGTCGGCTAGGGCAGGCTGCAGCTTGGCGGCTATGTTCTCGGCCATTTTTGCCCTGGTCATAGCGATGACGAGCTGTTCTTCGCAGCCGCTCTGGTAATTCTCGGACAGCAGCATGAGCATTACCCAGGCCCGCAACCGGCGGTGGCCGATCAAGACCACGCCCTCGCGCACCGAGCTCAGGCGCCGCGAGAGCCCCCGGGCGGCGCCCGCCCCGGCCATGCGCAGGAACCGGTAGCTCAACGCCGCGTCGGTCTTCACGATGTCCTCGATCTGCTCCGCCGATGTCGCCGGGTCACACAGCTTGTCCAGGATCCGCAGGCACGCCAGCTTGCTCGGGTTGAGGGACTGGCCCTCGACCGTCTCCGGCCGCGAGAGCAAGTAGCCCTGGAACAGGTCGAAGCCGAGCCGCTGGCAAGCGCGCAACTGGTCCCTCGTCTCCACCCGTTTGGCAACGAGCTTCACGCCATAGGCCGAGCAGTACATGACCGCGCTTGGGAGCTCCCGCGCTTCGAGGCCGAAAACGTCGACCTTGATCATCGATACCAGCTCGAGCAGGGGGTCCACGCCTTGTTGGAAGCGCCCGTCGGCCGCCAGCGTGTAGCCGTTCTGGGCGAGTCGCCGGCAGCCGGCGATGACCTCGCTGTCACGGGGGACGTCCTCCAAGATGTCAACCACCGTCTGGCGGGGCGGGAACGGGATCTCGTTCTCTCCCACCAAGTAGGAGCGAGTGGTATTGACGAAGGCCAGCTTGTCACCCACCAACGTGTTGAGCCCGAGGTCCAGGCAACTGTGCACGAGCACGTTTGCGGTCATGGCGTCGCCGCAAGGGCGGGCCTGGTCGTCCCTGAACAGCAGTTCGTAGCCGACCACGGCCAACCGGGCGTCGAATATGGGCTGGCGCCCAACCATGAACTTGGTCATAAGGTTTGCTCCGCTGCTTTGCGTCGTTAGCCGCGACGTTGCTCCTTCTGATCGGCCGGGAACCATGCCCAGTTGACCCTTAGCGCCACGGAAAGCAACCAAGCCGACCACGGGTTGTGGTTGGGAAGCTCGCGACGAACTATGCGAAGATGAGCGCGTGGGCCGGGAACCTTCCTCCGAGGCCCGTGTGCTACCCGGCACTGGCTCACCGGCTGAGCCGACTGAGCGCCACCCGCCACTGCACTTGCTGCTGGCCACCGTGGCCCTGGCGCTCGCGGTATGGGTGCTACGCCGGCCGGACCAGTTCCTCCATCCTTATGTCTGGTCGGACGAGTACCACCTGATCAACCGCTACCAGCACGGCGGCCTCTTGGACGCCGCTCTTGGCCCGCTCAAAGGCTACTTTGTGTGGCCGACCTCGTCGAGCATCAGCCTCGCCGCCTGGGCCGGGTTCTCCCACCTACCGACGCTCGAGTACTGGTCGGCGACGGGCTGGTTCCTGCTCACGGTACTGCTCGTGGTCGTGCCACGATCGTTCATACCGTTCGGCTGGCGCATGGCCATGGTCCTCGCGCTGGTCCTGGCACCGATGAACCCAGAGGTTTTCGGCGTCGCCCTCTACAGCTTTTGGTGGACGTCGCTTTGGCCGTTGATCACGTTCACCTGGTCGCGCGACTACTGGTGGTTGCGCGTCCCAGTACTCGCGCTCGGGGGGATGAGCAGCATCGCCGGCGCGGCCCTTGCCTTCCCGGCGGCTTTGCTCTTCGTCATCGCCCGCCGCCGGCGCGACCTGGTGGCAACCGCCCTGCTCGGCGCCACGTTGGCGGCGCAGGTGGGGGCTTACCTGACCTCGGCGCGCTCGCAGCAGACCCAGCTCCGCCCCCTCGCTGTCGGCTTACAGGAACTGCGCAACTTTTCCTTTTACGAGCTGGCCTGGTGGCGCCGCCCCGACACCGCCCTGCTCGCGGTCGCCGGCTTTGTCTTGCTGGTCGCCGTTGTAACCGTGGCCGTACTCGGCGCCAGGCGGCGCTGGGCGAGCGCCCGGCCCCAGATCTTGGCCATCGTCGTCTCGTTGCTCCTGGTCGGCGTGATCTCCGCCGTCCCGGCCCCATTGCTCACCGAACCCCGCATCAATGGTCCCCGCTACTATTTCCTGCCTTTTGTGGCGCTCGGCTGGGCCCTGGTGACGATCGCCGCCAGCTCGCGCTGGGCGTGGGCGCGCCTCGGGGCAGCGGCGCTGCTGGTGGTGCCGCTGGCCGCCCTCAGCTTGGATTTCGCCCGCTACGAGCCCAACGTGAGCTGGTCGGCTGAACTGGCGCACTGCCGGGGCGCTGTCCGCCCCTTTTACGTGCCGGTGCAGTTCACTGGCGAGCTCTCCCAGATGTGGCGCAGCGCCTTGGTCATAACCCCGGCTACTTGCCGGCGCCTCGGTTACCCGAGCTGAGTGCGGTCGAACCAAGCGAAGTCGTCGGCCAGGTGGGCGACGTCCGGCGTCCCGAGGCCCGTGGCGGCGTTCCACCCCGTAGTGGCCGGGTAGTGGAGGTTGTCGCCCTCGGTTATGTCATGGAAGGCGGGCGCGGGGAGCCCTTTGGGCTGACGGGCGAAGTAGTACAGCGTGGGGGCGGCAAAGCCCACCGAGCGCAGGTGCTCGCGAGCCAGGAACTCGTCGATCAGCGCGGTGATGCCTGACCAGCACGGTGTGGCCGCTGAGGTACCGCCGATCGGTGCTTCCGTTGGCGCGGACTGTCCCTGCGTGGGTATGAACACGTCCCAGCCGGTGAGAGAATCGGCGTCGCAGGAGACATCAGGGACGCCGCGGCCCGGGTTGTTGCCCACGCCCGGTGCCATTTGCCACGACGGCCGGGAGAAGAAGGTGCTGTAGCCGCCACCGCCGCCCCACTGTTCCAGGGGTTCTCCCCACGCCGCTTCCTTGTAATAAGCGCCGGTCGACGACAAAAAGATGGTCGTACCGCCCACGGAAGTGACGTGCGGCCCGCTCCCGTCTGGGTTTACCGAAAGCGTGTCCCCGTAGGCTTGCGCCTCGGTGGACGAGTTCAGGCAGGCATAGGCGCCCCGGTCACCTGACGCCCAGAAAATGGAGACGCCGAGTGCCGAACCCTTGGCGAAGGAAGCGTCCTCGGCGTCCGCGGCGGCCCGGGCACCCGGGTCCTGCTCGCACTCGTTCATGTAAAAACTGCCGGACATGATGGCCGTTGGGTGCGCTTCGACCATGGCTGCGAACATGGCGGGTGCCTCCGAGTTGGGTAATCCCGGCTCATAGACGAGCTCGCGCGCCCCCGGCGCGAGCCCGTGCACCACTTCGAGGTCGAGCGCCGCCTCGGTGGCGTAATAGTCGAAATAGGAGCTGGCCGGGGCGAGCGGTTGGCCCCACGCCGCCGGGTCGGTCACCACGGTCACGTGGAAGGGCGGCAGGCCGAACTTGTGGGCATAGGCGGCTAGGACATTGGCCGCGGGCACCGCGTCCTCGGGGAACATTACGGTTTCGCCCCAGCCATCGATCCCTGCCCGCCGGAGCGGCGTGATGTCGTAAAAACTGCTTATCTGAGCAGGGCTCACCCCGCTGCTGCCGATTATCGCCGGAGCTACGTACCCCGGCAGGTCGTTCAGACCGGTGACGGCGCTTATGTACCGCCGGGCCCCGGCGGGGGCCACCGGCTGGCTGAGTGGCCGGTAAAACGTAGCCCGCTGGTTGCCGCCGAAGTAATCGACGCGTACTCGGAAAAGCGCCTCCATCACCGCGGCCGGGCCCGTGGCCATCACATAGGGCTGGCCCGGTCGCCACTGCGTGTGCGCTCCCGCCCGCGACAACACCTTGATGGTAGCCCGGACTTCTGTGCCCGCCGGGCCGAACTCGACGTCCCACTGCGCCGGGGACACGCGACCTCCCCGGGCAAGCAGCGCAGCCAGCTTGGACGCATTGCGCTGGCGGAAGGTCAGGTAGGCCGTCAGTTCGAGGCTGCCTGGTACCGGCCCGAGGTCGCGGGCGCCGCGTTCGGCTCGAGAGAGAGGACCGGGCAACGGTGATGCCGGCAACGACCCGCCCACGGTTGGGCTGTGCCCGCCGCCGCCGCCGAGGGGCCTGGGCCCTGCTGCGCAGCCCGCCACCAGTGCAGCCGCTGCCATGGCCACGGTCCCGGTCCTGAGCTTGCTCATGGCGCGGCCGGCCAGATGGTGTTCGAGATCTGGAAGTCGAAGTACTCGCCGAACTTCAAGCCGAGAGGGACGTTCTCGTACGAGCTCAGGTCTTGTGTACCTACGGTCAGGACACTGATAGTCAGGTTGGCTTCGGACGAAGCCATCACAACCACAGTTATCGGCTGGGACAGGTTCGCGTTGGCGTCTACGAAGTTCCCCGTGTAGGCGGCGCCGTTGCCCGCCACGTAACCGATCTCGGCGCCGTTCACCGGCGCACCGACGGGGCGCAGGTCCTGGTAGTGCGCGGGGCTTAGGCTGTTGACGGCGCTCTGCATGGCTGCATTTATATTGTCTCCGCTCGTGGCCTTGAAGACCATGTAGTTGTCCGCATTGCCGGATATTTCCACGCCCGAGCTCGTCACGTCGGCGAGCGTAAATGGCGCCGAGTACTCCACCCGGTAGCCAAATTGTGAGCTCACATAGGCCCGGCGGCTGTACAAGCGGGGGCCGATCTGGGTACCGCACGAAAAGGTGCAGTACGAGATCTCCGGGCGCTGCGACCAGGCCCACACGGTGATGGCGGTTACTGACGCCGCCAGGACCACTAGTACCGCCGCCGCCACCATCAGGCCGCGCACTTTGTGCCGTGTGGTGGGCACCGAAATTGCCGGCACGACGGGATAAGACCAGGCCGGCCCGGCAGCGGCCAAGAACGGCGCGATGGGCCGGGGAGCCACGACCTGGGGAAGCGGCGGGCTCGGCACGATGGGGCCGGAGCTGGCGCTGGCGGTGGCGCGGTCGGTGGCGCGGGCGCGGGCGCGGGGAGCGCCGCACCTGGCGCAGAACATCGCGTTGGCGCTGAAAGGGGCGCCGCAGCGGGCACAAAATGCGGCTCGCTGGTCTTGGGCGACAATCATCGCCGGTCTAGCGTCCGGCCCTCAGGCCCGGGTCGTGGTCATGGCCTCGTTCCAATCCTGGGAATGAGTACACGAGCTACCAGCGTCCTTGTCCGAGCAGTTGTTGTCCTCAGGCAGAAAACTACCACTCGCCGCTACAGGTGGTCCTTGTACTCGCGCGCTGCGTCGGCAAAGCTGCGGAGGTGCAATATGTGATGTCGAGTAGGTGGGCCCTCACCGAACGGTTTGTCATCACCGACCCGATGGGCAATCCACTACTAGAGGTACGCGGCAACTTCGGCCTGGTAAAGCACATCAAGTTCCACGACCAGACGGGACGCGTCCTGGCCGAGCTCAAAAAACACCTGGTAGGCGACAAGTACGAGGTTATCTTGGACGGCCGTGCGGTCGCCGAGGTCAAGCATCACGGCCTGTTCGGCCAGCACTACGAGATCGCTACCCCCCAGGGCAAACTGGAAGCCCGGGGTGACTTTCTCGGCTGGCAGTACTCACTCGGCCGGGGTGGCGCCATAGTGGCCCAGGTTTCACGCCAGCCGTCGTTCCGCGAAGCCTTCTTCGTGGAAACGGCGCCTGGTGAGAACGACGTTTTTCTGTTGGCCTGCATTCTCGCCATAGACAACATCCATGACGAGCGCCGAGAGCATGAACAAGGAATGGGGGGCATGGGGATGGGGATGGGGATGGGAGGCGTCGGCTTTCCCTGAGCCGGTGGTGGCGACGCTCACCGCGGGGCGCGCTGGATATGCAGGTCGCCGCTGACGGTACGCGCCCGCAGCTCGACCCGGGGGCCGTCCCCGTCCCAACCCTCCCCCGGCCGGTCCTGGTCGAGGTCGATCTCAGAGGTGAGGTCACCGCTTACGGTCTCGGCGTCCACCGCGAGCAAGCTGGCACGGGCGATGCCCACTGTGATGTCCCCGCTGACCGTTTCGAGCACGGCGCGGCCCGAAACAAGGCTTTCCACCCGCTGGTCACCCGAGGCGCTCTTCAGGTCGCAGCCCGTACCCACCTGACCGGCGACCACGTCGCCCGAGGCGGTTTGGACGGAGAGCAGGCCTGTTGTTGCGCCGACCTCGACATCCCCAGAGGCTGTCCTCACCTGAGCGGCGCCGAGGGGACCGCAGCGCACGTCCCCCGAGGCGGTGTTCACGCGGGCGTCCCCGGACACCGACCGCACGTTTACGTCGCCGCTTTGGCTCTTGACAGAGAGGTTGCCGTCGATGGAGCCGAGCTGCACGTGCCCACTGCGCGTCTCGATCGTGCTGTCGCCGAAGCGGCCGTCGGCGGTCACGTCGCCCGACGCGGTCACGACGTCGAGCGCGGCGCCCTCGGGCACGCTGATGGTGACCTGTACCTGGTTGTAACCGCCCAGTGACGACCGGAGGAGGTCGCCCAGCCCGGGCACCATGACCCGGAGACGGTGCCCACCTATCTGGGCTCCACGGGCCGACCACCCGGGCAGGTCCGGCGGCACGTCCACGACCACCCGGTGCACCTTGTCGTGCTGGTCGTGCTCGACCCGCACGTACTCGAGCAGTTCGGCCGACAGGTTGTGGGCGCTCACGTCGACCTCGGTTGTGGTGCCGGGACGTGCTCTCAGCCACACCGGTCCAGCCCGGTTGTCCACGCGAACGCGCACGCTGTCGGGGGTTTCAAAGCTCTGTTT
>DATJST010000478.1:0-2864 GCA_035503975.1 Acidimicrobiales bacterium | reverse complement strand
CATCAAGGTGGTGAGATTAAGGCCGTCTGGGTGCTGGTAGGCGCCCGCTATCCCGCACATGTCACGCGTCCTCCATTTCTTCGCCGGTATCGCTAAGCGTCTTACCGTTCCGGCCTGCAGATCGGGGCCGTACGCTCCTTGCCGCGAAACGCACTTCTGAACGCAATGTCATAAGCCCGTTCAACCTCCCGCTACCAACCACTGCCCATGCCGGCTGCTTTACCCCGAACCGGGGAGAGTACCAGCCGAACACGGGCGCAGTCTCGCCCCTCATGAGTCGCCAGGTCAGTTCTTCGGGCAGGACCAGCGTTGCTTCCTGAGGCCCCGTGCGGCCGTCCCAACGGAGGCTCACCTGGTGACCCTCCAAGTCGGCCTCCACGGCGGGCCCGAAGTGGTAGGTGAGGCGGACCGGGTACTGCTGCGCACTCTCCACCTGGTCGACGACAGCCACCGCGCGAATTGACGGCTCACTGGCCTCTTTCTCTAGGCGGACCGTGCGCCGGTGCGTGGCGGGAGGCTCGAGCGAGGTGTAACCATCATGTTCGGCAGACCAGATGGCCTCGCCGTCATCGCCGTCGGCCCATGACGTGAGGCTCGTACGGGGATGGCTCCTCCAAAGGAACGGGCCGCCCACCATCGACTGGTCCCTATCCGCGAGCTGGAGCGTGTTGTGGCCGAGCGTCGAGCGGAAGTAGGCGCGCCACTTCGGCTCGTCGTGGTAACAATACGTGCCGGGGTCGGCGAGGATCTCGACACCTTCGTGGCGCATTTCGACCGATAGGGCGTCGGCATGGGCGTGAGCGGCGATGGAGAGGAAACCGTGGGGACCGGAATCGCAGCGGCACCACACCTCAGAGCCATCCGCAGTCTTGCCGCGCATGATGGCAAGCCCGGCGTCGGCAAAGTGGCTGGGGGGCCGCAGCGGTCGCTCGTTTACCGGGTGCTTGGCGGCCAGCGCGCCGACTAAGCACCCAAAGGCGGAGGGGTCAAGGGCCGGCCACCACTCAGGCGCCCCCATTACGTTCCGCCCTGAGTCGAGCAACGCCGCCCACCGGCTGGCCGAGGGGTCGAGCACGAGTGCCTTGCCGTCGTCGCTGTCCCCATAGCGCGGGGGTTGCAACCGGACGTCGGCGGTCGCCGCGATTACGTCGGTCATGGCGGCAACCCGGTCCCATGTGACGTCACTCAGGGGGTGCCCGGCGGCGTCTGCTTCGGCCCCGGCGACGACGGCCAGTTCGGTCACGAGGCCGTGGTAATCGAACGCCATCTCCCGGTTGACCCCGCTCGGGAAGGTGTTGTGAGCGAGCTCGTCCTCGAGCCATCGGGCGGCGTGGCGCGCCCATCGCTCGCTCTGCTCCCACCATGGGAAGGCTAAAGCCGCTACCAGTAAGCCGGCGGCCTCCGCTACGGCATGGTTGTTGGCCGACGAGCCTCGGCTCGGCAAGGCCGCGAGGTAGCGCTGGTGCGCCCAGATCTGCGCCACCGCTTCGTCGTTGTGCTCGAACAAAACGGGCGCGCCTTCCCATCCGTCGAGAAGCCGGCGAGTCCAAGTCAGCGAGATGAGCCGGACACCAACCTCGATGCCACTTGTCCAGTTGGTGCCTGACAACCACGGGTTGGCGCGCCACCACGAGCTCAGTTGGGCGGCAGTCCTCTCGGCGAAGCGCTCCTCACCCGAGAGGGCGTAGGCGAGGGATAGCACGGTCAGGTGATGAAGGCGGGAAAGCTCCCACACCTGCTTTACGTTGCCCGTTAGCGCCGGGTCACGATGGTCGATCCCGAAACAGTAGGGCGACAGCGGTGCTCGTTTGCCCGTGACAGGGTCTAGTGCCCAGTCCGGATGGGCCATGTCGCTACGCCAATGGCCGAGGATCTCGTAACGCCCATTCATAAGCTCCTCGGCAACGCCGAGGACGGAGCTGCGCGCCCCGGGCGGGAACTGTAACAGCCAACCGGCAGGGAGGAGAGCGCGGAACTGCCGCTCGCCAGCGGGCGCGCTCGGCTTCGGGCGCAGCGCCGGCAGCGACCAGGCCGCCTTCAGGATGTGTTGTTGTGCCCGCCAGGCGACTTCGCTTGCTGACATCTTTCGCAGCCGCTGAACGTACCAGGTGATACGCGCCATGATCAGATCCTTTGCGGAGAGCCTTCGGCCAGGCTGCGCTCGGCTGCGAGGGTCGCCCGGGTAGTTTTGGCCAACGAGGCCACCGGCATGGGCATGGGGCCGCCGGTGCGGACCGCTTCGACAAAGGCAGCGACTTCGGCGGCCTGGCCCTTGTCCGCGGTCCCGATGGCCCGTTCCGTGCGCGCCAAACGGCCAGACCACACCGAGGCTTTCTTGAAGTTGTCGAGCCGGGCCACCCTTCCCCCGGCCACCACCTCGAAGGTCTCCTTGGGGAAACGGGCGTGGCCGTTGGTGAAGTACGTCACAGCACCAAGCGAGCCGTCAGCGTATGTGAGGCTCACCTGGAGGTTACCGGTACCAGCGCCGAGCGTGCTCACTTCGACGGGCTCGGCGCCGAGCCACCACGACAAAGTGTCTATGAAGTGACCGCCCTCGCCGGCGAACCGGCTTCCCTCGAGTTCTTCGTTGCGGTACCAGCTGTCCACGGCGAGCGGGCCGGCGTTGACGAAGTAGCGGGCCACTGAGGGCTCCGCCACGCGGCCGAAGCGCTGGCGCATGCGCACCAACATGGGCGAAAAGCGGCGGTTGAACCCGACCATGAGCCTGTCGTTACCCGTCGCGTCCACAGTGGCTAGGACCTGGTCCAGCTCGCCCGTGCTGAGGGCGAGGGGCTTCTCAACGAACACCGCCTTGCCAGCTTCGAGCGCTCGGCAGACGAGCGAGGCGTGGGAGCTGTGCCTGG
>DATJST010000477.1:0-10384 GCA_035503975.1 Acidimicrobiales bacterium | reverse complement strand
CCCGCCCCGGACGGGGCGGCGCCATCGCCGCTGGAACGAAGCTGCTCGGCCGCGCGCTCCGCACCGTAGGTCGCCTCCGCGGCGCCGCCTATGGGCGCACCCTCACGGTTGCCGCTCGGCGGGTCAAGCGGGCCCCGCGGCGAGCCGTGCGCGTCCCCATCCGTGCTGGGTGTTGCGGCGGCACTGGCAGTGCTGGCGACGCTCGGCCATGGTGCCGCCGGCGGCGCAGCAGTCGCCTGGTCGGTCGCTCCGGGCAGCGAGGAGATCACAGGGCCGCTCCGACGCTGTAAGAAGTGCCGCACCGTCTTGGCCCCGGGCGGAGGCGTCTCTGCAACGGGCCCGGCGGCCGCGGCATCAGGTTCGGCGCCCGGCTCGTGCTGGCTGGGCGGCGGGGTGAGCACGGCTATACCCTCGGCCACGCCGCTCGGGTGCTCCGCCGCACGGTCGTGCACGAGCGGGGCCAGCAGCGTCGGCTGCGAGCGAGTCGGCAACGACGCTTCGAAGCGCTGCAATTGGAGCACTGGCGACATGAGCGGCAAGGCCCGGGGCATAGGTGCTAAGCCCCGCCAGTGGCTGTCGCCGTCGGTGCCCGAGCTACCTGTCGCGCTCGTCCCGTAAGGGCCGCCCACGGCGTCGCGGAGCCCCACCCTGGGAGCCGGTGGAGCGGTGGCGGCCTCAGCTTCGCCCGAGCCGCCACCGAATATGCGGCGCAACAAGCCCATGGCGGGTTACTCCCCTGCCAGGGACCGGTTGATCCGGCCGATCTCCTCGAGGAACCGGCGCCGGACGGGGTGCTCCAGATCGAGGATCTGGTCCAGCGGCCAATGGAAGTAGTAAGCGACGTACGCGACTTCCTCGTAGAGGCGCTTGGCCGCGTACGTCACGGTTCCCCCGGGCGACCACCGGCCACGTCGACCGTGAACGAATGGTGACAGGCGGGACAGGTCACCGAAGCGCGGGTGTGGCCCTCCTGGTTCACTCGCCTGTAGAGATCCTGGAGGAACGCCAGGTCCGTGGCGAACAGGTTCTCGATCAGGCCGGGGTGGACGTCTGTGATCGCCCCGATGCGGGTGACCACCCGGGCCAACAGGACAACCGTAAGGTACGCGGGGTTTTCCCGGACGCGGTCGTCGTGGAGAGGTACGAGCTCGTCGCGCGCGGTAGCAAGGCGCATGACTCCATCACGGTGGACACGCCCCGAGCTGTCGACAAAGCCGCGCGGCAGTATGAACGCGAACTCAGTGCGCAGCTCCCCGGAGGTGGTGGTCTCGGGCCGGGCCGCGGCCCTCTCCGCGACCTCGACCGCGCTCGGCGCTCTCATGAATCGTCAACGTCCATAGTCTCGTAAGTGAGCACCAGCTTTTCGGTGAGCACTGTCGTGTCGCCGGCCTTCAGGCTGCTGATCTCGAGCGACTTGGGCCAGGCGTTGTCCAGCTTGTAGCGCTTGATCGGGACGCCCATGTAGTCATAGACGATGATCGCGCCACCCTTGCGGGCCTCGTTCATGTTGCCCAGTTGCGAGGTCTGCACCCATTTTTCGAAGCTGTTGTCGGCTGTGAGCCCTCGGGTCAGGGTCACCTCGCCGGCCTTGCGACGGCCGGGCAGCTTGCGTATGGCGTACTTTCCGTCGGCCGTGTTCGATTTCATCTCGATCACGTCCTGCTCCATCTTGAGGCCGGAGACCTCCTGGATCTGCTTGATCACGACACTGTCGAACTCGAGGCCAAATGAGTGGCCGACGCCAGAGTCAAAATCGGGAAGGGGCATATTGTTCTACCTCCTGTGGTGGGAGCGGCCGGTGCTCTGTGTCATGGGTCGGGCGGCTACGCCTCGACGAGGCTGGTGCCGCCAGAGAACTGGGACATGCGGAATATCACGAACTCGGCCGGTTTCACGGGCGCGACCCCGATCTCGCATACAACCTGCCCGAGGTCGATCCCCTCGGCCGGGTTGGTCTCGCCGTCGCACTTGACATAGAACGCGTCCCCTGCACTGGCGCCGAAGAGCGCTCCCTTGCGCCACTCCATGACCAGGAACGAAGCGATCGTCCGGCGGATCTTGGCCCACAGAGCAAGATCGTTTGGCTCGAACACGACCCAGTCCGTGCCGTTGAGTATCGACTTCTCCAGGTAGTTGAACAGCCTGCGCACGTTGACGTAACGCCAGGCAGGGTCGCTCGACAAGGTGCGCGCTCCCCAAATCCTCACGCCCCGGCTCGGGAAGCTCCTGATGCAATTGATGCCCTCGGGGTTGAGCAGGTCGTGCTCATTTTTGGTGATATTGAGCTCGAGCGAGATGGCGCCGCGCACGACCTCGTTGGCGGGAGCCTTGTGCACGCCCCGGGTGTTGTCGTTGCGTGCCCAGACGCCCGCCATGTGGCCGCTCGGGGGCACGAAAATGTTCTGGCCGCTCGCCGGGTCGAAAACCTTGATCCAGGGCCAGTAGAGCGTCGCCTGCTTGGAGTCATAACCGGCCTTTTCGCGGCGCCATTCGTAAATCTGCTGGGCGTTCAAGTGGGCCGGCGGGTCGATGATCGCTACCCGGTCACCCATCTTCTCGCAGTGGGCGATGAGGCCGAGTTGGACGGCACGAAGGCTTTCGGAGTCCAAGATCCCCTTTTCGTGGGCGGCCAGCAGATCGGGAACGGCGACCATGGTGACGGTGTCGATAGCCTCGAGACCCCCGACACCGCTGCGCTCCGCGGGGTCACCCACATAGTCCTGGGGTGTCAAGCGCACCGGCGCAGCGACCGCCGGCGCCCCCCCACCGACCAGGGTGGTGGTACCCGGGTTGGGGCGCTGCAGGCCCCCCGGCGGCGCCGCCTCTGCCAGCTTGACGAGCTTGGACTGGGCGTTGACCACGGTCATGGCATTCTGTCGGCCGCGCTTGGTCGTGAGGCCCTCGTACTCTTCGACCTTGCCACCCCCGCGGATGGTGAGCTTGAACACGTCGTCGGGTGAATCGTCGGGAACGCTCACCTCCACGCTGATCTCGTTGCCAGCGGCACCCGGCAGCAGAGACTCGACGCGGTAGGCGCCGACGCGCGCTTCACCCCCGGCGGGCAGCTCGGCCCGCGCCGTGGCCTGTGCCGGCGCCTGGCCGTCGTCGTTGACGCGCACGACGTAGGCGCTCCCACCACCGTTCAAGAAGTAGCCATAAACGGCGTGGGCGAGGTACCAACCCTCGGTGAACTCGCCGAAGGTTTGGGTGTACTGGGACCAGTTTGTGACCAGCGTCGGTTGGTTCGTCGGGCCTTTAGGGGCCAAGCCGATGAAGGCGGCGACTGCCGTCCCGACCCCTTCGATGGGCCGGGAACCCGAGTCGACCTCTTCTACATAGACACCAGGCGACAAGTATTGGGGCATGCACCGCTCCTCTTGAGGGTCGTCGTCCTCTTTGGGTTTTCAGGACTCCGAGAGCAGCTTGTCCCCCGAGTGACCATGGGCGACAGGGTGATCAGGCGGTCCTGAAGGCAGCATTGTTTGCCCCTTAGGGCAAGTAGCAGTGGCCTGAGCGCGCTGACGGCCAAAGGAGTGGCCAATGACCGCTAATGGCCGCCACCGAAACCGTCGAAATGGATCAGGAAGCCGGCCCCGACGGTGCCCGACAAGACGCCGGTGGTGTCGCTCCCCATCGGGGGCGCGTAGCTACCCGTGATGGTCGCGGTCAGGCTGAACCAGGGAGCCAGGTGCTGCTCGGCCTGCAACTGTGCCCCGTACGAGGTCCCGAACGCGGGCAGGAGGGTCTGCTGGGCAAAGGCGGAAAGGCCGAACTCCAGCTCTCTTTTCCACGGTGGCATCCAGTGCAGGTTGACGAGGGTTATTGCCTCCTGCACCGACAACGACAAGCCGCTGTCGCCGATCACCTGGATCTGGGGCTCGTGCACGACCTCCCAGTTACCGCTGGCCGAGTGCCACAGGTCGAGGTTGCGGTATATGAGCGACACGTCAATGGTCACCGGGGCCGCGGCCGGCGTGTGCGGGGTCTGCGCCACCGTGCCCTGCCCTTGGCCGGCGACGTCGCCGCTTAGGTGGGGGCTGTTGTCGTCCCGTTGCACTGTCGCGGGTGCCGATGGCACGCCAGGGCCACGGCGCGCCGGTAGGGGCACGCTTTCGTCGTGCAAGGCCATGGCTGTTGGCGACGGGCCGAGCGGGCCAGTGCTCCCACCCGGTGCCACGCCGGCGCCGCCGCCGTTCTCACCGGGGAGCGGGAAGTCGCCCATCCCCGCCGTGCCCGGGACCGGCAACGGGTCAGGGGAGCTCACCGGCATCGGGAACTCGGTGCCGACCAGGGCCTGCGCCGCCGCCGGTATGCCCCCAGCGCCGGCGCCCTCGGCGGGCCCCGGCGCAGCCCCCACGTCTGGGGGCAGTCCCGCACCGTCCGCCGGGCCCTGGCGTTGTACCCGTGCAGCTATAGGCGTTCTCGGGCCTAACAACCGGGCCACCGCCGTGTTACCCACCGTGCGCTGCATCCGTACAACGTCAGCGACGCCAAGTTGAGGCGCCCCGTCGGCGCGCAGGAGCGCCACGTCGTCTCGGGCCGTGTACTTGTCCGGCGGCTGCGCCGGACGTTGCTCTGTGAGGTGCTCGTCTTGGTGTGCGTTCATGGGTGTCTTAGTCGTTTACCGCGCGGAACTCGGTTTCGATAGCCTTGATCTCGCGAAGCTGCATGGCCGCGGCCGCTTGTATGTCCTCGTCGGTGACCTTGGACTTGGCCTGCGCCGCCGCCACCTGCGCGGCCGCCACCCGGTTGTCCATCAGCGCGTCGAGCGACCCGAACATCGCCGGCGGGCCCGGCAGTGGTGCCTTGAGCGCCCTGGCCCTGTGGCGTAGCTCCGCCGCCACCTCGGGCCGGGCGAGCCAGGCATCGCGTACCGCCCACATCTGGCGCCATTTGGCGTTGTCGCTGATGGCTCCCAAGCCGCTGGTCTTCAGGTTGGCGGCCTTCTTTTTCCAGAGCAAGGTCGTCATTGTCGCGTACTTGGCTTCGATCAACGGGTCGTCGCGGTCCAGCCCGTGCCATGCCCCGAACACGCTGCCGGGCAGGATATGCTCCCGCTCGAACTGGCCTTTGCCGCCCTTGGCTTGCATGTCGTACGGTCGGATCACGCCTTCTTTCAATTTGCCTGCAGTTGCGAGCTGGCGACGGCCGAAGTCTTGTTCGTAGGTCCGGATGGCGGCCAGGACGCCGGAGAAACGAGCCTTGATCCTGGCCTGCTCGCGAGGGTCGTCAGGGTCGGCGCTGCGTGCCCATCCCTCCAGCTCCACGACGGCCGCGTACAGCGCCTGGGCCCGCGCGATCTTTTGGTCTTCGCCCTCACGCTGCGCTCTCAGTACTTCTTTCTCCATTCGGGCGAGCGCATCGGCCCACTGGTCTGACGCCATGAGCAGGCGAGGTGGGTGCTCGGAAGTCAACTTGAGCGAATGTTGCTCACCCTCGAGCTCGAAGTCGCCTCGGATACCCTGCCATTTTGCCCGCGCCCACTCTTTGGCGCCCGCCACCTTGCCGGCTGCCCACTGCTTCCCGCGCCCGTAGGCATCGCGGCCTTTGGCTATAAGGCCACCGAAGAGCTTCTTCCCTACCTTCAGGCCGCCTTTGATAGCGAGGTCAACCGCCTTGTTGACAGGGCCCTGGACCTTGCCAATGATTTCGCGGATCTTGTCGCCGATGCCCCCGAGGCCCAACAGGTCGGCCAGGAAATTGATGATGAGCGGGACCATGCGGGCCAGGGTGCCCTCGATGAGGTCGGCCACGGCACCAACCCGGCCATCGAGCACAGCTTCGACCGAGTCGAGCACCGAGTCCACGAACTCCTTGATCTGAGAGCCCTTTTCCACGAAGAACATGATGATGTGGTAAATCGCCTCGCAGGCCTTGATAAAGGCCCCGGCCGGGTTGAGGAGGCCGATCACCCACTCGATGCCGGCCTTGATGACCTTGGACTCGACGAACTCTTTGATCTCCCCGATCACCATGTCCTCGAGGTCGCCCACGCGCTGGACCACCCAGTCCACCAAAGCGCCGGGGCCCTTTGTTGCCAGGGCCTTGAACACCTCAACGGTCTGCTCCATTTTGGCCATCGCGGGCTCTCCCACCTGGGCTACGATCCGGCTCCGGATGTTGCCCCAGGTGAGGCCGATGACCGATAGCACCAGTTTGAGGATGCCTTCCAGGTCGAGCGTTTCCGGGAGCTCGACGCCCGCGCCGGACAGCGCCCCGAACAAGAAGTCTTGGAGGCCCTTCTGCAGGTGTTCGGGGAACCGGTGCACGAACTTTTCCAGGCCACCCTTTACGGCATCAATGAACTTGCCCAGGAAGCCGATGGGGTCCGAGACGATGCGCGTCACCACGCCGGCCACCCGTGACAGCACGTTCATCAGCATGTCCTTCATCTTTTCGATGATGTCGATGGCGTGCTCGGCCCAGTCCTCGGTCTTGGCCACCCAGCCACGGTTGTCGGCCTGCATGGCGGATATGGCGTCGTCCACCGCCTGGCGGCTGCTGACGTACTTCTTGGCCAGGGTCTCCGTCATCTCCGCTTGCTTGCTCTCCACGTCGCTGTCGAGCATGTCGAACTGAGCCGAAATGTTGTCCCCCGCTTCGGCGGCGAACTGGCGGAGGGCCTTGGGCTGGGCGTCTATGTAGGCCTTGATCTCTTGCCGGCCGGCAGCAATGCGCCTTTTGGCCTTGCCGAGCGTGTTGCCCACCAAGTCGGCCACGCCCGAGATAACCTTCTGCATGCTGGCCAGGTAAATATTGCGGTTCCGTGCGTAGATCTGGTTGACTTCATCGGGCAGGCCTTTGAACTTGTCCTTCACCCAGCGCCACTTGCCCCGTATGCCCTTGTAGCGTTGGTGCTTCCAGGCGGAGACCTCCTCGTCGACGCGATCGTCGAACACCTGGCGAGCTTGCAGCTCGCCCCGGTCGAAGGCGTCGTCGACTTGGCCGTCGAGCCCGTCGAGGAGCTGGCTCACCTCTGTCCTCGTCCGGGTGAACACTTCTTCTATATGCTTGCTGACTTCGGCACGCTTGGCCTCATCGCTGCCCTTGGTCTTGTCCTTTTGCGCCCCCACCGCGCCGAGGTGACGAGCGCGGGCCGTGTGCATTTGCGCCAAACCGCCCACGACGGCACCCGACGAGACGGTCCCCGCCTGGGCCAACCGCTCCGCCTCGTCCGCCTTCACCTGCCCGGGTGCCGTGGCCGAATGCTGGTCGAGCTGAGCCTTGGTCGCCAACGCTTCGTCGAAGGCAGGTTCGTTACCTTTGGAGAGTTGCTCGGTCGTGACCCCGGCGCCGGCCAGTTTTGCTCCGACCTGGCAGGGGCCACCAGACAGATCGGTCTCATCCGAGGGGCGAGGCGCCGGCATGGCCGCCGCACCCGATATGGCGGGCGGGGGCGCCCCGGGCTCCTCGGGGTGCATGGGCGTGACCCGCTTCGGCTCTACCCCAGCCGCATCGGGCGGGGCACCAGTCGCCGTCTTTATGGCGCGAGCCGAATTGTCCTTGCCTCTGGTCACCATTCCCGCCACCTGCTGCTTGACCTCAGCGGATTTACCCGATTCTTTGAAGTCGAGAGCTTCGCTCGGGGTTTTGGGGGCGGCGGCGTCGACCGCCTTGGCAACCGCGGCCATGAACCCGGCCTTGTCGAAAACACCCGGTTCCGCCTGGGCCATTTTGCCGGCCTGATTGGCCCCGGCTACGGCGCTGACTTCGTCGGCCGGGCCACGGGCGGCACCCTGCGCCTCGTCCACCTTGACCTTGACCGGCGGGTGCGCCTTCTGTTTGGTGGCGGCCGCGCGGAGCTCGCCGACCACGCTCGTAAAGCGAGGGTCCTCGCTCGGGGCCTTGGCCTCGGGCGCGACCGGTTCATCGGCGCAGGCCACGGCCCGCTGGAGGAACGCCTGGAGTGCCGGGCTGTGCAGGACATCTGACCGGGGACGGCCCGCACGGCGCGGCGTGCGGGCGCGGGGCCGCCGCGGCGGCCGGGGACGCGGCTGCCGCGGCGGGCGGGGCCGGGCCGCGCCCCTCGACAAAGGAGCCGCCGGTTTACTTCCCAGTGAGCGCATGGCCACCATAGCCACAGCTCGGTTGCCGACATGCTGTTGGAGAGCGAGCAGTTGCTCGGCTGGCACGCCGATGCCGTCACGGAACGCAGCCACAACCGGGCGCGGAACGATGCTCGCACGGCTGGACATGCCCGCATAATCGGCGGGCAGCGGCAAATGGGTAGGAGCCGTCCTCCGCTCGTTGCCGGCACCCCCGTGCGCTTTCATCAAAACGCCCCCGCCAGCCAGACCTGGCTCAGGCCTTGGCCGGCTCCTCTTGTTCCTCGGGGGCTCCCTCACGCTGTAGCCACAGGCCTTGCACGGGCTCCTCCTCCTCTCCCGCCTCTTCGGCCCGTTGCAGCCAAAGCCCTTGCACGGGCTCCTCTTCTTCATCGGGCGACTTGCCCGTGCGTTGCACCCACACGCCCTGGACCGGCTCTTCTTCCTCGGCCCCTGCCTCGCGCTGCACGGAGTGACCCCCGCCGCCGTCACCGGCATGCGGACTGGCCCCCTCTCCCGCCATGACCTTGTCCGCGTTGCTCTCCGCGGCCCGCTCGTAACTGTCCGAAGGGTCGCTCACTGCTATTCCATCACCGGTGGGCGTCCCCGCCACCGGCCCATTGCGCTGCTGTACAACGTGGGTGAGCTCGTGCGCGAGCGTGTGCTGCCCCGCAGCTGAGCCCGGATCGTACTGGCCGGCGCCAAATACGATCTCGTTGCCCACGGTATAGGCGTGGGCCTGGACGGAGCGGGCCGATTCCGCCGCAGCACCGCCGGTGTGTACCCTGACGTCGCTCAGGTCGGTGTCCAGCGCCTGCTCCATGCCGGCCCGCAGCTGGCCCGCCAGTGGCTCCCCGCGACCCTGGCCGACGACGTCGAGAACGGGTGAGCGACCCGCCGCTTGCGCGTCGCCGGCTTCGTCATCTTGGAGCATCTGGACAACAGCCGCGTTGCCAAGGCTCTGTTGCAGGCCGACCAAGTCGTTGGGACCTGCCTTGCGCTGGGACACCAGCGCCGCCGGGCTGGCTTCGCTGTCGATACGGCCCGTGGCTGCACGCCGGTGGATCTTTTCGATGTCAACCTTGTGCGAGTGCAGGTGCATGTTGGCCTCCTCGGTGGGACCTGCGTGGATCCTATGCTCGCATGTCTGGGCCGGCCGGGCTCACTTTCGGCCCGGAAATATTGCCCGATCGGGCAACTGCCGAGAAGCTGTTCGGGCAGGAGCCTCATTCAGTGGCGAGGGCAGCAAGTACGTCGAGCTTGGCGGCGCGCCGAGCCGGCCAGGTGGCTGCGACGAGCCCGAGAACGGCCGCCAGCACCAGGAACACGACCAGGTTGCTCACAGGTACGGCGACATTGCTGAGCTGGAGCGCTGATACCAGGGCGAGGCCCATGCCGGTGCCGATAACAATACCGAGCACGGCACCGAAGATCGACAGGATCACCGATTCGCTACGCACCATGGCGCGCACCTGACCCCTCCTCATCCCGACGGCCCGGAGCAACCCAATTTCGCGGGTGCGCTCGAACACCGACAGCATGAGCGTGTTCACCACGCCGATCAAGGCGATCAGCACGGCCAAGGCGAGCAGCGCGTAAACCAGCGTGAGGAGCTGGTTGACGCTGGACACGGCGGCATCTTCGAACTGGGCCCGGGTCTGCACTTCCACGGTCGGGTAGGGTGCGAGCAACTTTTCCACTTTGCGCTGCAGCGCGGACGGGTCGGTCGCGTCCAGCAGCACGGCACCGGGCAGCGGGCCCTGGTAATGCGAAAGGTAAAAGGACTGCCCGATAACATAACTGCCGATCAGTGCGTTCGGTTTGTAGATCCCTCCCACAGTCATCGTGGACGCGCCCGTCAACGCGAATTTCACCGGCACTGTACTGCCGACGCGGAGATGGTCCGAGCTCGCTGTTGTGGAGTCGATCAACAGCTCACCCGCGGCCAGTGCTGCCTCCGGGCTCCCTGCCTTCATATGCAAGATGACGGTCTGGCGCAAACCCTGTGTAGAGACTCCCTTCAGGGACTCCACGGACTGGCGGACCTCGAACTGGCCGCCGTAAGCGATCAGGGACGCGGTCACGCCCGGCAACCTGGTGAGCGCACCAGCAAGGGACCTAGCGAAGGATCCCGACCCTTTCGCCGTGCCAGAAACGATCAGATTGGCCTTGATCGCATCGTCGACGCTGCTCGTTGCGGACTGCGACACAGATGCACCGAACACCGCCATCGCAGAGACCAAGGCGATGCCGATCATGAGGGCGGAGGCGGTCTGGGCGGTGCGGCGCGGGCTGCGCATCGAGTTTTCCCGCCCAAGCCGGGCCGGCACGCCAAGGGC
>DATJST010000476.1:0-6972 GCA_035503975.1 Acidimicrobiales bacterium | reverse complement strand
GCTGCACCATGAGCCGGCGCACCTGCCTGGGCGGCTGGGGGTGGGCCCGGTCTCGGGAGCTGTCCAACACGGGGACGTTGTCGCCTGGCAAATCGCACGCAAGCTTTGCTGTGACTCGATTTGAAGCGTAGAGGCGACCTGGTTCGACGCGAGCACAAAAGCGCGGCGGGAGCTCGTCTCGGCTCCCCGAGCCACTGAGCTCGCCTCGAACCATGAACTGAGGCTCCCGGCTACGAGTATGAGGGCGCCGACGACCGCCCAGGTATGGCTGTGCCCGTGCTCTTCCCAGACCCGTCCAGCTGTCAGCCTTGATGGCTTGCACCTGGTGCTCCGGGCGGCACGGTGGCGCCTGTGTGCTCGTGGCAGCCGCCAGTCCTACGGTCACGTCGGACTATTCAGCGCCGATCGCTCGTGTGCGAGGTGGTTGCGCCTTCGCGCTTTTGGCACGCGCCGGCAGTCGCGTAGGTAGCCCCAGCATGGGTTATCCCTCGGCCAAGCGCAGGACGAGGTCGCGGACCTCCTCGGGCAGGGCGTTGGGAGCGGGACGGCCGCCGCTCGGAGCACGGCGATCTCGACATTCTTTTGGTCAGGCGACGGCCTGAGCCGGAGGAGGTCAAGTAAGCGGCGGACGAGCGGGGAGGTGACCGAACAGTCCATAACTAACTGTGCGCACATTCGGCGGTCCCCAACCCACGCCTCGTGGGTGCTTAGCCGCCTTGCATCTCTGGTCCTTAGGGGGCCAGCGCGTCGACCCTGGCGATCTCTTCCTCTGTCAGCTCGAAGTCGAACAGGCCGAAATTTTCCTCGATGCGCGCCCGCCGAGCCGACCGCGGGATCACCACGTAGCGGTGCTGGACGTGCCAGCGGAGGATGACCTGCGCCGGCGTCTTGCCGTGCGCTCGGCCAATGCCGAGCAGTACCGGGTGGTCGAGAGAGCTTCTCTTCAAGGGGCTGTAGCCCTCGAGCACTGTGCCCCTTTCCGCCAACGCGCCGGCGGTGGTGGGATCGTAGGAGAACGGGCTCCAGGGGATCTGGTTGACCGCAGGCGCTTGCCCGGTCGCCTCGATGAGCTCGTCCACCTGGCCGATGCTGTAGTTGCTGACGCCGATGGCCCGCGCCTTGCCCTGCTGTTGGGCGACGATGAACTGTTCCCATGTGGCGGGGCGGGCCTTCCCGTCGGGAGGCCAATGGACCAGCCAGAGATCCACGAACTCTGTGCCCAACAAGGCGAGGCTGCGTTCGAGCGTCTCGAGCTCGCGCCCGGCGAGCTCAGGCGGGCACTTGGTCGTGATGAACACGTTGCCCCGGTCGAGCCCGCTGTCCCTTACCGCCGCGCCTACCCGGTCCTCGTTGGCGTAACCCGTCGCGGTGTCTATGTGACGGTAACCGATCTCCAGAGCGGCAAGGACGCCGTTATAGGCATCATCGCCTTGGAGCTCCCAGGTGCCGAACCCTACCAGGGGGATGCCGCCACCGCTGGCGAGAGGGACGACTTCTGTTTTATGTACAGGTGCCATAAGCATGCCACGCTACCCTGCGGCCCGGCGAAGCGCTTCTTCGTACACCGCCGCCAGCCGGTCCCAGCGTTCGTTGGCGGCGCCGTCGATAGCCTGCCGGTCCGGCGCCTGGTCGAACCACGCGATAGTCTCCTTGATGCCGGCGGAAAAAGGTACGGTCGCTTTGAAGTCCGGGACGGCACCGAGGAGCTTCGAATTGTCGAACACAGTGCTGTGGGCCTTGTCACCCCACAAGTTGCCAAGTTCGTCCGGGTTGGAAGCAATGATCCCGTCGCTGGGCACGTGCAAGATGTTAGGGACGGCCCCGGCGGCTTCTCCCACCGCTAAATAGATCTGGTCCCAGGTAAGGCTTTCGTCCGACGTTATATGGAAGTCTTCGCCGATCGCGGCCCGATTACCCGACAAGCCCAGGAGGCCCTTGGCGAAATCGCTGTTGTGGGTGATCGTCCAGATGCTTGTGCCGTCGCCCGGTACTATTATCGGCGCGCCCCGACGGATCCGGTCCACGATTGTAAATGGCCGGTCCCAGCTACCAATGACCACGGGGATCTGCGACGGGCCATATGTGAGAGACGGCCTTATGACCGTTATTGGGAAACGGGATCTGTGCCATGCATCAAATAGCAACGACTCGCAGGCGATCTTATTGCGAGAGTAATCCCAGTACGGGTTGACCAAAGGAGTGCTCTCGCTGACCATCCAGTGCGACGGCGGCTTCTCGTACGCCGACGCCGAACTGATGAAGATGTACTGGCCAACGCCAGCGAAGGTCTCGATGTCGTCGGCGACGTGGTCCGGGAGGTAACCCACCCACTGGACGACGACGTCCCACTCCCGGCCCTGAAGCGCTTCCCGGAGCGCTCGAGCATCAGTGGCGTCGGCGGTGATGACATGGTCGGCGCCGACGGCTGCCGGGAGCCGCGACTTGCCCCGGTTGACGAGCCAGAGCTCGTGACCGGCGGCCACCGCCGCCGCGGAACAAGCCGAGCTGATGAGGCCTGTACCACCTATGAACAAAACAAGCATACAACCCGTCACGATATCACGGACCTCCGAGTTGACACCACTGTCTGGCGGAAAATAGAGTTATTTACAGACAAGTTTGGCTAATCCTGGTAAATGTCTGTTATTGGCGAGGGGCAAAGATCCGAACCGAGCCGGTCACCGGGCCGGCGCTGAGGCGAGACGGGGTGGCACTGTACGAGGACCGGTGCACCGAGCCGTCAGCGTCGGGCGGACCTACCGGCCGCCGGCGCTACTGGCCGTTTATGACATGACCGGACGATAAATAGAGAGAAGGAAGTCGTGGACAGACGGTTGCACGAGGGCTGGACCGTATCGGCCTTGGCCGGGCCGGTCCCAGAATCTGTACGGGGGCGGCGTATCCCAGCTTCGGTCCCCGGCTGTGTGACGACTGACCTGCTCGCTGCCGGGCTCGTGCCTGATCCCTACGTGGACGGCAACGAAGCTCTGCTGGCCTGGGTCGGCAGGACCAGCTGGTTGTACGAGACGACGTTCAAGCTCGACGGCATGGGCCCGCACGAGCGCTGCGACCTGGTCTGCGACGGCTTGGACACGGTCGCCACGGTCCGCCTCAACGGGGCTCTGATAGGCACGACGGCAAACATGCACCGGAGTTACCGTTTCGGCACCTCCGGCGTTATCCGCCCCGGTCCCAACGAGCTCGAGGTGGAGTTTGCCGCTCCTGTCGACACCGCCGAAGAGATGAGCCTCCAGCTCGGCCCGCGGCCGAGCAACGGCCGGCACCCGTTCAACGCCATCCGCAAGATGGCGTGCAACTTTGGCTGGGACTGGGGCCCGGACCTCCCGACGGCGGGGATCTGGCGACCGATCTCGCTGCACAAGTGGCAGGGGGTGCGTATCTCCTCGGTGCGGCCATTGGCGCGTCTTGACCTGCCTGCGCCGGATCCGGACGGAGACGAGCCGCCGTGGGCGGACAGCACATCGCCCCGCACGGCCGGTGGCGCTGTGGCGTTCCACGTCGAGCTGTCCCGTGATGTCGAGCCGGGGCCGGCACTCTTCGTGACCGCTTCTGTTGCCGGCGCATCAGCTGTGGTGCGGGCCGAGGCGGGGCAAGGGTCGGTGGTGGTGGTAGTACCCTTGGCGGACGTCGAGCTCTGGTGGCCGGTTGGCTATGGGCCTCAGCCGCTATACGGCTACAGGGTGGAGGTGAGTGCCGGAGGCCCGGGCGGCGACCTGTCCCCGTTGGACGTGCGAGAGGGACGGATGGGTTTTCGCTCGGTCTCGCTTTCGATGCGCCGAGACGCCCGCGGCCGAGAGTTCGGGATAGTTATAAATGGCCGGCTGGTGCTAGCCCGCGGCGCCAACTGGATCCCTGACGACTGTTTCCCGAGCCGTGTTGGGCGGCAAAGGTACCAGCACCGCCTCGAGCAGGCCGTCGAGGCTAATTGCAACCTGGTCAGGGTGTGGGGCGGCGGCATCTATGAGAGCGAAGACTTCTATGACGTCGCCGACGAGCTCGGGCTTCTTGTCTGGCAGGACTTCCTTATGGCGTGCGCGGCGTACGCCGAGGAAGAGCCCTTGCGCTCCGAATTCGAGGCGGAGGCCCGTGAGGCGGTCACCCGCCTGTGCTCGCACCCAAGCCTGGCCCTGTGGAGCGGCGGCAATGAGTGCCTGTGGCTGCACGATGACTGGGGTTGGGACGCCGATCTCCGGGGAAAAACGTGGGGCCTCGGTTACTACTTCGACATTTTCCCAGGTGTGGTGGGGGAGCTCGACCCGACCAGGCCGTACATGCCCGGTAGCCCGTGGTCGTTTGACGCCGGCATCTACCCGAATGACGACAGGTACGGCACCATGCACGTTTGGGACGTCTGGAACGCCAAGGACTACAACGCCTATCGGGAGCATCAACCCCGGTTCGTGGCCGAGTTTGGGTTCCAAGGACCTCCCGCGTGGTCCACCCTGACGCGCGCCGTGACGCCGCGCCCGCTCAGCCTGGCCCTCCCCGAGCTCCTCAACCACCAAAAGGCCAATGACGGCATGGCCAAGTTGTCTCGCGGCTTGGCGCCGCATTTCGACGAGCCCCGGTCGTTCGACGACTGGCATTGGGCCATGTCGCTAAATCAGGCCAGGGCCGTCCGCCTCGCCGTCGCGTACTGGCGGTCGTTAGCGCCGCGGTGCACGGGGACGATCGTGTGGCAATTGAACGACTGCTGGCCCGTGATCTCGTGGTCGGCGGTCGATGGTGACGGTCGGCGAAAGCCAATGTGGTACGCCTTGCGCGAGGTCTACCGGGACCGCCTGTTGACGGTGCAGCCCGTTCCCGAGAGCCTTCTGGCCGGGCGGGCGGAGACTGCCGGACGGGCCGTGGCGGGCGACGATCTCCAGGTCGTGGTGGTCAACGACAGCGCCACCTCATGGGAGCTGGAGCTGGACGTGACCCGCCAGAGCTTCGATGGCGACGTCCTGGCCGCATCGACGCTGGCGGCCCGGGCCGAGCCGGGGCAAATTGCAGCCATAACGATCGGGGCCGACATCGCCGTACCCACGAGCCCAGGGCGCGAAGTTCTCGTGGTCGCCGGTGGCGGGTACCGGGCGTTGTGGTTTTTCGCCGAGGATAAGGACCTCGAGCTGCCCCCCCCGGCTCTAAGAGCCAGGGTCGAGCAAGTCGCCGGAGGCTACGATGTCGTGCTGGAAGCTAAAACCTTGCAGCGCGACGTAGCTATTTTGGCCGACAAGGCCGACCCCGAGGCCGAGTGCGACGACATGCTTTTCACTCTCTTGCCAGGAGAGCACCGTCGCGTTCATGTGCGTAGCCCTGGTAAGGCCGACCCGGCGTGCCTGGTCGACGACCGGGTGTTGCGCAGCGCTAATCAGCTGTGCTCGGGCCGAGGTTGACCCCGTTGGCAACGGGGAGCACTAGCGCTAAGTTGTTGGTTCAATTGCGTACTGGAGGTACTCGATGAAGTTCGGATTGGTGGGGACAGGTTATTGGGCCCGGGTCACGCACGGCGCTGTCCTCGCCGATCATCCCGGCGTCGAGTTGGCCGGTGTTTGGGGGCGCGACCCGCAAAAGGCGGCCGAGGTGGCGGCCGAACTGGGCACAGTCCCGTACCCCGACTTCGGTGACCTCCTTGGCCAGTGCGACGCCGTATCTTTTGCGGTGGCGCCCGACGTGCAGGGCCGCCTGGGCATCGAAGCTGCCCGTGCCGGCAAGCACCTTTTACTGGACAAGCCTCTTTGCATGTCAGTGGATGACGCCGACCAACTGGTGGCTGAAGTCGAACGCTCACGGGTGGCGTCGGTCGTGTTCTTCACGTTGCGCTTCTCCCAAGCGGGACGTGACTGGGTAACAGCGGCGCGGGACGGCGATTGGCAGGGCGGATGGGCGCGCTTCCTCGTTTTGGCCCTGACGCCCGACAGCCCATATTCCGGCTCACTGTGGAGGCGGGAGAGGGGCGCCATCTGGGATGTCGGCCCGCACGCCCTGTCGGTCTTGATCGGTGGTCTTGGGCCAATCGTCACGGTCGCGGCGACCGGTGGCGAAGGAGATCTCGTGCACCTTGTCCTCCGGCACGCCTCGGGCGCCACCAGCACAGCCACCCTCACGCTGGCCGCTCCGAAGGCGGCTATCAACGTGGAGATGGCCTTGTGGGGGCCGAAAGGTGTCACGATGTTGCCTCGCGATTCGTCCGACCCCAAAATTGCCTTCAGGGCGGCGTTGGGCGACCTGCTTCACAACGTCGAGTCGGGCGAGGTGGAACACCCGTGCGACGTACATTTCGGGGCCGACGTGGTCCGGGTACTGGCCGACGCCGAGGCCCAGGCGGCGCGCAGCCGTTCCCTGCCGGCCCGGTAGCAGACCGCAGCTTGGCCTGCCTTGGTCCTACTTGGTTACTTGGGGGCCGCGCCCGGACCGGCTAATCGGCTGTCGGCACCCCACCGGGCGACGTACCGGCAGTGCCCTGAGCTTTATCCGCGCCTTGAGGGGCGGTGGGGCGGCCGGCGACCCGAACGACTTCGGCCCGTTCGTAGAGCCAGCAGCGTACGAGGTGCCCCTCACCCAGGTCGATGTCCGGAGGGCGCTTAGCGCAGGTCTCCATCGCCCGGGCACACCGGTGCCTGAAGCGGCATCCTGAAGCGGCGGCTGTTTCGGCCCGCTCTGCTGTCAAAACGGCGCGTTTGGTGGCGCCGTGTCCTGTGCCAGGCCCTGAACTGTCCGCTGATCGGGCCGCTTGCCCGGGCACAGATGCCTCGAGCAGTTGGGTGTAGGGGTGTGCCGGGCGAAGTATGACGTCGTCGGCTCTGCCGCTTTCGACTATCTCGCCCCTGTACATCACCATGATCCGGTCCGAAAAATAGCGCGCCGTGGCCAGGTCGTGGGTGATGTAGAGCAGGGCCAGGTGGCGGTCCCGCTTCAGGTTGTCGAGCAGGTTGAGGATCTCCAACCGGATCGAGACGTCGAGCATCG
>DATJST010000475.1:0-34598 GCA_035503975.1 Acidimicrobiales bacterium | reverse complement strand
GCCTTCGAGCTGGCCTCGCGCCTAGGTGCAGACCTGGGCGCAGCGTCGCTCGAGGCCCTCTGGGACGAGATCACGGCCGTATCGCCGCTGCACTGTGGGCTCACCGCTGACCTGCTCGTCTCGCGCCAGGGCCGCAACGGGGTGGTCGTACCAGTAGGCCTCGAGGAGGGCGAGGCGTACATGGCCACGGTGCCGCCGCCGCTCGACCCGATGGCGGACCCCGGGATCGCCTCAGCAGAGATCCATCCCGCCCCGCCGGTACCCCTGACCGTCGCGGGGGCAGGTGTTGGCCGCACCAACACCGTAGAAGCCACCGAAGGGCTCCAGCAACAAGGCGATGAGGCGGTTACCGGCATGCCGTCGCGCCTACAACCCCGCCCCGCACGTCACGCGGCAGGCAAAGCGACGGCGGCGCCGTCTCCGGCGGTGAGCACCCCCGAGGTCGCGAGCGAGCCGCGGGCGTCGCTCCGACTGGTGGTCACCCGGCCCATGTGGGACGGTGGTGTGCTCGTGCAGCAGTCCCCGTCGCTGGCCGCGCTCCCTCCCCCCTTCGCCCTCTCGGTCCACCCCGATGACCTCGACCAGTTACACGGGCTCGGGGCCAGCCAGGTGCGGGTGACCACGAGCCGGGGCAGCGTCGTGGTCCCCGTGGTCGCCGATAGCACCGTCACAAGGGGGAGCGCCGTGCTGCCCGCCAACCTGCCCGCGGGAAGCGCCACGGCCCTGATCGACGCGGCCCGGGACTGGACCGAAGTGGCTGTCGAACCCCTGGGGCGACAGTGATGGGGGCAGCGATGCTCGCCGCCGGTGCCCCCTACACCGGCGACCCCGTGTTCGACAAGGGCCTTGACCTGGTGTCATGGGCGATCATCGTCGGCAAGCTGCTCGTCACGTTCGTGATCGTCATGGCCTCAGTGGTCTTCATGATCATGTACGAGCGCAAGGCGATCGCCCGTATGGCCAACCGCCTGGGCCCCAACCGGGCCGGGCCAAAGGGTTGGCTCCAAGCCATCGCCGACGGCACCAAACTGGCTTTCAAGGAAGTCCTCGTCCCCGCTGAGGCCGACAAGGTCGTTTACCGCCTGGCTCCCCTCATCTCGGTGGTGCCCGCGTTCGTGGCATTTTCCATCGTGCCGATCGGTGGGACCGTGACCATCGACGGCTACACCACCCGCCTGCAGCTCGCCGACCCCGCCTGGGGCATCCTGCTCATGCTCATGTGCTCGAGCGTGAGCGTCTACGGCGTGATGCTCGGGGGCTGGGCTTCGGGCTCGAAGTACTCGTTGATCGGCGCCGTCCGGGCCAGCGCTCAGATGATCTCGTACGAGGCGGCTGTCGGGCTCAGCGTGGCCACTGTGGTGGTGCTCACCGGCTCGCTCCACACGAGCGCCATCGTGGCCTCCCAACATGGCCCGTTCCTCTACCACTGGAACATCCTGCGCGCCTTCGGCGCCCCAGCCGCCCTTTTCTTCATAGCCATCACGGCGGAAATGACGCGGCCCCCGTTCGACTTGGTGGAGGCCGAAGAGGAAATTTCGGGCGGCTTCAACATGGAGTACTCCTCCGTTGGGTTCATGATGTTCTACCTGGCGGAGTACATCGCGCTGGTAACCAACTCGGCCATATTCACCACTCTGTTCCTCGGTGGGCCGGACGGCCCTCGCATCGCGGGTCATTCGGTAGGGCCACTGTGGTTCACGGTCAAGGTGCTCGTACTGCTCTACATCTACGTATGGATCCGGGCTACCCTCCCCCGGCTGCGCTACGACCAGCTGATGGACCTCGGCTGGAAGGCGCTCATTCCCGGAGCCCTCGCGCTGCTGTTGATCGTGATCGGGGCGCGCGTCGGCCCCGTCGAGGGGCTGGCCGCCTTCGTACTCAGCCTCGGGGCATTTTCGCTCCTCTACTTCGCCATCCAAAACGGCCGCTCCCAGCACGACTGGTCCGAGCTGGAGGCGCCATGAGCTACCTCACGGACAACCGGTTCGTCTCGTTTTTCAAGGGCTTTTTCGTCACCGGCAAGCAGCCCGTCAAGCCGACCGTCACCGTCCAGTACCCCGAACAAAAGCGGCCCAAGCCCGAGAGGGCGCACGGCCGCCATGTGCTCAACCGCTACGAGGACGGGATGGAGAAATGCATCGGCTGCGAGCTTTGCGCGGGGGTGTGCCCGGCGCGCTGTATCTACGTGCGAGGGGCCGATAACCCGCCCGATGCCCCGGTGTCGCCGGGCGAAAGGTACGGCTTCGTCTACGAGATCAATTTCCTGCGCTGCATCCACTGCGACCTGTGCGTGGAGGCCTGCCCGACCGAGGCAATAACCGAGTCCAAGTTGTTCGAGTTCTCCTTTACGAACCGGGACGACGCCATTTACACCAAGGCCGAGCTCGTGGTGGACGACGCGGGCAAACCCAAGGCACTCCCATGGGAGGACTGGAAACCAGGCGATGACCGCAACACGTCCGCGTGGGTGCGCGCCACCGCGCCGTCCGGACGGGCCGATCTCGAAGGTGTCCCGCTCTGGTCGGGAGAGCTGGGCTACGGTGTGCGCCCGGCGCAGGCCGGGCAGTCTGACGCGAGCGCGGCGGACGTGCCGGCCGATTTCGACATCGCCGTCCGCCAGAGCGGTGGGGCGGCCGTACGCGGGGTCGGGGTCAGTAGCGTGAGGCCGGTCCGCCGGCCCGGCGACCGGTCATGAGCATGCTGGCGACCACGCAGCTCGGAGTGGACTCGGCTTGGGCCGTTTATGCGACAGGCGCGCTCTTTATCATCGCCGGAGCTTTCGGCGTGGTGCTCCAGCGCAACCCCGTGCACTGCGCGCTCGGACTGGTAGTCACCATTTTCGGCATCACACTTGAGTTCATAGACGAGGGAGCCAATTTCCTCGCCGCCGTGCAGGTGATCGTGTACGGCGGAGCGATCGTGATCTTGTTCCTGTTCGTGATCATGCTCCTGGGTGTCGATCGCAACGCCGAGACCGGGCCGAGGCGCCTGCGCCTGCTCGCGCCCTTCGGAGTGCTTGTCAGCCTGGGCGGCGTCATCGAGATCCTGGTCCTTACCAGGGGCCACTTCTGGGTGTCGGGTTATTCGAGCCAGACCGAGGCGCTGAGCGGGCCGGGCGAGGACGTCCAGAAGTTGGGCCAGAGCATTTTCACGGGCTACCTTCTTCCCTTTGAAATGACGTCCGTCCTGCTCGTGATCGCCGTCGTCGCCGCCGTGGTGCTCGTCCGCCGCAGCGACCAGCCCGGCCCGGGCGCCCCACGCAAGGCGGCCACCCAGCCCCGCCAGCCTGCACGCCTCCCGGGCGCCCCGGCTGCGGCTGCAGCGCGGCCCCTGGCGACGTCGGCTCGGCCAAGCCGGGGCGCCACTTCCCCCTCCGCCCCTGCGGCCCCGGCCGCCACCGGCGCGCCGCCCCGGGGGCAGGCGCCCCCGCGCGTCGCCAGTGCGGGCGTGCCCGCCGGGGCTCCCGTGCCCGAGCGCCCCGCCGGAGCGAGCCAGTGAGCATCTCCGGGCCGTGGTACTTGGTCCTGGCCGCCGTGCTGTTCGGCATCGGCGCGGCCGGCCTGCTCGCCCGGCGCAACATCCTGGTGATGTACATGTGCATCGAGCTCATGCTCAATGCCGTCAACTTGACCTTCGTCACCTTCTCGCGCTTGCTCAACGATGCCGGCGGTGACGATGCCGTCTTCTTCGTGCTCGTGGTGGCCGCCGCTGAAGTGGTCGTGGGCCTCGGGATCATCGTGGCCATATACCGGCGGCGCACGGGCGTTACCGCCGACGACGTCAGCTCGCTAAAGGGTTAGAGGGCTCCCCCACATGGTCAACGCCGCCTACGCGATCGTCGCCCTTCCGCTGATCGGCTTTGCGATCAACCTGGTCTGGGGCCGCCGCCTCGCCGAGCCCCTGGCGGGCTGGGTGGGCACGCTGGCGGCTGCCGGCTCGTTCGTTGCCGCCCTGGTCGTTTGGGTCACCATGCTCGGGCGAGCGCCCGCCGAGCGGGTCTCGGACCTCACCGCCTTCTCGTGGTTCCCGGTGGCGGGCTTGCACGCCAACATCGGCCTGCTCGTGGACCCCTTGTCCATGACAATGGCCCTGTTCGTAACGGGTGTTTCGACGGTCATCCACCTGTACTCGATCGGCTACATGCACAAAGACCCGGGCTTCGACCGGTTCTTCGTGTACCTCAACCTGTTCCTCTTCTCCATGGTCGTGCTCGTGCTCGGCGACAACTTCTTGTTCTCGTTCCTCGGTTGGGAAGGTGTCGGGTTTTGCTCCTACGGCCTCGTCGGTTTCTGGTTCCAGCGCGATGTTGCCGCCGTAGCAGCCAAGAAGGCGTTCGTCACCAACCGCGTCGGCGACGTCGGCTTCATGCTGGCGATCTTTTTGATGTTCGCCCATTTCGGCTCCGTCAACTTCTCCGCCGTGCTTGGGACATTGGTCCATGGCCATGCCACGGGCCTGCTCGCCGGGACGCCGGGGGCCATCAACGGGACGACGGCGACGGCGATAACCCTGCTCCTGTTCCTCGGGGCGGTGGGCAAATCGGCACAGATCCCGCTGTACATCTGGTTGCCCGACGCCATGGAAGGCCCCACGCCGATATCTGCCCTGATCCACGCGGCCACCATGGTCACCGCCGGGGTCTACCTCATGGCCCGGGTGGCGCCGATGCTGCACTATGCGCACGCCACTTCATGGGTCATAGCCTGCGTGGGCGTGGGCAGCGCCTTCCTCGCCGCCACAATCGCCTGCGGCCAGGACGACATCAAAAAAGCCCTCGCCTACTCGACGATCTCTCAGCTCGGTTACATGTTCTTGGGCATCGGAGCGGGAGATTATGCCGACGGCCTGTTCCATATGCTCACCCACGCCTTCTTCAAGGCCCTCCTCTTCCTGGCCGCCGGTTCGGTCATCCATGCCATGGCCAACCGCCAAAACATGAAGCAGATGGGCGGCCTCACCCGCTACATGCCGGTCACCGCGGTCACCTTCGGGATCGCCTGGCTCGCAATATCGGGCATCCCCCCATTCGCCGGGTTCTGGTCCAAGGACGCCATCCTCACCGCCGCCTGGGGCATGAACAAGGCGCTATGGGCGATCGGCGTTTTTACCGCTGGCCTGACTGCCTACTACATGTCCCGCCAGTACGCCTTGGTGTTCCGGGGGCAGGCCCGCTGGCGGGAAGGCCAGCAGTTCGTGGTCGTGCACGACGAGCACGCGGAGGGTGTCGGCCCCGGCCTGCCCGCTCCCGCTCACAGCGGCGAGGAGCCCAAGGACGCGACCTGGACCATGACCGTGCCGCTCATCGTCCTAGCCGTCGGCGCGTTCTTCGGCGGTTTGATCAACTTGCCGCTACATGGCTGGGACTTCCTGTCGGAGTTCCTCCACCCCCTGTTCCCGGCCGCGGCCTCCGTTACGGTGCCGACGGGCACCAAGTGGGCGCTCTTCGCCATCACCTTGGCCGTGTGCCTCACGGGCCTCGGCCTCGGGCTGACGACCTGGCGCACAGCCGAGCACCCCCGGTTGGAGCCGAACTTCCTCCGCCGGGCCTGGTACTTCGACGACGCGGTAGCGGCCACCGTCTCTGGGCCGTTGCGGATGGCAGCAGGAGCCCTTGCCGTCGTCGTAGACAACGAACTGGTTGACGGCCTGGTCAACGGCGTGGCCAACGTGCTCGGCAGTACCGGGCAGGTCGCTCGCCGGGCGCAGAACGGCTACCTGCGCAGTTATGCCCTGGGCATCGCCTTTGGCGTCATCGTACTGCTGGCCTACCTGACATTCCGGACTGGGGCCTAGGCCATGTGGGTAGTCGTGGACATAATTATCGGGCTCCCGCTGGCCGGTGCATTGCTGGTTGCCGTCCTGCCCGAGCGCAACGCCGGCCAGATGGCCCGGGCCGTGGCCCTGGCTGTGGCGGGGCTGGAACTGGTCCTCGCCCTATGGCTCGCCGTGGCCTTCCAGACTGGTAACGCTCACTCCGGTTTCCAGTTCATAACCAAGGAACCCTGGATCGGGCCGCTCGGCGTCTCATGGTACGTAGGCGTCGACGGGATATCGCTGTTCCTGGTGGCCATGACGGCCCTCCTTTTCCCGGTGGCGATGGCCAGCCCGCCGGTGCGGCGCTCACCGCGGGCCTATTTCGGCTGGATGCTCCTCCTCGAAGCGGCCTGCATGACGACTTTCTTGTCGCTGGACGCCTTTTTGTTCTTCGTCGCCTTCGAGGTCACGCTGGTACCTGGGTATTTCCTGATAGTGAGCGGGGGTGGGCCGCGCCGTGGCTACGCCGCCATCAAGTTCTTCTTGTACACCTTCGCCGGTTCGGCCTTCTTGTTCGTCGGCATCCTCGGCGCCTACGTGCTCGCGGGCGGCCACGAGCCCTCGGGGACCAGCGCATCGTTCGACATAGTTGCCCTGGCCAGAGGCACCATGCACCTTCCCGTGGCCGACCAGGAACTGCTCCTGGGAGCGTTCGGGGTGGCGTTCGCGGTCAAGATGCCCCTGGTCCCGCTGCACACCTGGATGCCCGACGCCTACACCGAAGCGCCCACCGGGACGTCCATGGTGCTGGCCGGGATCCTGTTCAAGCTCGGGGCCTACGGCATCTTGCGCTGGGGGATCTTCCTGTTCCCGGTGGCGGCCGTCAACCTTGCTCCCGTGGCCCTGACCTTGGCCGCCACTGGCATCATCTGGGGCTCGGTGGTCGCCGCCATGCAGAAGGATCTAAAACGCCTGATCGCCTACGGGACGGTGGCCGGCGTGGGCTTCATCGTGATCGGGTTGTTCGGCTTCACGGCGCAGGGGATCACCGGGGGCATAATCGAGATGGTCAACCACGGCTTGTCCACCGGGGCGCTCTTCCTGCTCGCGGGTATGGTCTGGGAACGTCGCCAGACGTACCGCTTCTCCGAGCTCGGCGGCCTGCAGGCGGTCATGCCCATCCTCGGCTGGGTGTTCCTGGCCGCCATCATGAGCGACGTGGGCCTGCCCGGGCTAAACGGCTTCATCGGCGAGCTGCTCGTGCTGCTCGGGACGTTCGTCACCCACCGCTGGTGGGCGGTCGTCGCCACGGTGGGCGTCGTGCTCGGCGCCGTGTACCTGTTGTGGGCCTACCAGCGCGTCTTCCACGGCCCGGCCCGTGCGGTAAATGAGGGCATCCGCGACATGACGTGGGCGGAGAGGGCGGCCATGGCGCCCCTGCTGGCCGGGATGATCTTCATCGGCGTCTACCCGCAGCCGCTCATCACGCGCATCGAGCCAGCGGTCAACCACCTGGTCGCCCATGTCGAGTTCGCCGACCCTGGCTTCAAGATCCCGTCGAGCGCGTTCTCCCGGGGCAATTACGCGGTGCCCTCGGACCAGGTCGTCGACCTTCCCGTCAAGGGGAGCACGGCGGCTTCCCCAGCCCGGAGCGGTGGCCGATGAGCGCGCACCTCTCGGCCGCGGGCTGCACCGTCTCACCGGTCCTTGGCCAGGTGAGCGGCATCTGCAGCTCTAAAGGCTCGTTGAACATGGCCATCGACTACACCGCCTTGGTGCCGTTCTTCGTCCTTGGCGGCGGTGTGCTGGTCTTGCTCGCGCTCGCCGCCTTGCTGCCTAAGCGGTTGCCGTACGGTCCGATTTGGGCCGGCATAGCCACTTTGGCCGGGACAGGCACGATCGTGGACGGGCTGGTCCAATGGCACAACACGACAGGCCTTACGATCGGGAACCAGGGCAACGCCACAGGGCCGCTGGCGCTCGGCGGCCAACTGTTCTACGACCAGCTCGGGGCATTTTTCTGCGTCCTGTTCGGCTCGGCCACCGTCCTCGGCGCCTGGATATCTCATGCCTACCTGACGAGGGAAAACCTCGACGGCCCCGAACCCTACATTTTGATGCTGTCCTGCTCGACGGGCGCAGTGCTGATGGCCGAAGCGGCAGGGTTCATAACCCTTTTCCTGGGCCTCGAGATCCTGTCTATCTCGCTCTACACGCTGACCGCTTACCACCGTCGCCGCACCGCCTCGGGTGAAGCCGGCCTCAAGTACTTCATCCTCGGCTCGTTCGCGTCGGCCATATTTATTTACGGAGTGGCGCTCATTTACGGCGCGGTCGGTTCCACGCTGTACTACGGGGCGATCGACATGCTGGTCACGAGCCAGATAATCCACAACGGCGTGCTCCTCGCGGGCATCGGCCTGGTGATCGTCGGCCTTGCCTTCAAGGTTTCAGCTGCACCTTTCCACTTCTGGTCGCCAGACGTGTACCAAGGCGCTCCGACCCCGTTCGTGGGGTATATGGCGGCGGTCGCCAAAGCGGCCGGATTTGCCGCCCTCCTGCGGGTACTGCTCCTCGCCGTGAACACTCAGCAGGCAGACTGGCGGCCCATTATCTGGGTGCTTGCGGTGGCGTCGGTCCTCGTGGGGTCGGTGCTCGCCCTGGTGCAGGCCGACATCAAGCGCCTCCTCGCCTACTCCTCGATCAGCCAGGCAGGCTATGTCCTCATAGCCTTGCAGGCCGGCTCGACGTACAGCTTGAGCGCTGTTTGTTTCTACGTTTTCACGTACACGTTCATGGTCATCGGTACCTTCGCCATCGTCGGCGTGGTCCAGGGACGGGGCGAAGCCCGCAACGACTTGAGCTCGCTGCGCGGGCTGGCGTCACGCCAGCCCTGGCTGGCAGCCGCCATGCTCGTCCTCTTGCTCGCCCAGGCGGGTATCCCCCTAACCAGCGGCTTTCTCGGCAAGTGGGTAGTCATAAGCGCGGCGGTGCAAAAGGGCCAGTACGCCTTGGCCCTGATCGGGATGTTGAGCGCAGCGATCGTCGCCTTCGCCTACCTCCGTTTAGCCCTCATCATGTACATGTCGCCAGAACCCAATGCGAGCCAGCCCGCCGCGGCCGGGGCGAGCGATGCGGCTTACGGTGGCGGAGATGTTTCGGATCTCCCCGAGGTTGTCACTGCGGGCCTGGCCGCGCGGGACTCGGCGTTGGCACTGCGGCCGCCGCCCACTGCCCGCCTACGCGTGCCGGCCCCGGTCTCGGCCACGGTGGCGGTATGTGTCGCCTTCACCATCTTTGCCGGGGTCTCCACCCCAGTGCTCTCCTGGGCACATTCGATCGCTCTGCCCTGGTAGAGGCTCTCTCCCGAGGCCTATGCCGGGTCGCCCACCTGGGCTTCGAACAGGACGAGGCCGGTGGCGTTGTCCCTGATGAGGAACAGGAACGGGTGGTCGATGTCGATAGTGACGTGGGGCATGGGCGCGACTGCCGTTGGCTCGATCCCGGCGGCGCTGGCTGCGGACGCCTCGGTACCGTTCTCGTTGACCTTCATCTGGGCGTCCTGGACCACGAAACTCAGCTTCACTGGTTGCGCGCTCAGGTTGGAAAAGTCTGCCGAATTGCTGAACGCCTGAGCCATTCCCATCTCCGAAAGCACCTGCTCCAAGCTCAGGTCACTGCTCACACTGAAACGCGGCATGTACAGGCTCACCCGCTGCTCGGACAGCTGGGCGACGATCTGGGACAGCTCAGCCGCCGAAAGGTCCTGTTCGAAGGCTCCCAGCCGGCCAAGCGGAGGCATGAGGACAAGTGCCGAAAGGTCGTCGCCCCGGTAGGGCAATGCGATGGCGTCGAGCCCGGGGCTAGTCGAAAGCGCTGCGTTCCAGTCCTGCTGTGACTCCATCATCTGGACCGTCACGTGGTGGCCGGGCGCCGTATAGAAGGGTGCCGCCCCGGTCAGGCTGGCATCAAACGGGGTGTCCCAAGCAGCCTTCATGTACACCGCGTCTACCAGCACCGCCACGGCATTGACGAGCTCGGCAGCACTAAGGAGGTGCGTTATGTGGCCCCCGGTGTGGGCGGCCACCCACGCGTCGATGGCGCTGGCCGACGCTGCCGGGCTCGCCGCCAGGTGCTGGACGCCGGTGTGGAAGTCCTGGCTCAGCGTCGCCAAGTAAGAAGGTAAGACTGACAACGTCTTTTGGAACCACGCCTGGTTGGCCGTGTCGAGCACGGTGTGGTCGCGTGCCGCCCGGTTGCGTAACCAGGTACCGAGGGCCGCCCATCCCTGCGCTTGTCCAGCCGGAGAGAGGCTGCTCGAGCTCAGCGCTCGGGCGATGCCAAGCTCGGTCGTGCCGGCTGCTCCCGGCTCGAGCATCGCCAGCAATGTGCCGAGACTGGAGGGCGAGAGCACCAGGTTGGGCTCGCTCGCGCCCAGCCGGTGCAACAGGTCAAGCGCAAATGACTGCTCGCTCGAGGCGACGGCTGTCGCCGCCGGCGGGGGCGCAGCGCCCGCGCTGGTGACCGCCAGCGGTGCCGTAGCAAGGCTGGCGGCGGTGGCGGCAAAGGCCGACGCGGCCGCGACGACAACTGCTCTGAACCCTCGTCTGTAGGACATGGACCACCGAGCTTAGGGCTGGCCGGGCTAGAGTCGCCAGGGACTAGGAGGTGCCGTGAACTGCACCCAATGTGGGTCCCCGGCGACACCGGGGCAGCTCTGTCCATCATGTGGTACGCTCCAGCCGATGGCGGCCAGCGGGGGTACGCCTTGGGGCCAACCTGGCTCTGGACCGCCGCCGCCTCCCGGTCCTGCTCAACCCGGCTATGGTGCGCCCCCGGGTGGTGGTTTCCCCAGCTACGGCGGCATGCAGCCATACGGGAGCACACCGTACGGAGCGCCGAGCACGCCGCCCCCTGGCCAGTTCTACCAGCCTACGTACGCGCCCGCCGTCGGCACGATGCTGTCGGGGCCAAAGACCAACGGTCTTGCTGTTGCCGCGCTCGTGATGGGCTGTTGCTGCCTACTTTGTGGCCCGCTGACGGGGGTACTGGCAGTGATCTTCGGTTTCGTCGCGCGGAGCCAGATCCGCCGCTCCGAGGGGATGCAGACCGGCAACGGGATGGCGATCGCCGGTATCGTCATCGGCTTGATCTTCGTCGCGCTGACCATCCTTTACATCGTGCTGGTGGTCGTCATCGGCATCACCGACAACTCCAACTCGAGCTGAGCAGGGGCGGTCCCGTACCACCGGGCTGGCCTGCGCAGCCCGCCACGGGGCGATGGGTATGGCGCGAAGCCGTGCGCCGGGGACCGGCCGTCTTGTTCGACCTTGACGGCGTCCTCGCCGACGCCGCGGCACGCCAGCACTTCCTAGCTGGCCGGCGCCCCGACTGGGACGCCTTCTTCAGCGCCGCAGGGGACGACCCCTTGGTGGAGGAGGTGGCGGCGCTCTTGGGCCTGCTCCGCAAAGAACTCGCGATAGTGCTGCTCACCGCCCGACCGAGCCGCACCGAGGAGGTGACGACGAGTTGGCTGAGCCGGCACGAAGTGCGCTGGGACCTACTTGTGATGCGCCTGGAGGGCGACCGCCGGCCCGCCCGCAGCTTCAAGCAGGACGCCGTGCGGGAAATCCTGGCTCACGGCCTCGACGTCAGGCTCTGTCTCGAAGACGACCAGCGCAACGTGGAGATGTTCCGGGCGGAAGGTTTGTCCTGCCTCTACATCCACTCCGGGTACTACCTGCCTTCGTGATCCTGTTCTCATGGGGCACCGGTACGCTGGTGGGAGAGGTGTAGAACTGTGAACCGCAACAACTTCAAGACCGCCATCCTCCTAGCCCTGCTCGGAGCGCTCTGCCTTGGGATCGGAGCCTTTTTCGGCGGTACGGGCCTGGTCATCGGGCTCGTGGTCGGACTGCTTTTCGTCGGTGGCTCCTACTGGTTCTCCGATTCGATCGCGATCAGGGCGGCGCGGGCCGTGCCCGTACCGGAAGCGCAGGTACCCCAGTACTACGCGATTGTGCGCGAACTGACGACCAAGGCCAACCTGCCCATGCCCCGGTTGTACGTCTCGCCTGCAGCGCAACCGAACGCTTTCGCCACTGGGCGCAACCCCAGGCACGCGGCGGTGGCGGTCACGTCGGGCATCCTGCAGGTCTGTAGTTGGTCAGAGCTGCGCGGCGTGTTGGCCCACGAGATCAGCCACGTGCGCAACCGCGACATCCTCACGTCCTCCGTGGCGGCCGCGGTGGCGCTCGGGATCACCTTCGTGGCCCGCATGTTCGCCTATACCGCACTGTTCTTTCCCGGCGCGGGCGGGGGACGGCGCGACGACGACAACATCTTCGGGCTGCTGGCCATGATGATCTTCGCACCGTTGGCGGCGACCATGCTCCAGCTGGCCCTGTCCCGCTCGCGCGAGTACGAAGCCGACCGCGACGGGGCGCGCCTCATCGGCGACGGGGAACCGCTCGCTTCTGCCTTGCAAAAGTTGGACGCCATGTCGGGCAGGGTGCCGATGGCGGTCCCGCGGGAAATGGCCGGGCTCTTTATCGTGAACCCGCTCCGCGGGCGCCGGGTGGCCTTCGCCAAGTGGTTCAGTGACCACCCTCCCACGCAGCAGCGTATCGCCCGCCTGCGCTCGAAGGAATGGGCACACAGCTTCTAGTCGCGGAAGTTCTCGAACTGAAGCGGGACGCCGAAATCGTGCTCCCTCAGCGCCGCGATCGTGGCCTGCAGGTCGTCGCGCTTCTTGCCCTGGACCCTGACCTGGTCTCCCTGCGCCGACGACGACACCCCTTTTGGGGCATTATCCTTGATAAAACGGTTGATCGCTCGCGCCTGGTCGGCGTTGATACCGGCCTTCAGTGTCACGAGCTGGCGGACCGTGCCTTTGGCGGCCTCCTCTACCTTGCCGGGGTCAAGGGCCTTGAGGGAGACCTTGCGGCGCACGAGCTTCTCTTCGAGCACCTGCATCACCGCTCGAAGGCGGTCCTCGGTGGACGAGCGTAGGGTCAGCTCGTGGCCGGCCAGTTCAAGGCTGGAGCTCGTGCCCTTGAAGTCAAACCGCGTTTCCAGCTCCCTGACCGCCTGGTCAACCGCGTTACGGACCTCTTGCAGGTCGACCTGGGAAACGACGTCGAACGTGGGCATAGTCGACACGCTAGTCTTGCTCCCCTGAGGGTTTGTTACCCTCTTGGGTCGGTGCCCGAGCGGACAATGGGAGCAGACTGTAAATCTGCCGGCTGACGCCTACGGAGGTTCGAATCCTTCCCGGCCCACCACCACAGTCCCGAGGCCGACGTCGGAGGTTGCACAACCTCGCGGCTAAGGGAGCCTCAGTACGACGCCCATAGCCTTCTCCGAGCCTACGGCGTAACACGCGCCACCCTTGCCGCAGCCGACGCCGTAGAGGAGCGCGGCTGTCGCGTGTACCGGGCCCGGCCGGTCCGAGGCGAAGGTGAGCCACTCGCCTCCGGTCTGGCCGGCGCCCACGATGACACAAGACTGGGCCGACGAGCAGGCGACGCTATCGAAGGTGCCGGTGGCACCGTGGACCGCCATGAGCGGACCGAGCGCCCCGGTAACCGGGTCGAAGGTGACGAACCTCGGGCCGCTGTCCAGGCTCTGGGACCCGACGATGACGCACTGGCTCAACGTCGGGCAGGCGACCGAGTAGGCGTACGCGGTGATCGACTTCAGCGCGGTGACCTTGCTCCCGGACACGACAGCTATGAACCCGCCCGTGCCGTAGTTGCCGACCACGAGGCACGATGAGGCGCTCGGGGGGCACGCGGCCTGCATACCTGACGACGGCCCGGTGCCGGGGATGGCGACGGCGGGCCCGGGACGGCCGTGGGTCACCACCGAGTACTCGGCGTCTCCGCTCACGTCGCCCTTTGAGACCCCGGCGGCGTAGCAGGTCGTCGCGCTGGCGCAAGCCATGCCGCGGTACTCGCCGATCGTCGTGTCCTGTGCTTGCGGCCTCCCTAGGTGACCGCTGGACATCGTGACCGGCGTCACGGTCCCGTCGTTGCCGGCATTAGTCCCCCCTACAAAGCAGGTCGCGACGGACGGACAGGCGGGTGCGCCACTCGGGTACATGGCCGAAGGCGACACGGACGTCTCCCCCGGGCGACCCGCGGCGCCCACGAGGGTGACCACGAGGTGGCCGGCCTCGTTGACACCCACCGCCACGCACGACGTCGCCGTAGGGCACGCGACACCCTGGTACTCCGTTACGACCACGCCGGCGGCTGCGCCCAACGGCGCCCATCCCAGCCACGCAGCGACCAATACGACCACAACGCCAAGCGGTCGACGCATCGGATGTCCCTTTCTCGCTCGCGGGCGAGCTTAGTTAGTCAGCGCCCCGACGCGGGCAGCCTGAGCGCGTCCGCGCATCGGCATTCTCGGCCCCGCTACGCCGGGCGCCAGCCGCGGCCCGGCTCGTAAACCTCGCCCACTTCCTCGACTTCTTCGACTTCCTCGGGAGAGAATGGTTTCGCGCCATGCAGGAAGCTCGCGAGGTGCTCTCCCGACGACCTCCACGAAGCACGAGATAGGGGCCGGTGCACTCCGTCGCATCTGATAGAAAGGGCGGAAGGCAGTTCAGGCGTCTGCCCAATTCGAAGTTGCGGCGTTGCTGTGCCGCGCTTTGACCGCTCGAGCCAGGCGACGAGCTGGAGCCAGTGGGCGCCACGTCCTACTAGAGGGACCATCGGGGCGCGCAGGGCGCCTACCGGGACGGCGCCGACCAACCACCTGCACGGGGTCTTGAAGGGGCGAAACCGATCCCCTTAGCGTGGTCGGCGATCGCGCGGCGGGCGGCGCCGTAGCCGCACATGCCGTGCACGCCGCCCCCGGGCGGGGTCGCGGCAGAGCACAAGTAAAGGCCGGGCACGGGTGTCCGGTAATTGTCCCAGCGCACCGTAGGACGGAACAGCGTCTGGCGCAACGTGGCTGCGCCGCCGCTGATGTCACCGCCCACGTAGTTGGGGTTGTGCGCTTCAACCTCGAGGGCCGTCCGCGTGACCCGGACCAGGACCAGGTCCCTGAAACCCGGGGCGAAACGTTCGACCTGGGCCTCGATCCGTTCGGCCATGTCGATCGTGGAACCGGACGGCACGTGGCAGTACCCCCACAATGTGTGCTGGCCGGCCGGGGCGCGCGTGGGGTCGAAAACGCTCGGTTGTGCGATGAGGCAAAAGGGCCGCTCGGGGTGACGGCCGGCCGCCACCTCAGCTTCGCCCGCGGCCACCTGTTCGAACGTCCCCCCCACGTGGACCGTACCGGCCAGCCGGCAGGCCGGAGCCGTCCACGGCACAGGCCCCGAGAGCGCCCAATCGACCTTGCAAACACCCGGGCCGTGACGGAACCCGCGCAGACCGCGGCCGTAAGCGACCCCGAGGCGGCCCTCCGCCATATCGGCCAGGGCGCGCGGGGCGACGTCCATAAGCACGTGGTCAGCCCTAGGTAGGTCGGCGAGGGACCTCACCCACACGCCGGTCTGAACGGGCACGCCCAGCTTGGCAAGCTCGGCGACGAGGCCGTCCACGAGCCTCTCGCTACCGCCTTCGACGAGCGGCCAACCATGGGCATGAGCCAGGCTCAGCATCAGCAGACCGTAAGCGCCTGTCAGCAACGCATCGAGGGGGAGCATCGAGTGCGCGCTCGCGCCCGCCAGGAGAGCCCTCGCCTCGCTGGTGCGGAAACCCGAGGCGAGCCGGGCCGCGCTGAGCAGCCCCGGCAGGGCCAAGCGGGCCGTGGCGGCCGGGTGGCGAGGCGGCGTGCGCAGCGGCCCCAGCAACGCTGGCAGGGCCAGGTCGATGGAGCGGGCAAGAGGACCAAAGACGCGGCGGTAATGGGAGGCGTCTTGGCCAAGCTCGCCGGCGGTCCGCTCCACCGAGCGGTACACCGCGCCCGCCCTCCCGCCATCGAGGGGGTGAGCGAAAGCCACCTCGGGTTGGATGAGCTTGACGCCGGCCGCAGCTAGGTCGACAGAGCAAAAAAAGGGCGACGCCACAACCAGGGGGTGCACTGCCGAACAAACGTCGTGGCGGAAACCCGGCTGCGTCAGCTGGGCGGTACGGCAACCACCACCTGGGCCGTCCTCCCGCTCTAGCACCTGGACGCCGAGCCCGGCGCGAGCGAGCGTGAGCGCGGCGGCCAAACCGTTGGGCCCCGAACCCACAACGACCGCTCCGCCCGTCATTATCGGCACGCTAATCGGCTCGGCCCGGACCGAGGCAGTGCTGTCACGGAGCGAGCGGTCAGCTCAGACGGACAGCTCTCCGTCGATGGCCGCGACGAGCGAAGGGTCGTCGGGAGCGACTGGGGGCGCAAAGCGGGCGACTACCTCGCCCTCCCGACTGATCAGGAACTTCTCAAAGTTCCAAAGAACGTCGGGATCTTCGGTTGGGGTCATCCCGTAGCTGCGGAGGTTCTCGCGCATTTCCGGCTTCCCGTCGGCCGTGGGCACTGCAGTTGCGAGCGCACGGTAAAGGGGATGCTGGTCGTCGCCGACGACGCTGATCTTTGACATTACGGGGAAGGTCACCGAGTAATTCGTGGAACAAAACTCGGCGATCTCAGCGTCGGTACCGGGCTCCTGGCCGCCGAAGTTGTTGGCTGGGAAAGCGACTACGGTAAAACCACGGTCCTGTTTTTGCTCGTGCAGTGCCTCGAGGCCCTCGTACTGGGGAGTGAGCCCGCACTTGGACGCTACGTTGACAACGAGGACGACGCGGCCCGCGTAGTCGGCGAGGCTGGCGGACGTCCCGTCCATCTTCTGGAACGTGATGGCAGATATGGAAGTCATGTGATCTCCCTTCGCTCGATCTCACCCTACCCACTGAGCCCGTGGTTGCCGAGCCCAGTCGCCAAGGCCCGGTCAGGCTGCGACCGCAGGCAGCACCTCATCGCGCAAGAGCCGCAACGAGGCGGTGTCGAAGGGATAGCCCAAGGCGACCACGAAATGGTTGATACCGAGGTCGGTGTACGCCCTCATCTTCGTGACGACCTCGGCCGGGCCGCCGATCAGCCAACCGTCTCGGGCTGCCGCCAAGTCCGTGCCGTGGCTGGCTGCGACAGCGACAGCCGCCTCTTCCGCCGCAGCGGCTGTCGGAGCCAGTACGAGGTTGGGGTGAGCGGACAGCTCGATGCCGTCGAAGTCGCGGCCTAATTGGGCGCAGACCTCGCGTAACTTAGCGATTGTCGTGGCGCATGTCGCGGGCGGCCCCACCATGTTGAGCCTCTGCCCATGGCGCGCCGCCACTTTGAGCGAACCGAGGCCGGTGCCACCGACGGTAATAGGCGGGTGCGGCGACTGTACCGGCTTGGGCTCGCAGGGCGCGTCGAGCACGCGGTAGTACTTGCCCACGAACGTCGTACGATGCTGTGCCCACAGTTGCTTTATCAGGTCCAGTGCCTCATCGAGCCGCTCGTAGCGCTCGCTCACCGATGGGAACGGCCAACCGTAGGCCCGGAACTCCCGCTCGGCCCAAGCCGCCCCGAGCGAGAACTCGAGCCGCCCGCCGGTAATCTGGTCGACCTGAGCCGCCGCCTTGGCAAGGACTGCCGGATCGCGGTAGAGGACGCCATTGACGAGCACTCCTACTCGCGTACGGTTTGTGAGCACCGCCCAAGCACCCATCGTCGTGAGAGTTTCGAAACATGCGCCGTCATCGGGCCCCGAAAAAGGAAGAACATGGTCGAATGTCCATACTGAGCCGAAACCGAGGTCCTCGACCGCTCGGACCGCTCGGGCGTAGTCGGCCCAGCTGGTGTTTTGGCCCTGGAGCTGCACGCCTACATGAAGGGGACGCGTCCGCATCGCGGCAGCCTATCCGGGCAGGATAGCAATGCTCAATGCTAAGTCCTGTGCAGGTGCGAGCCCCTCCATATATCGCTTGGGACCGAGACGAACGGTTCGTGATCGTGGCAAACTACTCCGACTGTTAATCCCGTGTTACCGGGGAGAGGGTAAACCAAGGCCCATGGAGCGCCGCACGGTCCGCCCCGGGCTGGGCTATTGCTTGGCTACGTGTACCCCGGGGCCGCCAACCTCCCTGCCAACCCGTCGCTCGCGGTGGGGCATTGGTGCCGCCGCTTTCGTCCTGCTCGCGGGCCTGGCCACGGCGTGCGGCAACGGTAGCGGCGCCCCGGGTGTCGCCGGCGCCAAGTCATCGCCGACGCTCACCACCGAGGTTGCGGTCCCGGCCGCGGCCACCACGGTGCCCTCGCCGGCGTCCCTGGCCGCGATGACCAAGCTTGCAGCGTGCTTCCGCAAACACGGGCTCAAGAAGTTCCCGGACCCGCCCTACGCCGACGGCGAGCTGGACAATCTCGGTTTTACGAAACAAGTCGTTGATAGGTACGAGTACGGCGCGTGCCATGGGTACGCACTTGCCGCTGGAGCGGCTCAGACGCCACAGGAGGTACAACAGCACCTGCAGCAGATGCTCGCGATCTCCAAGTGCATGCGGGCACACGGGATCACCAACTTCCCTGACCCGGGCACTCAGGGCGAGATGATGATGTCTCCGTCCATCGCGAACGAGCCCGGTTACGCAAAGGCGGCCAAGGTGTGCGGGGCGCCTCCGGCCCCAACGCAACGTGCGCCATGAGCCGCCCGGGCCGCGCTAGCTCTTGACGGCGTCCCAAGCGGTCCCTAGACTCCAACATGAGAGGTGATTCACATCTCTCTTTTGCGCCGGAAGGGGAACGAACATGCGCAAAGGACCCAGGGGCGTTGCCGCCCTTGGCGGTGCCGTCGTCAGCGCGGCGCTGGTCGTGGGGACATCGGTGCTGCCATCGGCGGCTTCCACCCGTGTGAGCGCCGCCGGCACGCCCGTCATGGTGGGCATGGTCTACGAGAAGACTGGTATTTTCTCCGTCTATGCCGAGGAGTACTACCAGGGCTTCCAGATAGGGCTCGACTACGCGACGCACGGCACCGGGGCGGTGGACGGCCATCACGTAGACGTGACGTGGGACGACGACGCTGACAGCGCGACGACGGCCGTGACCGACTTCAAGAGCCTCGTCGGTGCCGGGTACAAGATCATAGGCGGGACGATCGACTCGGGCGTTGCCACCGAGCTCGCCCCTCTCGCCGCGCAGAACCAGGTCCTCTATGTGTCCGGCCCGGCGGCCGCCGACCAGATCACCGGGGCAAATGTCTACACGTTCCGGTCCGGGCGCCAGACCGACCAGGACGTGCTTACGGCGGAGTCTTACGTGGCCTCCGAGGGACGAGGCAAGGAAATCACTGTGCTCGCACAGGACTACGCCTTCGGGGAGTCTTACGTGACCGATGCCGACAAGGCGTTCGCGTCCATTGGCGACAAGGTCAAGCCAGTGCTCGTGCCACTGACCACGACCGACTTCGCCCCGACCGCTCTCAAGGTCAGCTCCATGCACCCGGACCTGCTCTTCCTGGCCTGGGCAGGCACCACCGGAGCAGCCCTAGCTCAGGCGCTGGACAACCAAGGCGTCTTTGCCAGCACCAAGGTCGTCACGGGCCTGGCCAATATCGCCACGTACCCGTTTTATGGTGCCGCCGGGACAAAGTTCGACTACTTGTCACTTTACTTCTACCAGGCGCCTCACAACGCCGCCAATAACTTCCTGGTCAAGGAAATGGCGGCCAAGTACCACAGCGTCCCGGACATCTTCACCCCCGACGGCTTCACCGCGGCCGAGATGATCGTCCATGCCATACAGGCCGGCGGCGGCAGCGACGTCAATGCCATGATCAAGGCTCTCGCCGGCTGGAACTTCCTCGCACCCAAAGGCATGCAGCAGATCCGTGCGGCCGACCACGCCATGCTGCAGCCGATGTACCAAGTGAAGTTGACGGAGAGCGCAGGTACGTTCAAGCCTGTCCTGGTAAAGACGTTGGCCGACGCGGCCACGGCCCCCCCGGTTGCCGCGCACTTCTCCAACCCCTAGTACACTTTCCCCCGGGATGTCGGCACAGCTTGATGTGTCGCGCGGCGCGGGAGCTGAGGTCGCGATCGCCGGCCTCGGCTTCCACGTCGGGGGCGTCAACATCCTGAAAGACGTTGACCTCGCCGTCGCGACTGGCGAGCTCCTGGGCATAATCGGGCCAAACGGCGCGGGTAAGACTACCCTTTTCAACCTTATTACCGGCTTACTGGCGCCGACCGAGGGCACGATCATGGTGCGAGGGCGCAACATCGGCCGGCTGGCGCCGGCGCGCAGAGCACGCCTCGGCATGGGACGTACGTTCCAGACTTCGTTACTGTTCGGGGCCCTCCCCGTTTACGAGAACGTGCGCCTCGCCGCCGCCGCCCGGCTCGGGGGGAACCTGCGGTTCTGGCACCGGCCCAAGGACAAGGACGCCGCCGGCGCTGCGGCCGCCGAAGCGCTGGAGTCCGTCGGCTTAGCGCACCTGGCCGGCCGGCCTGCTGGGGCACTTTCGCACGGCGACAAGCGCAAGCTGGAGCTCGCCATCCTCGTGAGCAGCGGTGCCCGGCTGCTGCTCCTGGACGAGCCGATGGCCGGGGTGAACGTCGAGGACGTCCCGGGCCTCTCTGCGCTCATAGGCCGGCTGCACCGCGATGGCCGCACCGTGATGATGGTAGAGCACCATATTTCCGTCGTCCTCGGCCTCGCCAGCCGTGTCGCCGTCCTCCACCACGGCCGGCTCCTGGCGTGCGGTGCGCCGGATGCGGTCATGAGCAACGAGACGGTGCAGGACGCCTACCTCGGCGAACCACTGTGAGCGAGGTGGCCCAACCGGCAGCGCTTGCTGCGGCTCGGGTTGAGCCTGCGGTCACACCCGCACCCGCGCTGTCCGTTTCCGGCCTCCACGCTTATCTGGGTGGTTCGCACGTCCTCCAAGGGGTGGGTTTTGAGGTGCCAGCGGGGGGCGTTACGGCGGTACTGGGGCGCAACGGGGCCGGGAAGACGACCACGCTGCGGGCGGTCCTGGGCCTGGTCAACCGGAGCGGCACGGTGCGCGTGCTCGGCCAGGACGTGAGCGGTTGGCCCACCCATCGCGTAGTACAGCTGGGTGTGGGGTACGTGCCCGAGGACCGGGACGTCTTCTCCGGCCTGACCGTGCGGGAAAATCTGCGCCTCGCCGAGGCGGCCCGCGACCTGCGCTACGAGGAGGTGTTTGGCCTCTTCCCCGAACTCAAGGCACGCGAAAGGCAAATTGCCGGCACGCTGTCGGGTGGCCAGCAGCAGATGCTCGCCATCGGGCGCGTCTTGCTCAACCACCGGCCACTGCTCTTGGTGGACGAGCCCACCAAGGGCCTCGCCCCGCGCTACGTTGCCGAGGTGGTGGGCGTCCTCGAGCGCGCAGCCTCAGCCGCCACCATCGTCCTGGTCGAGCAGAACGTCCACGTCGTCCAGCGCATGGCGCGCCGGGTGGTGGTCCTTGACCAGGGGCAGGTAGTGCACAGTGGCGAGGTCAGCCTGCTCGGCGACGAAGCGCTGGTGCGCCGCCTCCTGGGCGTGACGGCGCAATGAGCGCGTTCATCACTATCACCGTGAGCGGCCTCGCCCTCGGCTGCGTGTACTTCCTGGTGGCCTCGGGCCTTTCACTGATTTACGGCCTGATGGGTGTGCTCAACTTTGCCCATGGCGCCTTCTTGACCCTTGGGACCTTCGCCGGTTGGGAGGCGGCCACGCATTTGTCCGCTTCGCTCGGCGTTAATGCGGCTTTTGCGGTCTCGCTCGGCGCGGCGGTAGCGGCCGGGGCGGCCGTAGGTTTGGTCACCGAGGTCCTCCTGGTCCGTCCCCTGTATGGCCGGCCTGTGAGCCAGATCCTGGCCACCGTCGGGGTGGACCTCACGGTCGTAGGGCTGCTGCTCGGGATCTTCGGTAGCGGTTCGCAACAGATCGTCGAGCCGGGGTGGCTAGCGGGCGTGACGACGGTGGCCAACCTCCACCTGCCCAATGGCAACTACCTCGCGATCGGGGCTGGTCTCGCCGTCCTGAACGCCCTCGGGTGGTTCCTGCACCGGACGCGCTACGGCCTGATCGTACGCGCCGGGGTGGAGAACCGGGACATGGTCCGGGCGCTCGGCATCGATGTTGGGCGCGCCTTCACGTTGGTGTTCGTGATCGGTGGGGCCGCGGCGGGCCTGGCAGGTTTGGTCGACTCATTGGTGTTCGCGAGCGGCTTGACCGACCCGACGCAGGGAGACCAATTGTTGATATTCGCTTTCATCGTAGTCGTGATCGGTGGCCTGGGCTCGCTGAGCGGGTCGGCCGTCGCTGCCCTCGTCGTTGGCCTTGTCCAGGTCTACGTAGGCTATTACGCGGGCAACGGCGCGGGGCTGGCGCAGCTGAGCAACCTGTCCGTGATGCTGCTATTGGCGCTCGTGCTCTTGGTGCGGCCGCGGGGGCTCCTCGGGAGGGCCGCTTGAGCCGGCGCCCGCCCCGGCTGGGCAGAGGCGCAATCCTCGCCGCCGCCATCGTGTTCGGCCTGCTGCCTTTCGCCGGCTGGCACTTACCTTGGGTGCTGCCCGGCACGGTCGATGTCATAAACTCTGTGGGAACGCTCGAAGTTCTCGGGCTCTGCTTTGTTTTTGCCGTGGTGGCCCTCGGCTACGACGTCATGTTCGGTTTCACCGGTCTCCTGTCGTTCGGCCAGGTGCTCTATTTCGCAGCCGGAGCTTACCTTTTGGACATGGCCATGTCAGACTGGGGATGGCCCTTCGTCCCTTCCCTGGCGTTCACAGTCGCCGTGGCGGCCCTATTGGCGGCTGTACTCGGCTCGGTTTGCTTGCGGGCTCGCGGCATTGCTTTTGCCATGGTCACCCTCGCCCTGGCTCAAGCGGGCTACTACTTGATCGAGGACAACCCGCACAACCTCACGGGAGGCGACTCCGGGCTCGCCCTGGTCACCACGCGCCTGCCAGCATGGCTCGTCGGTGTGGCCAACACCCGCAACCTCTATTGGGCCGCGCTCGGCTCCCTGGTCCTCGTGTACGCGCTGGTGTGGCTGTTCACGGAGTCGGCCATGGGCCGGGTCTGGCTCGCAATCCGCGAGAACGAGCGGCGGGTCGAGGTAATCGGCCTCTCCCCGTTTGTTTTCAAGCTTGCGGCGGTAATGTTGTCGTCCATCATCTCGGCCGTGGGAGGCATGCTCTACCTGCTCCTGGTGGGGACCGTAGAGCCGGCCTCGGTGGCTTCGACCACAGTTACCGTTTCTGTGCTTGTCATGGTCGTGCTCGGAGGCGCCGGACGGCGCTGGGGTTCGGTCCTCGGTGGCATGGTCTACGTGTACTTGCAGCAGTACCTGCTCAAGGTGGCGGCGGAGCCGTCGTTCAACTCGCTCCCAGCCGTCCTGCGTGACCCCCTGTCGCAACCCGAGTTCCTCTTGGGTGCCCTCTTCGTTGTGTTCGTACTGTTTGCCCCCGGTGGTATCGCGGGCCTTATCGACAGAGCGCGGTCACGCCGGGTGGTAGCTCTGCCCCGGGTGGCAAGATGAGCCCGCGCCGCGGGCGGGCCGCTCAGCCCGCGGCCGAACTGGGCGAAGGGGCAGCGCCCGGAGCTCCGACAAAAGGCGAGCTGACGCGGCGCCGGCTGCTGGACGCGGCGGAATCGGTCTTTGCCCAACTGGGCTACCACGAGGCCTCCATCGTCAAGATCACCGAGGCGGCGGGCGTGGCGCAAGGGACCTTTTACATTTATTTCGAGAGCAAGCAACAGGTGTTCGAAGAGGTGGTACGCGACCTCAACCAGCGTGTGCGCCAGGCGATGACCTCCGCGTCGGCTGGGGCGGCAACGCGCCTCGAGGCAGAGAGGCGAGGCTTCGCTGCCTTTTTCAAGTTCACGGCCGAGCACCCCGGTCTGTACCGGGTCATCCGCCAAGCGGAGTTCGTCTCGCCCAGTTCCATGGCACAGCACTACGAAAGGATCATTTCTGGTTATGTGCCCCAGCTCGAGGCGGCGATGGGCTCGGGCCAAGTGGCCCGTACCGACCCTACCGTCCTCGCCTGGGCACTCGTGGCCGTAGGCGAACTGGCCGGGATGCGCTGGATTTTATGGGACGATGCTCGTCAGGTGCCGCCGGAGATATTCGAGGAACTGATGGCCGTGGTCGGCCGCATGCTGGGCGCCGGGCCCCCGCCGCCACCCGCTCGGAAGAGCCGGAAATGACCGCCTTGCAGTCCTTTTTCGTCACTACTCCGGGGCCGCGCCTGCACGTCCTAGCCGGGGGAGAGGGCGCCACCGTCGTCTGCCTGGTCCACGGCAACCTGAGCACTGCCCGCTTTTTTGAGCCCTTGGCCGCCGACCTTCCGCCGTCCTGGCGCGTCATCGCGCCAGACCTGCGAGGGTTCGGGCGGTCGGAAGCGGCCCCCGTCAACGCCACCCGGGGCTTGGGCGACTTCGCTGACGACGTGGCCCGCGTGCTGGCGGGGGCCGACATCGTGCCCGATGGCCAGCCCGTGCACCTGCTCGGCTGGTCCATGGGTGCCGGCGTTGTCATGCGCTACGCCATCGACCACCCCGGGACGGCCGCCTCTGTGACGCTGGTATCGCCCTTGTCGCCTTTCGGCTTTGGTGGGACGCGCGACCTGAGCGGGACATTGACGTACGAGGACGGCGCGGGCACCGGCGCCGGGACGGTAAGCGCCGAACTGGTGGAGCGGCTCCGGTCGGGCGATGCCTCGGACGCCAGCCCGATGTCGGCGCGCTCGCTGCTGCGCAACCTCTACCTAAAGCCGCCGTACCGCTTGGCGGCCGAGCTCGAGGATGCCCTCGTAGACGAGATCCTGGCCACCGCCGTCGGTGAGGCCAACTACCCGGGTGATCACCTGCCGAGCGGGCACTGGCCGGGCGTGGCGCCTGGGACGACGGGGGTCGTCAACGCCATGTCGCCGCTGTACTGCGACCTGTCGGACTTCTCCGCCGCCGCCTCTCGTACGTGCACGCTGTGGGTACGGGGCAGAGACGACCAGATGGTGGCGGACCGCTCGATGCTCGACCTCGCCGTACTGGGCGAGCTCGGGTTGGTACCGGGGTGGCCAGGGCCCGCGGCTTTCCCCGCCCAACCCATGGTCTCCCAGATGCGCGCCGTCCTGCGCCGAGGCGAGCAACAGGGCGGGAAAGTAGTCGAGTCGGTCTTCACGAACTGCTCCCACTCCCCTCACCTGGAACAGCCGGAGCGCTTCCGCCAACTCTTGGTCTCTTTCGTCAGCGCGGCCGCGGCAGCCCGATGGTGACGTGCCCGGGCGCCGGCGCGGCCGGCCTCGCTCGCCATGACGGCGTGGCCATCGCCTACCAGGTGATCGGGCCATCGGGGCCGTGGCTTGTGCTTGTGCACGGGCTCGGCTACGGCCGCCGGGGGTGGGGCCCGTTCGCCACAATGCTGGCTAACAGCCGACGGGTGGTGCTCGTGGACAACCGAGGCATCGGCGACAGCGACTGCCCGCCAGGGCCTTACAGCGTGGACCAGATGGCCGGGGACGTCGTTGCCGTCTTGGACGACATCGGCATCGGCAGTTGCGACATCTTGGGCGCAAGCTTGGGCGGGATGGTGACGCTACAGGTGACGGCCGCCCACCCAGAACGCATCCGCCGCATGGTGCTGATCGCCGCCACGCCCGGCGAGCCGCAAGGTGCGCCCATGCCCGACAACACCACGGCTCTCTTGCGCGGGCACGTACGCGTCAATAATGAAAGTACGGCAAGGAAGTTGATCGAGGGAGCGCTCGCAGCACAGACGGTTGCCACACGCCCCGAGCTGGTGGACTGCCTTGTGGACTTGCACAACGAGCAGGACCAAGCACCCGAAGCATGGCGCTCCCAGGCAGCGGCCAGTGCCGGCTTCACCCTGCGGAGAACCTTGCGGACCATGGCTACGCCGACTTTGGCGATTGCCGGGACCGATGACGCGGTGATCGACCCGGCCAACACCATCGCGCTGGCGTTCGCCCTTCCCGACGCACGTGCCTTTTTCGTCGCCCCCGCCGGCCATCTCTGCTTCTGGGAGGAGCCCGAACTGCTTGCCGAAGCTGTGCACGAGCACCTCGACGCGTCCCGTCCCGCCGAGGCCGGGGAGAGCGGAGCATGAGCCGCACAGAGGGCCCGGGCCTGCACTGGGTGGGCCGCTGGCTGCTGGACCGAGCCCGCGCCAACCCGGAGGGCACTGCGATCGAATGCGCTGGACGGCGGCTCAACTACAGTCAGCTCCTCGAACGGGTGATAGTCATGGCAGCGGACCTGCGGCGGCGGGGAGCGCGCCCCGGCGACCGGGTGGCGACGATAACCCACAACGACGTGGACCAGATTTGTTTGCTGTTTGCATGCTGTTGGACCGGAGCCACCCTGGTGCCGCTCAACTGGCGGCTGGCGCCCCCCGAGCTCGCCGCTCAGTTGGACGTCGTTATGCCCGCGCTCGTCGCGAGCGGCGACAGCCACTGGCAACAGGCGGCCGACGCCCTGACGGCGAGCGCGTGCGCGCCCGAGCATGTCAGCCTCGCTTCTCTCGGCAGGCCGCCTGCGCTTGCCGGGGTCACCCCCGCGGTCGTGGCAGACGACGACCCGCTGCTCATAATCTTTACGTCCGGTACCACCGGTCGGCCTAAAGGAGCCGTCCTCACGCACGCCAATTGCTTCTGGACGAACCTGAGCTTCGACGGGGCCGTCCCGCTCAGCTCGCACGATGTCGTCCTCCAAGTGCTCCCCCAGTTCCATGTGGGCGGATGGAACGTGCAGCCGCTGCAGGCGTTCTGGAAAGGCGCCCGGCTCCTCTTGGAACGCGATTTCGACCCGGGACGGGCGCTTTCAGTCATTTCCAAGCAGCGGGTCACAACCATGATGGGGGTGCCCACGACGTACCTCCGCATGGCCGAGGATCCCGGTTTCAGCCGGGCCGACCTATCCAGCCTGCACCAGGTAGTGGTCGGAGGCGCGGCCATGCCACCCGACGTGCTCGAGGCGTGGCTCCGCCGTGGAGTGGCCGTGGTGCAGGGTTACGGCCTGACTGAGGCCTCTCCCAACGTGCTTTGCCTCCCGACCGCCGATGCCACCACCCGTGCCGGCTCGGTCGGCCGGCCCTACGGCTTCGTCGACGTCGAACTGCACGACCCATTTACAGAGGAACGTCTTGACGGTCCCGCGACCGGTGAGCTGTGGGTGAGCGGCCCGAACGTGTTCGCCGGCTATTGGCACGATGAGCGCTCCACGCAGGCGACCATGAACGGCCGGTGGCTGCGCACCGGCGACGTGGCCGAGCGCGACGAAGCCGGCTATTACCGGATTAGCGCACGGCTGAAAGAGATCTACATTTCCGGCGGCGAGAACGTCTACCCCGGCGAGGTCGAGGCGGTGTTGCGCGCCCACCCCTGCGTGGCCGATGCCGCCGTGGTAGGAGTGGCCGACCGGCGCTGGGGCGAAGTCGGCGTGGCCTTTGTCGAGGCGCGGCCGGGGCGGGCCCTGACCGACGAGGACCTGGTGGGCCACTGCCGCTCCCGCCTGGCCGGTTTCAAGCTCCCGCGTCGTGTGCTGGTAGTAGATGCCCTGCCCCGCCTGGGGTCCGGCAAATTGGACAAGCGTGCGCTGGCTTCTATGGCGGCGCCATGGGGGGAGGTACCTTCGTGACCACTCAAGGGACCGGCAATGCGCTGCTCGGGGGTAAGCGTGCCCTGGTGACCGGCGCGGCCAGCGGGATCGGGCGAGCCTGCGCCCAACGCCTGGCTGCCCTCGGCGCCAGGGTTGTGGTGGCCGACCGTGACCGCGAGGCAGCCTGCGCCGTGGCCGCCAGCCTGGACGGCGAGCCTTGGGTCGTGGACCTGTCCCTACCTGGCCTCGTGCCTGTCGACGGACCGGTTGACATACTGGTGAACAACGCCGGGTTCCAGCACGTCGACCCCGTTACCGAGTTCCCTCCTGAGGTTTTTCGTTCCATGTTGGCGGTAATGGTCGAGGCGCCTTTCCTGCTGGCCCGCGCCTTCCTGCCCCACATGTACCAGCAGGGATGGGGACGGGTGGTGAACATATCCAGCGTCCACGGGCTCAGGGCGTCGCCGTTCAAATCGGCCTACGTAGCGGCCAAGCACGGGCTGGAAGGCTTGTCCAAAGTACTCGCCCTTGAAGGGGCCGAGCACGGCGTGACTTCGAACTGCATTTGCCCGGCCTACGTGCGCACACCATTGGTCGAAAACCAGATCGCTGCCCAAGCACGAGTGCACGGGATCCCCGAGGACGAGGTCGTGCGCACGATCATGCTCCAGGAACCGGCGATCAAGCGCCTCATAGAACCCGAAGAAGTGGCAGCCCTGGTTGGTCACTTGTGCGGGCCAGAAGCTGGCTTCGTAACGGGCACATCGATTGTCATGGACGGAGGCTGGACGGCTAGGTGAGCAGGCGCTCCGCTATCAACCGGGCGCCCCGCGGGCCGAACATGAGCGAGTAGTGGTTCACGTCCTCCACCAGCTCGGTGCTCAGGTTGGGTAGGCGGCGCCGCCACTCGTCGACGACAGGCTCAGGCAGCAGCGGGGCCGGCCGGTCCAAGAGGTCTCTCGGTGCGCGGAGCAGGTGCACCGGCACATGCACCAGCTCGAGACGGGCCGCGACTGCGCCCGAGGCCAACAGGTCGCGGCTGTCTTCGCGGACGGCCGCCTCGCTAACTCGCGACCGGTACCCTCCCTCGACGGGATGCAGGTCGTAATCGAGGTAGGCCTCGACGTCCGCGTTCCAGTCGTGCTGGAACGCTGGGTGTGCTCGCCAGAAGTCCAGGTAGGCCTCACGGCTTGGGTACACGGTGGCAAGGCGCGTGAGGGCAGGGCCGATGGTCGCCAGGATGACGGCGTCGAGATCGGGTTGAGGACCGAATTGTTCAGGCACCGGCAGGGGTAGGCCGCCGTCCACCAGCACGAGCCGCTCCACCACATCGGGGCGGGCAGCGGCCAGGGCTATGGCTACATAAGCCCCCATCGACTCGCCGAGCACCACGACGGGGCCGGGCGCAAATGCCTCGATCACCACAGCGCAGTCCCGGGCGTGAGCCTCCATGCCGACAGGACCGGGCAGAGAGGCCGAAGCGCCGCGCCCCCGCAGGTCGGGTGCGACCAGGTTGCGGCTCCCGGCTAGTTGCCGGGCAACCGGCCGGAGCGACATTGACGATGCCGTCACCCCGTGGATGGCGAGGACGACCGGGGCCGCCTCATGGCCCCAGCAGGCGACGTGGAGCTCGCCCCCCGGCACCGGGACTTCAGTGCGGGAGCGCTCTATAAAGGACGAAAGTTCTGGAGAGCTCAAGTTTCCCGAATTGCTACAGGAACATAAAAATACACTCGAAGCGTGCGCGTGGCCGCCGGGCGACGGGTTGGGTGAGAGGGAGCTCGCCGTCGCCTAGTTTTCGCTCAGGGTAGCATGATCGAGGCATGGACTGGCGTGCATGCCCCACCACCAAAGGACGGTCGCGATGCGGTACCGCACATTAGGAGCGAGCGGCTGCGCCGTCTCGGTGTTGGCCCTGGGCACGATGACATTCGGCTCCGAATCGGACGAAGCGTGCAGTCACGCCCAGCTTGACCGTTTTTTCGCCGCCGGAGGCACTCTGGTCGACACAGCTGACGTGTACAGCAACACCGAGTCTGAGGCCATTATCGGCCGCTGGTTGGCCAAACAGCGGCCCGAAGTCGTCGAGAGCGCCGTGATCGCGACGAAGGGCCGCTTCCCGACCGGTCCGGGGCCAAACGACGTCGGGCTCTCCCGGCGGCACCTGAGCAGGGCGATCGACGCCTCGCTGCGCCGCCTCGGCGTCGACTGCATCGACCTCTACCAGGTGCACGGCTATGACCCCCTGACACCTCTCGAAGAGACACTGCGCGTGCTGGACGACGCCGCCCGCATGGGAAAGATCGCCTACGTGGGCCTCTCCAACTTCACGGGCTGGCAGGTGCAAAAGACGGTTGACCTGGCCGATGCGCGGCTGCTGAGCCGCCCGGTGACCCTCCAGCCCCAGTACAACCTGCTGGCCCGGGAGATCGAGTGGGAAGTGGTACCGGCCTGCCAGTCAGAGGGGCTCGGCCTCCTGCCGTGGTCCCCGCTCGGCGGTGGTTGGCTGACGGGCAAGTACCGCCGGGACGAGCGCCCCACCGGGGCGACCCGGCTGGGAGAGAACCCCGAGCGCGGTGTCGAAGCGTACGGGAGACGGAGCGTGCAGGAGAGGACCTGGAACGTGCTCGCCGAGGTAGACAAGACTGCCCGGGCACGGGGCTGCTCGATGGCCCAGGTCGCTCTGAGCTGGGTGCGCGACAGGCCCACCGTGAGCTCGGTGATACTTGGCTGCCGGACGCTCGAGCAGCTCGAAGACAACCTGGCCGCGGCTGACTTCGATCTTTCCCCGGCTGAGGTCGCGGCATTGGACGACGCCAGCGACCCCGGTGCGGCCGATTACCCCTACGGCGGACCGGGGTCGCAACAGCGCAGCCGCAAGATCGAAGGGGGCCGCTGAGACGCCCAGCATCGGGCCCCATGGCGCGAGCTCACACGTCGAAGCTCGTCAAACTGGCAGTGTCGGGAGCGAAGGCTGTGTGCAGTACCAGTGTGGCTGCGCCGAGAGCGGCACCGCTGCTTGCCATGGCCGAGATGGCGGCTCGCACCGTATGTACCCGCCGGGCAAGGGGCCGCGTCTGCAAGGCCTCGCAAACTCGCTGGAGGTAGATGTCAGCAACGTGGATAACTCCCTTGCCGCCGAGCACGATCAGCTCGACGTCCAGCACATTGGCGATCATCACGGCGCAGTCGGCGATGTAGTCGGCGGCACGGTCGATCACCCGCCGGGCTACGCCATCGTGGGCGGCGGCCGCCAAGCAGACGGCGGTGTGGTCAACCAGCTCGGGGTTCGCCTTGTACAGCGCCGTGAGGGAGCTGGCCCGGCCGAGCGCCAGCTCGGCCCGCACGTCGCGCACGATCGACGCGGTCGTGCACATGGCCTCGAGGCACCCTCGCCCGCCGCAGTAACAGGGAGCTCCGTTCGGCTCTACCACCACATGGCCGAGCTCGCCCGCGTTCAGGGACACCCCCCGGTAAATGTGGTTGGACAAGAACATGGCCCCGCCTATGCCCGTCCCCAAGTACAAAAAGGCAAAGTCCGAGCAGTCGCGACCGTGGCCAGACCAACGTTCACCGATGGCGGCGGCGTTCGCGTCGTTGTCCACAATGACGTCCAGGCCGGTGCACTCCTGGAGGAGGTGCTTGATCGGCACGTCCGTCCAGTGGTCGTTGCGGGGGAGTGAGATGACCTGTCCTTCGTCCTGGTCAATTGGGCCCGGGCAAGCGGCACCCACTCCGAGCACGCGCTCGATGGGCACATCGAGCTCGTGCAGCAGTTCCTGGGCGACCTTGGCCGCCTCGGCGATGAGCACCTCTGGCTCCCGTCCCGCCGGGATCTCGTTGCGCGAACGGGACAGCTCGCGCCCGAGCATGTCCACCACCACGATCGACACCTCCAGGGGGTCGAAGTGGATGCCGACAGCGTAGGCCGCTGACGGGTTGACCCGGAGCGCGGTCCGCGGTTTGCCTCCTGCCGACGGCAGCGGGCCGCTTTCCTGGATGATGCCCTGCTCGAGCAGGCGGCGCACGATGACCGATACGGTCTGGGCGGTGAGCCCGGTCCGCTGGGCTATCTCGACACGGCTGATATCTTCCGACGCCTGTATGGCGCTCAGTACGACGTTGACGTTGTAGGTCCCGACCTTGGGGAGGTTCGTCCCACTGAACATGTCCCGATCCCTGTGAACCAAGCCACGAATACGTAAGCCTTCGACCACCAGCTCCGGCCGAGGGCGCGCGAACCACTCTAGATGGGCTGACTTAGTAACTCAAGATGATGTGCTAACCTCCGCCTAACGGGCCCGACGTGGATGTGGCGCGCTCTGATGCTTTCGGGCAACACCGGTCGGCGGGCCGATAGGGGTAAGTTCCCATGGCGCCAGGCGCCTACTTGGTGAGGCCGGCCCTTCGAGCCGGGTCTGGGGGCGCATCCCCGCTCGCCCCGACGCGCGGAGTTCCCCCTTGACGGGTAAGTCAGGTTGATTTAGTATCAGCGCGACTCGACCGATGCACCCGGGGTCGCCCGTTCGGCACGGTCTCAAAGGAGGGAACTCGCTTATGCACCGTAAATTTGCCTTGCCGGCGCTGCTCACGGCAGCGGTCACGGCCGGAGGGCTCCTGGTAGCCGCCGCGCCGGCCCTCGCCGCGTCCGGAGGGAGCATCAGTGTGGCGTACGAGAACTACGGCACCAACGTGACCCTGAACAACCTCATGGTCAAGGCCAAGGCCGAGTTCGAGGCCAAGTACCCTGGCTGGACGGTAAACCTGGTACCGATCGCGGCACCTGAAAACCCCTACTACACCAAGCTCGACCTGATGAGCTCGTCGGCCTCTACGGCTCCTGACGTCCTGTACGAGGACACCTTCCTGGTCAACTCCGACGTCGCCGCGGGCTTCTTGGCCCCGCTGGACTCCTATGTGAAGGGCTGGTCAGGCTGGAAGCAGTACTCGACGGCCGCGCAGGCCGCAGCCAGGAGCGCCAATGGCCACATATATGGCGTGTCGATGGGCACAGACACCCGAGGCCTGTACTACAACAAGCAGCTGCTCACCAAGGCGGGCATCAAGGTCCCCTGGCAGCCCAAGAGCTGGGCGGACATAATCTCCGCGGCCCAGGCCATCAAGAAGGCCGACTCGGGCGTGGTCCCGATCAACGTCTACTCCGGCGTGGCGTCGGGCGAAGCCACCACCATGCAGGGCTTTGAGATGTTCCTGTACGGGACAAACAACCCACTGTTCGACTACAAGACCGGTAAGTGGGAAATGGCTGGTGCAGGTTTCACAGCCGCACTCGGTGCCTACCAAACACTGTTCACCGGCGGCTTGGCCGAGACGCCTCAGGACGCCTTGGGCACCAACTGGGGGTCGCAGGTGGCCGAACAACTGATCCCCCAGGGCAAGTTGGCCATCGACCTCGACGGTAGCTGGGTCGCCAGCGACTGGGCACCTGCCTCCAAGGGCGGCGTGGCTCCCTGGCCGCAATGGAGCAAGGTAATGGGCGAAGCCGCCATGCCGACCCAGAACGGGCAGGCGCCGGGCAAGGTCTCCATGTCCGGTGGCTGGCTCTTGTCCGTCGGTTCCCACGCGTCAAACAAGCAGATGGCGTTCAACTTCATCACGACCGCCCTCGACTACCAGAACTCGCTGTTCTACGACATCGGAGCCGGCCAGATCGCCACACGCGCCGACGTTGCGGCGACCCCGTCGTACAAGAACGCCAATGCCTCGGTTTCGGCGTTCTCCAGCTACGTGCCCTTTACGCACTTCCGCCCCGCCTTCACGGACTACCCCAAGCTGTCCAACGAGATCCAGCTCATCACGGGGCAGGTCATGACGGGCCAGGCGACCGCTGCGCAAGGAGCGGCATCGTACAACAAGTACCTGGTGTCGCTGGTCGGCAAGGCGGCCACTGAGGCTGCGCCAATGTAAGCTACCCGGCCACGAGGAGCCGGTTCGGCTGCTCGCTGCCCGCGGTAACGTATAACTCGACTATGCCAAGCCCTCCCTTCGCTTACGGCCAAGGGAGGGCTTGGTCGCTTACAAGGGGAAGCCGAGAGACCGCCTGGTGGCGCCAAGGGGAGCAATATGGCTAGAGGGGGTATGAATTGGCGGCGTTGCAAATAGGACGGCGCAAGTCGATACCGACGTTCCAGTGGCTGGGGCCAATGAGCCCGGCGCTCGCGATTATGCTGCTGTTTTTTGCTGGGCCGATCATCTGGAGCGTCTACATCGCCTTCACCAATAAGGCGCTCACCGGCACGGGGGCCGCACACCCGCAATGGGTGGGGCTTTCCAATTTCACCCATATGTTCTCGGACCCGATATTCGTCCACTCCTTGGAGCTGACGGTCATTTTTGTCGTCGGCTCCGCCGTCGTCGGGCAAAATACGCTCGGTTTTCTTATCGCCCTGCTCGAACGTGGCAAAAACAGTATCTTTGTGAGCCTCGTCAACCTGTTCGTAATGGCGGCCTGGATCATGCCCGAAGTCGTGGCGGCCTTCTGCTGGTACGCCTTCTTGGACCAAGGCGGCACCCTGGACGGGTACCTGCACCACTTGGGCCTCTCGGAGGACTGGCTTTACACCGCCCCCATGTTCGCTATCATCATCGCCAACATCTGGAGGGGTACGGCCTTCTCGATGATGGTCTACGCGGCCGGCTTCAGTGACTTGCCGCCAGAACTATTGGAAGCGGCCCAGGTTGACGGCGCCAACCAGGTATCGATGCTGTGGCGAGTAGTCATCCCGCTGCTGCGCCGCTCCATCGTGACCAACCTGATGCTGATCACTCTCCAGACGCTGGCCAGCTTCACCCTCATCTTTACCCTCACCGGCGGCGGCCCCGGAGAGGAGACGCAGACCACGCCAGTGTACATCTACCAACAAGCGCTACAGCTCTACGACATCAGCTATGGCGCCGCCATGTGCATCGTGCTACTGCTCATAGGAGCGCTTTTCTCGTTGGTTTACATAAAGTTGATCAAGGTCGAGGAGCACGTATGAGCGGGACGCTGACGGTAGAGCCCTCGATCAGCCAACCAGTAACCTTCAGCCCTGCCCAGACCTACCGCAGGCGCTTCGGGCTGACATCTCCCCGCAAAGCCGTGGTCAAGGTCGCTGCTTACGGCGTTCTGGTCCTGGTCGGCATTTTCTTTATCGCGCCACTGGTCTGGCTGCTCTTGGCGTCGTTCGAGCCAAATGCCGCGGTCGGCGAGAACGTGCCTCTCGAGCTGTCTTTCTCCAACTTCGGGAAGGTCCTCAATTGGTCGACAACCTTCCTCCCCCTCATCAACTCAG
>DATJST010000474.1:0-2743 GCA_035503975.1 Acidimicrobiales bacterium | reverse complement strand
GGCGGAAATATGAACATCAGAACCAGCTTCTCACTCCGGGCCGCGCTGTGTGTCGCGACGCTGACGCTGCCGGCGTTGGCCCGGTTTGGGGGCACTGCCTCGGCCGAGAACCCTCCCGGCTACGAGGCTCCCACTGAGCCGCCTCTCGCGAGCGGTCCTAAGTCTAACTGTTTATACCCGGACAACAGCCTGGCCAAGCTTGGCCAGTTCGAAGCGCTCACCGGGTTCAGGTTCAACTGCTTGCTGCTGTACAACAACGGCAAGCCCAACTGGGCAACATGGGAGAACGTCTGGTTCTTCACGCCCCCGTCACCGGACTCCGCTTTCCTGGCGTGGTTGCGGGCAGCTCCGGACCGCGAAGTCGTCATTAGCCAACCGATGGTCCCGGAGGACGCCCCCCCAGGCTGGCGCCAACTGGGAGCGGAAGGCGCTTACGACAAGTACGCCACGGCTCTGGCCCATAACCTCGTTGCCGAGGGCCTCGGGAACTCAGTCATCCGGCTTGGTTGGGAGGCCAACGACGACGCCGACCCAGAGTCCGCCCTCGGGAGCACCCCGGCGGACTACGCTAACTGGGCCGCTTATTGGGCACGGATCGTAACGTCGATGCGCGCCGTCCCAGGAGCACACTTCCTCTTCGACTGGACGATCAACCAGTACTGGCGCCCGGTGCCCCTCGATGACTGGTACCCGGGCAACAACGTGGTCGACATAATAGGTATTGACGCCTATGACAATGGCGTGTACCAGGCCGGGCTGACCCCAGCCGAGCGATGGCAGGTACTGAGCAGCGAGACTGACGGCATCGACGCCGTGGCCTCTTTCGCGGCCGCGCACGACAAACCCCTCAGCATCCCCGAGTGGGGCCTGGCGCCGGCCGGGCAGCAGGGCGGGGGCGGGGACGACCCGGCATACATCCAAGGACTGGCGGCAGTCATCGCCGACAACGATGTGGCCTATGACTCGTACTTCGACAAGGGCAGCGGACCAGGCTTGCTGCCTCTCCAGGAGGCTAGGCAATCGCTCAGCATGTACAAGCGGGATTTTGCAGCCTTCGCCTAGAGGCGCCACCGGCCAGTGCGGTTACCGCCAGGGCGGTGACGGTAATCAATGCAAGTCGCATTGGCGACGGGCTGGTGCCCCGACGTAAAGGCCATCGGGCGCACAGTCCCTTGTGACGACCGAGCCGGCGCCTATGACGCAGCCGTCCCCGATGGTGACTCCCGGCAGCACCATGGCTCGCGCGCCGACCCAGCACCCGTCCCCGACCCGCACGGGCCGGGCGGTCACCCGAGCCGCTCGTTGCAGGCGGGGGCCGGGCTCGTGCGTGCTTGTCAGCACCATTACCTGCGGACCGATCATGGTGCGGCACCCGATGCTGATGTGGGCACTGTTGTCCAAGAAGACGCCGACATTCAAATAGGAGCTTTCGCCGATCGCGATATCTCTTCCGCCGACGAACAGGCCGGGCTCGATGACGCAACGGGACACGTCGAGGCCGCACGCGCGCAGCAACCGCCAACGGTAGCGGTTGGGCAGCAAGGCGCTGGCAGCCAAGCCATTCAGCACCGTCGCCCGGTACAGCCGGGCCAGCCCGTGCCCGGCCCGCCGCGAGCCAGGCCTCGCGTTCGCCGCCCGGCCCAAGATTTCTGCCCGTGGGGCGACGGTCATCGCTGGTCAACGCTCCCCAGCCGGCCTCTGCGCCGACCGGGGCCGCCGGCTCCTATCCTCGCCGCTGCGACCGCCCCAGTGGCCAGGCAAAGCGAGGCCAGGTCGCTGGCCATGGCCCCGGTCCCGAAGCCGCCTCGGTACCTGCCCCGGTACGCGCCCGCGCGAACACCCGAAGCGAGCGAGGCCCACCGTTGCGGCACCGCGGCCTGACCCCGCAAATTGTGCCGTAGGAGCGCTCTTTGCGCGAGCTCGCGGAAATAACCGCCAGCCTCGTTCCGACCGGCGCCTTCGAACCAGCGGGCATAGCCGGACACCCGTTCGGCTAATGCTGCGTAGCCGTCGCCTGCGTCGCGCAAGGCCACGCGGATGTCGGCCACGCGGGGCGGCTTAGGGGCGCCGGCCAGGTTCCGCCCGTGCTGGCGGTACTGCGCGAGGGCATCGGGTAACTCCACGCGACGGTGCGCCCCGAACACATACAGGGAGACCGCGTGGTCATGGGGCAGCTGGTAGTGGTGCTGGTGAGACACCGGCCGGTTGGCCCAATCGACCTCGTCCAGTAAAGTCCGGAGGAACACGGACGCAAAACCTGGTGGGACGTGGAGCGGGTCGCCTTCGAGCGGGCCGAGCACCCGGAGCTTGCGGTAGTGAGGGTGCGCACGCCCCGTGGGCTCGAGCTCCGCTCCTACGACGGCAGCAGCATGGGCCACCATGCTGGCGCCGTGGTCCGCCAGAGCGGCCAGGCAAAGGGCCAACTTGTCCGGGTGCCAGACGTCGTCCTGGTCGCACCAGGCGACCGCTTCGCCATGGGCGTGCTGCGCCGCCTGCCAGAAGTTCTCCGCACAACCGAGGCGAGGTGCGGAGACCACCTCGACCGGGAACGGAGCGTTGCGGCGGAACGAGTGTACGATCGCGAGCGTCCCGTCCGAGGAGCCGTCGTCGGACACGATCAGCTCGTCAGGGGCCCGCGACTGAGCGCGCAGGCTCTCAAGCTGGGCGCCCACGTGAGTTGACCCGTTGAACGTAGCCATAACTACTGAGCATTTCATCGCCTGTTCCACCATGGGACCCCCTA
>DATJST010000473.1:0-5322 GCA_035503975.1 Acidimicrobiales bacterium | reverse complement strand
TCTTACATCGGCGACATCCCTCGGGACAGGCTCGACCGGATTGGCCCACCTCTCGGGCGACGGAACCTGGCCAAGTCGGCCGCCCAGCCCCACCTGGCGCGGCACCCTCTTCTCTCAAACGGAGCGTGCCCGACGGATGATGGGTCCGATCTGCCATCGCACGCCCCGTTAGGCATACCTGATCATCCACCAAGCTTGGCGCGCGGCAACCATGCGGTTCATATGGAGTGTTCAGGGTTTCGAGGTACGTACACATCTGCGGCATCCTTTCACGCCCGCTCTGGCCACGTCGAGGTCGAACCGGGACAGCCCCGTCCAGGAAACCGACCATGACTGCACTTGATGGTGAGAGTGCCGGCGAGGCGGTGTCTCCTGAGGAGGTGCTCACACTGTGGAGAGCACTATTGCGCTTCAGGTCCGGTGGACGGCCAGCATGTGCGCCGCGAGGCAAGCTGCACAGGAGCGAATGCCCCCTGTACGTTTCCTGTCCTCGCTGGAGAGAGAGCAACGACAAAGAGCTGACCGTCTATGAGGACTTTGACGCCACCGAGCGACGGCGCTCCTCCTGGCCGTGCAGCCGGCTTCTGGACGTTCTCGACACAAGGGTGAGTTGGGTCGGTCAGCGGGAGGTGCTGTGAGAGCCATGCTTGTCGCCGGCGCGTGCTTTGCGTGTGCAGGCATCCTCATGATCTCTGTTGGCGGTGGCGTTGTTCGCGTTGTTGGCGTGCTGCTGGTGATCTGGGGCCTCGGCACCGTACCTGCGGCGCGGCGTTTACGTCGCGAGGGACCGAGGTGACGGGCAGGGCGCGGCCGAGTGGCTCTTGAGGCTTTTGCTGCGGCATTGTCGCGGCCCCGTCCCGGGCAAGCACGCGATGACAGCACTCTCGTAACTCAACGCCTTTTCGCCGTCGCCGATGGGGCCGACCTGGGTGCTGGGGCAGGGGGTCAGGCTCTCGCCCAGTTACAGCGGCTCCTCGGCCCTTACCCGACGGCTCGCAACCTGGCGCAAGCGCTGAACGCCGTGAATTTCGCTCTCTGGCAACGAGATGACGGTGCGGGGGCGCTCCGCTCGACGATCACGGCCGGGGTGCTGCTCGGCTCGCGCGTCGCCATTGGGCACGTGGGGGATTCCCGCGCCTACCTTCTGCGCGGTCATCGCGTGTACCGCCTCACGCCGGACGACAGAGCACCCAATTCCTACCGATCCGACGACGGGGTGCCGCGCCTGGGTCATCGTCCACCCGAAGCCACGCCTCACGTCCGCCGGTACCTTCTCCACCACCGCGACCGGCTCATCCTGTGCACTGATGGGCTCTGGCGAGGAGTCACCGAACGCGAATTGGTGCTGACGGGAGGCTTGGCGCCCGCGGCTGCGTGCACGCTCCTTTGCGGGAGGGCACTCGCGGACGAGGACGCTTCGCTGGTTGTGGTGGACTTCAGTGAAGTTGGTCCTGCAGGTCCAGGTTTAGGTCCATGACGGGACCAACTGGGGCGGAGCCGGCCATGGCCGGAGGCGCTCGAATACCCGGCAAATACCTCTGTGCCTGTACATCGATGAAGGCCTCTCCGTGCTGGCGGCTGCTGCCCGTTCCTGTGCAGGTTGATGAGCCGTGAAGACAGATAAACGCTTCGAAAAGTGGATGCGACGGCGTCTGTGGGAGGACCTCACGCGTCGTCTTACGCTCTTCGCCCGCTCAGCTCGGGGAGTGGGGGCTTCCCGAATATCCGGGTGTAGACGTCCTCGCCGTATGCGGTGGCCTCGGGTGGCCCCACGACGAGCTTGAACGGCTGGCCGCCCGCCTGCCGTGGTGCCCGCAAGAACAAGGCAGTGTCGAGCTCTTTCTCGTACAGGCTTTCGGCCAGGTCGAACAGGTGCGTGACCACGAAGACCTTTACACCTGCGGCTGCCAGGGGAATGAAAACTTGGCGGCCCAGGTCCGACCCCTCTTTCTCGTTTGTCGAGCCGAATGGCTCGTTGCAGAGCAGCAGGCACTTCGGAGATATGTGTGAGACCGTGATGCTCATGCGGGCCAGCTCTTCGTCCAGCTTCCCCCCGGTCATGGAAGGGTCTTCATTACGCTTGAAATGAGTGAAGATGCGGGGGCAGATGCTGGCTCTGAACGATCGGGCCGCTACGAAAAGCCCGCATTGCATCATGAGCTGGGCTAGTCCGACACTTCGGAGGAAGGTGGACTTCCCGCCCCGGTTGGCACCGGTCACCACGGTCAAGGTTTTCCCGTCCGCCTCAATGTCGTTGCCCACCGTGTTACCTTCCAGGGTGAGGCTGAGGCCCGGGTCGTACAGCCGCTCGGCCTGCAGCGCTGGGTAGGCAGAGGGGAGCGGGACCGGGGTACAGATCGGTTCTCCCTTCGCTAGCAATACCCTTTGCAAGTTCAGGCAGCCGATATAAAAGGCCACTTCAGTGCGGAGCGAAGTAAAAAAACCGAGGATATGTTCGACCGACTGCGCCAGCGCATTGGCGGCGATATTTACGCCTCTGGCCTGCAGCTCGCCCAGTGCCTGCAACCCAGCCTCGTCGCGGTCTGGTACGGTAAAACTAAAGCTGGGCTGGCCTCGATTGGCGAAGCGCTCCCGCAGGCCGCGCCCGGGCGCCTTGTGCAGCCGGTAATCAGTGCCCCGGTTGGCCCGGCCCACTTGGGCGCTCATAACCAGTCCGCGAGGCAGATCCAGTTCTCGCAACGTCGTTTCGACTAGCTTAAGGTACGAGTCGTCGAGCTCGCTTATCAACATTGCGCGCAACCGGACGAACGCCGGGGATGCCATTGCCTGGCCAGGCCCTTCGGCCAAGTGACGCAAACGGGCCAAGAACCCGAGAAGCGTCTCGAGGGCCTGAATGGAAGTGTACCTAATACTTTCCGGTAACTGGTTAAGACCCCAAAACGTCTGCCTCCGGTGGCTCTCGAGGGCTTCGGTGGCGAGGTCGAACAGCTGCCTGGCAAATTCCGGGTGCGACGTACAGTCAGCCAAGGCCTGCTGACGCCAGACGATTTCTTCCGGGTGCACCAAGGGGGTTAATACCGCGGTCTTGGCCACTGCCGACAGCAGCTTGTCGCCACCGGCCATGGCTTCGAACAGCCGGCCCAGGCCTAGATCCTGAACCAGGTCTTCGCTTTCCGGCCAGAGTTCGCGGTCCAGGTTGAAATCGTCGGTCGGGTGCATGAGCAGGACTTTCATTGTCCGACCCGCTCTTGCACGGCGCCATAAGTGAGCCCGTACCGTTCCGCCAAGGCTGCCGCATACGCCAGGCCTTCGGGCGGCTTGCGGACGACTTTGTAAGTGCGCAATACAGGGTCCTCAGGATGAACCGTGACCACCATGCTCACCGTCTCCCCGTTGGCCTCGGCCAGTTCGTCCACGAAGGTCACATAAATGCAGAGCGAGCCGGACTCCAGGAGTTGTGCCAACACCGATCTTCCCAGGACGGCAGCATCGCGGAGGGTGGTGGACGAGAAGCTCTCGTTCATCACGACGACACTCCGGGGGGAGGCCTGCGCGATGACCTCGTGCAGATGGACCAGCTCGTCTTCCAGATGGCTCCTCGGCGTGCCGAGCTGCTCTTCCTGGCCAAACGAAGTGAACACCGCGTCCGCCAGGACGAGGTCCGCTTCGTTCGCGGGCACCAGGAGCCCCAGGCTGGCCAAATAATGCACCTGTCCCAGGGCACGGGCAAAAGTCGTCTTCCCGCCGCTGTTGGGGCCAGTCACTACCACAATTCGTTCATTTGGCCCAAGGTCGAGATCGTTGGTTACGACATTCGGCCTGGACGAACCCGGCTGGTTGACTTTATCTGCCAAAGCCAGGTCGAACACGGCCTTTACCCGACTGGAACTGGGCCGATCAGACAGGTGCGGGTAACAGAAGGGCAACCCGCTGGAACGCAGCGGCGCGATGTGTCCCAGGTAGGCGAGGTAGAACTGTGCATCGCGGTCAAACGCGGTTACGCCGCTGTCGAAGAAGTCCCGATGCGCTTGGAAGTACCGGTCAAGAGCCCCGAACGGGCCAGGGTTGAGGCGAGCCACACGGTCGAGGACCTGGCCCTCGACGGGGTCCATGTCGAGGGTGTTACGGAACGTGGCCAAGAACTCCCTGGCTGGCATTTCCCTGAACTTGGCGAAGATCGTCTCCACTTCCTGGGCGTAATCCGGTTCACCTAGGTACTGGCTGACTGCAACACGAGTGCCTTTGATATGGAGGGTGTACCGGATCTGGGCCAGGGCGCTGAGGACGACGCCGGCGTCTTCCGCTAGCGAAGTGAAGCCGGCGGAGCTGCGGTAGGCGCTGAGGTACTTGGTGAAAGCATCGAGACCACGCGAAGCCGGTCCCATGCGGACCAGCTTGTCCGTCAGCGACCCTACGGCATCGCAATACGCCGAAACGGCGTCTATGAAAAGCCTTCGCTGCTGCCAGTGGTTATGGAGCGAGCGCATACTACGCAAGAGCTCGCGTACCTGGCGCATCCCGTGCCCAAAAGACTGCACCGCGGCCAGTACCTGAGGGCGCTCCAGGTCGGCGATGACCTGGTGGCGGTAAACAACGCTGTCCACGTCATGGAGAGGGGAATAGAAGAGCGACAGCAGGTCGAGCTGCTCGCGGCCTTCGCACACCGAAGCGAAAACCTGGTCCAGGTTGAGGTCTACCGCAAATTGACGGTCTTGGAGGGGCGACGGTGACTCCCTGGCGCCGTCGGGGTAAAGGATGGACGGGGTCACAGCTCGGCGATGGCTGTCTCGACGGCGGCGAGAAGCTGGCTGTGGAGGCGGGGCCAATGGTCGGGGATGTCGACTACCCCCCAGTACTTGTGCAGGTTTTCAGGCGATGTATCCACCAGGTCCGCCCAGAGGATGTTGAGCGTGGCACGCAAGGCTCGTCGTCCGTCCAGCACCGCCGGCTCGAACTCGAAAGTGTCGGCGGCTGTACTGAGCGCCCTCTCGAGTGGGCCGAGGATTCGGTCCAGGTCCGGCACATCGTCCAACACGCAGAGCCGCCGGCTCGCAGATACCTCTTGTCTCACGGCCGCAATTTCGGTGTCGACGTGGCGTAACAGAACCGCGATCCGCCTGAGTGCTGACGTCGGCGAGGTAGACGGAGGCCCCCCCGGTCCGTCCTGGCGCGCTTCGCCCACATGCTCGGGAGCTGCCGTCATGGCTCATCCGCCAGTGCCAGTGCCGCTCCGGCCGCCTTGCTGGCCACGTCATTAGCTCTCTGCTGCTCCTGTCGTTCGATTTCCGCCGCCCCTTGCCACTCTTCGGCCCGAGAGGCGGCAGTCAAGATGGTCTCCACCGAACCGGCCAGCTCCGCGGC
>DATJST010000472.1:0-4158 GCA_035503975.1 Acidimicrobiales bacterium | reverse complement strand
ACTAATGGGCCGGCACTACCGCTATGACTGCGTCGAGGTGCACAAGTACGCCAAGCCGCTTGACACCAAGGTGCCGATGGAGCGTTACGAGCAGCGTCTCATGGCCTTCCCGATATGGGAGGGGGAACAGCTCAGCGAACTGCAAGGAGCTCTGCGCCACTACGCCGGGCGGAACGTGCCCATCGTCCTGAGCGAGTACGGCCAGCTGGTCGCCCCTATGCCGGTCGCCGACCGCCAGTTCAACCTTTCGCTCGACGAGGGCCTCCTGGTGGCCTCGCAGCTGATGGAGTGGACCGACCACGGGCTGCCCGTAGCGGAGAAGTACCTCCTCGACTCGACGCCCTTCCTCGGCAAGTACGCCCTGAGCGGCGCCGTGGGGCCGGCCGTGCCAGGTGTCCCGAGCGCTTCGGTGCCGGGTATCGACGAACGGGGCCTGAGCGTCGACAGTGCCATGATCGCGGGGCCCGGGCCCTTGCTGGTGATCGAACCAACGGGTTGGGTGCTACGCCTGATGTCGGAGCTGGCGGGTGGCCAACGCCTGGCGACGACCGTGGCCCACGACCCGGTCATGAGCCCTGGGAGCCGCTGGCAGGCGCCGGTGCTGGAAACGGTCGCGGCACGGCGGGCACACCACCTCTACCTGGTGGTGCTGAACACCAGCCCCACCACCGCCGTGGCCACGACCCTCGACCTCGGCAGCCAGGCGCGCACCGGGCTGGTATTGGCCAGCGTCCTTGACGGCCCCAACCCCCTCGCCTACAACACTCGGGCCTACCCGAGCTCTGTCACGGTGGTGAGCCGGTTCAGGAAGGTGCCCGCCACGGGCCGTTTTGGGTGGACGTTCCCGGCGCACTCACTGAGCGTGCTGCAGTTCAGGCTCGGTGCCCGGGGGTCGCGAATGCTGGCCCCTGTGCGCCATGGCCGCCGGTTGCTGCCCCGGGTCAGCTCCGCTCGGTAGGGCCTGGGCCAAGCTCCGCGATCAGTTCGGCCACCTCGGCGTTGGTCGTCTGCGTGAAGTCCGCGTACCAGGAGCCGACGGCTTGCATGTGGGCGGGCCGCAGCGGGCATGTGCACGAATCGGCCAGCCCGGAAAGCTCCTCGAGCACCGACGGAGGGCCGACCGGCACGGCAAGCAGGATATCGGCCGGGCCGAGGCGCCGCACCGCGACCAGGGCGGCTCTCATGCTCGCGCCGGTAGCCAACCCGTCGTCGACAACCACGGCGGAGCGCCCGACGAGCGAAGCCGGCGGTTGCGCGTCGTGATAGGCCTGCAGCTGATCGGCTACCTTGGCGGCCGCTTGGGCCGCCAAGGCCTCGACTTCGCCCGGTGCCAAGCGCAGCGACCAAAGGACCGATTCGTTCAGCACCTGCGCGCCGCCCGCGGCAACGGCGCCGATCGCCAGCTCTTCATGGCCGGGAGCTCCGATCTTGGCCACCGGCATGACCACGAGCGGGGCTGAAAAGTGGCGGGCTATTTCGGCTGCCACCGGCACGCCGCCGCGGGGCAGGGCGATCACCACGGGGCTAATGAGCGGGGCACTGCGGGCGATCTCGGCTGCCAGCACGCGGCCAGCCTCCGCCCGGTCGGCGTAACCGCGCCCGATGAACGGCCTGCCTGGACCGGCCACGCGCGAGGTGGGCGGGACCGGTTCGGTCCCACCCGGGTAGGTCGAGACGGGTAACGGCGAGCTGGCGCCGCCGTCGGCTTCCCGCTCGCCATCCCCACTCCCGTCCACGAGAGCTCAGCCTCCGGTGTCTTTGTCCATCTCGACGACGACCCGACGATGGTCGTTGGGGTCGTAACGCACCGGGATGGTGGAGCCGACTTTCACCCGGGCGCGCTCTTCGGGCGTCGGGAAGGCCACCCGGGTGGTGACTTCGAACGGGTCGCCATCGGTGGGCTCGATCCTGAGGGTGAGACGGCTGCGCGTCACCGGCCCGAGCGTGCGCTCGTCCACGACCGAGATAACGGTGGCCTGCCCTTCGGCGTTGAGAGGCTTGAGGTCGCCCACAGGTACCTCGGCCTCGATGGGCCGGTCCGCAGGCGGCGAGGACGAGCTCGCAGGAGCCGGCGGTTTGTCCCGGTCCCGTATGCGTTCGCTGCGCTCACGCGGCGCCCGTCGGGGCGGCCGCTCCACGGGCGGGGCAGCGGCGCCACCGGGGTGGCCGGAGCGCGCCGGCCGCGTCGGGCGCTGAGAGCCGGCGCCGGCCGGGGCGTTGCCCTGGAACGGGCCCTGGGCGTTGACGGCAAGGCTCAAGATGCCCACCACCACTACAAGCATGATGGCTAAGGCCAGAGCCGCTCCCATGAGGGTGGATCTTAGGACGAGCAGGCACGCCCCACCCCCCGGACGCGGGCGCGGCTTTGGGACCTGTGGGCGCCGCTAGCCGACGCTGCCCTCCATTTGGAGCTCGATCAGGCGGCTCCATTCGACGGCGTACTCCATTGGCAGCGTGCGCGTCACCGGCTCGATGAAACCGTTGACGATCATGCTCATCGCCTGCTGCTCGGAAAGACCTCGGCTCATGAGGTAGAAGAGCTGGTCGTCGCCCACCTTGGAGATAGTCGCCTCGTGGCCCACCTGGGCGTCGTGCTCACCGAACTCGATGTAGGGGTACGTGTCCGAACGGGACTTCTCGTCGAGCAGGAGCGCGTCGCAGCGCACAAAGCTCTTGGACCGCTTGGCGCCCTCTTCGAAGCGCACCAGCCCGCGGTACGACGTGCGGCCGGCGTCCTTGGAGATCGATTTGGACACGATCGTGGAGGTGGTCTCCGGGGCGGCGTGCACCATCTTGGCCCCGGCATCTTGGTGCTGGCCGGCACCGGCGTAAGCGACCGAGAGCACCTCACCCGAGGCCTTGGGCCCCATCAGGTACACCGATGGGTACTTCATGGTGAGCTGCGAGCCGATGTTCCCGTCGATCCATTCCATATGGGCTTCGGCCTCGGCGTAGGCCCGCTTGGTCACCAAGTTGTAAACGTTGTTGGACCAGTTCTGGATCGTGGTGTAGGTGACGCGGCTCCCCTGCTTGCAAACGATCTCCACAACGGCCGAATGCAGCGAGTCGGAGGTATAAACGGGGGCAGAACAGCCCTCGATGTAGTGCACCTGCGCGCCTTCGTCGGCAATGATCAGCGTGCGCTCGAACTGGCCCATGTTCTCGGCGTTGATCCTGAAGTACGCCTGCAACGGCATGTCCACGTTGACGCCGGGTGGGACGTAGATGAACGAGCCGCCCGACCAAGCCGCAGAGTTGAGCGCGGCGAACTTGTTGTCGTTTGCTGGGATGATCTTGCCGAAGTACTTCTTTACAATTTCGGGGTACTCGCGCAAAGCAGTGTCCATGTCGCAAAAAAGCACACCCTGGGCGGCAAGCTCTTCACGGTTGCGGTGGTAAACGACTTCGCTCTCGTACTGCGCCGTGACACCGGCCAGGTACTTGCGCTCCGCCTCTGGGATGCCCAGCTTCTCGTAGGTGTTCTTGATGGAATCGGGAAGGTCGTTCCAGTCCTTCACCTGCCCGCCGGTGGGCTTGATGTAGTAGTAGATGTCGTCGAAGTCCAGCTGGGGCATGTTGACGGCGAACCACTCGAGCATGGGCTTGCGCTCGAAGCGGGCGAGCGCCTTCAGCCGGAAGTCCCGCATCCAGTCGGGCTCGTGCTTCATGGCCGACATCTCGCGGACGATCTCTTCGTTCAAGCCCTTCTTGGGCTTGAAGACGTAGTCCTCCTCATCGGCCCAACCCAGCTGGTACCGCCCGAGATCGATGTCGGTGTTGGCCATGACGTCTGCTCCTTGCCCCTCCGGCTGGTGGGACGAATCGGATCCCGGCGCCCTGCACGGCCCGGCCCCCGGTCAACGTTGAATTTTCCCTACGTCGATAGTAACAACCTGGCCGGCCGGCCGGTCGCGCCTGAGCAGCTCCGGCAGGAGCTGACCACGGTGCCGCCGCATTTAGTTTGACTTCAAAGTAATATAGAGGCGTGCCAGCAGACCGGGCCCTTTGGCAACAGGAGTTCGAGCGGTCGCCGAAACGGCGGGCCACCTTCGAGACCATGTCCGGGATCCCGGTCCAGGCGGTGTACGGGCCCGATGGTGCGGAGCTCCCGGGCCAGTTCCCCTACACCAGGGGACCCTACGCCTCGATGTACCGCTC
>DATJST010000471.1:0-12032 GCA_035503975.1 Acidimicrobiales bacterium | reverse complement strand
CACGTGAGCGACCCGGCCCAAGTTGCGCAGGATGTTGCGTTTGATGCCGAAGTCGTACGCGACCACGTCGAACTGGCCGCTCCCGTACCAGTACGGCTCCCGGCAGGTGACCTCGGCAACGAGGTCGCGACCCTCGGTCCGGGGTTCGGCGGCGGCGGCACGGGCCAGCGCTGCCTCGTCGAAGGAACCCTCCTCCCCGTCCACGGGAGCGAAAGCACCGGGCATCGAACCACGCTCACGGAGGTGGCGGGTCAGGCGGCGCGTGTCGACCCCGGCAATCGCCGCCAGACGGTGCCGCGCCAAGAAAGTGGTGAGCGGTTCGGCCGCCCGCCAGTTGCTCGGACGCCCGGTCAGCTCGCGCACGACCAGGCCGCGGCAGAACGGCCGGCGGCTCTCGTCGTCGTCGGGGGCGACCCCGTAGTTGCCGATGTGAGGGTAGGTGAAGCTGATGATCTGCCCGGCGTACGAAGGGTCCGTGAGGACTTCCTGGTAACCGGCCATCACGGTATTGAAAACAACTTCCCCGGTGGCCGGTCCCGGTGCCGCCACAGCGCTGGCGCCCTCCCGCGCGGCGCCGTCCCGTGCGGCGCCGCCAGCGGGCGGGCCCGGAGGCTCCGGCAGGAGTACTTCGCCCTCGAAGACCGAACCGTCCGCCAGCACGAGCAGGCCGTCGCGCCAGCGCGGTGGGCTCATCTCTGCGCCTCTTCGTCGCAGACGACCGGCTCTCCGGCCAACAAGGTATGGCGCACCTTGCCGACCAGCTCCCGGCCCGCAAAGGGAGTGTTGCGGCTGCGGCTGGCCAGGAGCTCGGGGCGTACAGTCCAGCGCCGGGCGGGGTCGATGACACACAGGTTGGCAGCCGCCCCAGCCTCCACCGGCCCGCCGTGGGTGCCCGCCAGGCCGGCGATCCGCGCCGGCTGGCGGGACAGGACGGCAAGCACCCGGTCGAGGTCCAGCCCGAGCCCGTGCATGACCACCGCAAGAGCGGTCTCCAGGCCGAGCATCCCCGGGGCCGCCTCGCTCAGCGCCACCTGCTTGGCCTTCGCGGGGTGCGGGGCGTGGTCGGTGGCGATGGCGTCGATGGTCCCGTCGGCCACGCCAGCCAGCACGGCCAGCCGGTCGGCCTCGGAGCGCAGCGGCGGGTTGACCTTGAACAGGGGGTCGCACCCGCTGAGCGCGTCTTCGGTGAGCGCCAGGTGGTGGGGGGTGACCTCGGCCGTCACGGCAACGCCGTTGGCTTTGGCCTGGCGCACGGCGGCCACCGCGGCCCCGGTCGAGAGGTGGAGCAGGTGCAGCCGCCCGCCCGTGGCGCGGGCCAGCGCGAGGTCGCGGAGCACCATGACCTCCTCCGACACAGGCGGCCGGCCCACCAACCCGAGGCGGCTGGAGACGGCCCCCTCGTTGATGCACCCGGCACCGGCCAGGGAGGCCTCCTCGCAATGGTCGGCTATGACTACCCCAAGCGCCGAGGCACATTCGAGCGCCCGGCGCATGAGGGCAGCGTCCTGCACTCCGGCGCCGTCGTCGCTGAAGATGCGGACACCGAGTGCCGCCATCTCGGCCATGGCCGCCAGGGTGCGCCCCTGGCGGCCCACCGTGATCGTCCCGGCCGGGTAGACGTCGCAGAGCGCGCCCTTGGCCAGCTGCTGCACGTGGCGCACCACGGCCGCGCTGTCGGCCGGGGGTTCGGTATTGGGCATGGCGACGACCGCGGTAAAGCCACCGAGCGCCGCCGCCCGCGAGGCTGTCGCGACCGTTTCGGCCTCCTCGCCTCCCGGCTCGCGCAGGTGCGCGTGCAGGTCGACCAGTCCCGGGGCGACGATGCAGCCCGCCGCGTCGAGCACTCGGGCGCGCCCAGAAGCGCCCGCCGCCGCGTCCGGGCCGACCTCGGCCACCAGCTCGCCGCGCACCAGCACGTCAGCTTGGCGAGCGCCCCCGGGACCAGCCACCAGCCCCCCTCTCAAGAGGACCTCACGCACCGCAGCGGGCCCCCGAGCCGGCCAGGCCGAGCATCTCTGTCCGCCGGGTGGGCAGGTCCTCGCCCAAAAAACCGGGGCGGACGGGCAGGTCGCGGCGGCCCCGGTCGCCTCGCTGGACTGGCTTCACGGTCGGGCCCCAGCATACCGGGTGGCTGGCGGCGGGCCCGGGTTTGCAGTTCTCAGGACGGCCCCGGGCTGCCGGCTGGATAAGGCAGCGCCCCGCCCTCGGTGTCTTCACCTGGGCGCAGGTGGCGCGAGATGGAGGCGAGCATGCCGTTCACGAACCCCCCCGAGTCGTCGGTCGAATAGAGCTTGGCGAGCTCGACGGCCTCGGAGATCACCACGCTCGTGGGCACGTCGGGGCGCCAGCCGAGCTCGTAGGTGGCCATCCTGAGCAGAGCACGGTCGACCACGGGCATGCGGTCGAGCGACCAGTCGATGGCGTTGGCGGCGATCAGCTCGTCGATGCGCGCTTGGTGCTCCTCGACCCCGCGGGCGAGGGCCACGGTGTAGGCCTGGGGTGCGACCGGCAGCTCGTCGAGTATGGCGCTCACCGGCTGCTCTTTCAGCTCGGACTCATAGAGCAGCTCGAGGGCGCGCTCGCGCGCGCCTCGGCGGCTGCCGAGGCCGTACAGGGCTAGCTCCCGGTGCGGGTCAGGTACTCGCCGCTGCGGGTGTCGACCTTCACCTTGTCACCCACGTTCACAAAGAGCGGGACTTGGACCGTCAAGCCGGTCTCGAGCGTGGCCGGTTTGCGGGCGCCCGACACCCGGTCGCCCTGGACACCCGGCTCGGTCTGGCTGACCGTCAGTTCGACGGCGGCGGGCAGGTCGACGCCGAGGATCTCACCCTCGTAGAACTGGAGCAACGCCGAGTCCCCTTCCTTGAGGAAGTTGGCGGCACTGCCCAGCGCGTCGCGCGGCGCGCTCAACTGCTCGTAGTCGCTGTTGTCCATGAAGACGTAGTTGCCACCGTCGGTGTAGAGGAACTGCATCTCTTTTTTCTCGATGATCGCCTGGTCGAGCTTTTCGTCAGCACGGTACGTGCGGTCGATCACGGCACCGCTGCGCATGTTCTTCAGCTTGGTGCGCACGAACGCGCCACCCTTGCCCGGCTTCACGTGCTGGAACTCCACCACCGAGAAAAGACCCTCGGGCAGGTTGAGGGTCATGCCGTTTTTGAGGTCGTTCGTCGAAACCGCAGCCATCGAGGTGACTCCTTGGGACTATGTGCTGTTCGCAGTGAGAGACTTCGCCTTGGGGCGCCGCTTCGGTTTGGCGCCCTTGCGGCCTGGCGCCGGGGGCGCGCAACGAGCGCCCGGAGGCTGCCCTCCGAGCAGCATATGGGCTTGCTTGGGCGTCAACGTCAGGACCTCACAGCCGGCGTCGGTGACAACCACGGTGTCTTCGGTACGCACCCCGCCCAGCCCGGGGACGTAGACCCCAGGCTCCACGGTCACCACCTGACCGCGCGAGAGTATATCCCTCGAGCGCTTGGCCAGCGACGGTGCCTCGTGGATGTCGAGCCCAACCCCGTGACCGGTGCCGTGCACGAAGTACTCGCCCAGGCCAGCGGCCTCGATCACCTCACGGCAGGCCCGGTCCACTTCGGCCCCGCCAGCGCCGTCGCGCACCGCCGCCAACCCGGCGTCCTGGCTGGCGAGCACGGCGCCCGCGGCCGCGCGCAGCTCGCCCGCAAGCTCGCCCTCCTCCCCGCCGGCGCGCACGGTGCGGGTCATGTCGGAGCAGTAACCCTCAACCCGCGCCCCAAAGTCGAGCACGACCAGCTCCCCCCGCCGCACCCGGCGTGACCCCGGTGTGTGGTGGGGCTCAGCAGCGTTCGGCCCCGACGCCACGATGGTCGCGAAGGCGGGCCCGTCAGCCCCGCGCCGGCGCATCTCGCTGTCCAGTGCCAAGGCGACCTCGGCCTCCTCGGGCCGCTCCGCCAGCAAAGCGAGCACGGCACGGTAGGCCTGGTCGGCGAGCCGGGCGGCGGCCGCCACACGCGCCACCTCGCCTGCGTCCTTGCAGGATCGAAGGCCCTCGACGAGCCCGGTGGTGGGCACGAGCCTGTGCCCACGCGCCCAGCCGCGCCCCCACCGCCGCCGCTCCCCCCAGGCGACGTGCTCGGCCTCGAACCCGACGCGGGGCAGCCCGGATGTCAGCCCACCCAACAGTTCGAGCTGCTCGTCGGCGGCCAACGCCTCCACCCGAGCCTCGGCTCCCGCCCGCGCCAGCTCGGCCGGCGCCTGGGTGGCGTAGCGCCCGTCGGTCACGAGCACGCCCAGGTCGCTGTCCGTGCCCAGCACGAACTTGGCCGCCGAACCGCGGAACCCGGTGAGGTAGCGCACGTTGGCGAGATGGGAAATGACGACCGCGTCGCAGCCGGCCGCCGCGGCCGCCTCCCGCGCCCGGCACAGCCGGCCGGCGATGTCCATGGGCGGCCACGAGTGGGCGGTCACGGTCTTGCGGTCGAGCGGCGCCACTAGACGACATCGTGGCACGCTTGAGCCCTGATGAGCGACAACCCACTCGCACTGCGCGCCCGCCACCCGGGCCCTCCGACGGCACGGCTCCTGCTCTCAGCTCCCGACCGCCCTGGCCTGGTGGCCGCGGTAGCCGAGTTCATTTACCGCCACGGCGGCGACGTGACCGAGGCGGACCAGCACAACGACGAGGAGGAGGGGATGTTCTTCCAGCGCGTCGAGTTCCGGGTGGACAGCTTCAAGATGTCACGCCAGCAGTTGTCGGAGGGCTTCGCCGAGGTAGCCGGGCCGCTCCAGATGGACTGGAGCGTCCGCTACTCAGACGAGGTCCGCCAGGTGGCCCTGCTCGCCTCGCGCCAGCCGCACTGCCTCATGGACCTGCTCGGGAGGTGGTACGCACACGAACTGCCCGGGAACCCCGCCCTCGTCGCCTCCAACCACGCCGACCACGCCGGACTGGTGGGCCGCTTCGGCATCCCGTTCCACCATTTGCCCGTCAGCAACGAGACCCGTGGCCAGCAGGAGCAAGCCCTGCTCGAGCTGCTCGCCGGGGCCGGCGTGGAGCTAGTGGTGCTCGCCCGCTACATGCAGATCCTGTCCTCCAGGGTGATCGCTGCCTTTCCCTCGCGCGTGATCAACATCCACCATTCCTTTCTCCCCGCCTTCTCCGGCGGGCAGCCCTACCACCAGGCGCACGCCCGAGGGGTCAAGTTGATCGGCGCGACGGCCCACTACGCCACGGTCGACCTCGACGAAGGCCCGATCATCGACCAGGACACGGCGCGGGTCTCGCACCGCTACGGCGTCGCCGCCCTGGCCCAAACCGGGCGGGACTTGGAAACGGTCGTCCTGGCCCGGGCGGTGCGCCTGCACCTGACCGACCGGATCCTCGTGCACGGCCGCAAAACCATCGTGTTCCAGCCCTAAACGCTGCTCAGGCGTGGCCCCAGCCGGCGCTTTGGTAGACGTCGAGCACGAGCTCGAGCGCCCGGTAACCGTCCTCGCCCGAAATGGGCGATGGCTCCCCGGCGCGCAGCGCGCCGAGCGCGTCGGCCAATTGCGCCCGGTGCCCCTCGGGCATCGCGAGGCTGCCGCAGTCGCCCAGCTCGACGGGTTCCCCGCCCTTCAGTTCGAGCGTCACCAGAGCGCCGTCAACGAGCTCGAGGCTGCCCCCGCTCGCGTTGACGCTCAGCACGGTCGAGAAGCCCGGGTAGGACAACGTGCTCGCGACCAGCGTGCCGAGCGCCTCGCCCGGGAAGCGCAAGATGGCCAGGGCGAGATCCTCGACTTCGTTGTCGTGGTCCATGTTGGCGCAGTGCGAGGCCACCACCTCGGGCTGGCCGAACAGCCAGCAGAGCAGGTCGGCGTAGTGGACGCCTTGGTTCATGAAGGCGCCGCCGCCGTCGAGCGCCCAGGTGCCCCGCCATGGCGCGCTGTCGTAGTAGGACTGTGGGCGGTACCAGGGCACGCGCGCCTGCACGAAGAGCGGGTCGCCGAGCCGCCGTGCCTCGAGCAGCTCCTTGGCCCTGAGCACACCGGGGTTGTAACGCTGCTGGGAGATCACGTTGAGGCTGACGCCGGCACGGGCCGCCCCGTCGATCAAGCGCCGGGCGGCCTGGCGGTTGACATCGATCGGCTTTTCGACCACGACGTGCTTGCCCGCGCCCGCCCCGGCCAGCCCGAGCTCGGCATGCAGCCCGCTCGGCGTGCACACGCAGACGACCTGCACGTCGTCGCGCGCGAGCAGCCCGGCCAGCGACCCATGGTGCGTAGTGCCGTAGTCGGCGGCAAACCTCTCGCCTTTGGCGGCATCGATGTCGTGGACGGCAGCCAGGCGGGCGCCCTCGAGGCCGCCGATCGCGGCGGCGAAAGTGTGCGCGATCACGCCGCAGCCGATCAGGCCGAAGCCCACCTCATCGGGCAGCCCAGCCGGCGCCGGCGCGGGGCTCACCGGCCCGGGCCCGTTGTCCTCATGCCAGGGCCTCCACCCACGAGCGCAGCAACTTGGCCTGTGGGGGCAACGCGAGCTCCGGCGGGGCGAGCTCGGGGTGCCACTTCTTTTCGAACTCGAGCGAGATCCACCCGCTGTAACCGGCCTTGGGCAACTGCGCCAGCATCTCTTGGACCGGCACCTCTCCCTCGCCCAGGGGTACCAGCCGCCAGTTGTCGTCGCCCGGCAGGCGGACGGCGTCCTTGGCTTGGACGTGCCACACGTGCCCGCCGAGCACCTCGAGCACTTCGCGCGGCATCTCGCCCATGCGGTGCGGGTGGTGGGAGTCGTACACGGCCCCCGCGCTGCCAGCGGCCTGGTCGAGCACCTCAGCCACCGTGTGGGCGCTGGAGAAGTCGTCGTGCGTCTCGAGCGCCAAGCGGGTGCCGTAGGCGGCGGCCACCGCGGCGCCCTCGACGAGCGCGCCGGCGGCACGCTGCAACGCCGCGGCGCGGGCGGCCGGCTCGGCCGGGAGCTTGCCCCCGAAGAGCCGCAGCAGCGGCGCACCCCACTGTTGGGCTATCTCGGCCATCGCCTCCACGTCGCGGAGGAAAGCTGCTCTGTCCTCAGCCGTCACCTGGAGCGAGGTGTCCAGAGCGCAGACCTGTGCCCCGCTGTGGCGCAGCGCGGCCTCGCCCCGCCGGCGCGACACCGCGCTGAGCGCCGGGGTGACAACCTCACCGTCGAAAAGGCGTACCTCGAGGCCGTCGAAGCCATAGGTGGCCACCGCCTCCACCGTCCGTTCGAACTGCCACTCCGGGCAGGCCAGGTTGCTATAAGCCAGGCGCATGGTGCTGGCCGGTGAGCCTATCGGCGCTGCGTGCGCAAACGGGACAGAGCTCTGGGCGCCTGGCGCGCGACAGGCGCGCGACAGGCGGGCGCTCAGTGCCTGGCCCGGAGCAGGCCGGCGACTGCTTCCACGGCCAGGCGGTACCCCTCCCCACCAAAGCCGGCGACCACGCCGGTGGCCACCGGGGTGATCACCGAGTGACGGCGCCACGCTTCCCGCCCGCCCGGGTTGGTCAGATGGAGCTCCACCACCGGCCCATCGAACGCCGCCAGGGCATCGTGCAGGGCCCAGGAGTAATGGGTGAGGGCGCCGGGGTTGACAACTATCGCCGCCACCTGGCCCCGGGCGTCATGTACCGCCTCCACCAAGGCACCCTCGTACTCGGATTGCACGTGGCGTACCGCCAGGCCGTACTCGGCGGCCGCCAGGGTGGCGCGCGACACGTGGTCGGCCAGAGTGTCCCGCCCGTAGACCTCGGGCTGGCGCTGCCCCAGTTGGCCCAGGTTCGGCCCCGACAGCAGCAGCAGCACCGCGATGGCGTCGACGTCGGCGGCGACGTCGGGCCGGCGCGGGCCGCGTTCGGGAACCTCGCTCGGGAGCCCGGGGACGACGGTCAAGCCGGGCCGGGCCGGCGGTTCGTCTCGTACCAATTTGGCGCACCTCCTGGCCACTTGAGGCTGGTCCGTTGACGCTCACCACCCGTTGGGGCACCACCGGCCGGCCCGGCCGATGAAGTCGCCGCCCATCGGGTAGAACCGCCCGGGGCCAGTCCTCGGGCGAACGCCGAAGCTTAGCGCCGCCACCGCCGGGGCCTACTAATCCCACGCCGCTGCTGCTGGCGGAGCGTGGAGGCGGTTTCGCGGGGCCCAGCGAGCTCGGCCCGGCTTTACACGGCCACGAAGTTAAGACTTGCGCGGATAGGCGGGCCGGGCGCTCAAGTTCGTCTTCTTCCGAGCCGACTCTAAGACCGAGAACATCCAGCTATCCAGCAGACGGAGTAGACGAGGTGCGCTTTCAAGAACTTCGCGACGCAGATGGGACAACGCTGGCCCGGGGCCTGCACCCCGCCATCGCCGTGGTCTCCGCGCCAGCGGTGGCGCGAGCAGCGGCGGTGTCGGCGGTCCTCAGCACCCAGGGTTGCAGGGTCCTCCAGGGCTCGGACGTAGAGGACGAGCTGAAAAGAGCCGAGGTCGCGTCGGTCAGCGAGCACGACGGGGCGGTGCAGCACAAGAGGGCCAGGCTGGCGGATGCCGAGCGCGCTCTGCAGGAGGCGAGCGAGGTGGCCGACAACGCCTCCCGCGACGGATCGGTCGCGACCACAGACCTCTCCCGCTTCGACGAGCTCGCCATCCGCTTGGCGGCTGCAGAAGAGAGCTACGAAGCTGCAGTGCGGGCTGACGCCGAGGCGGCGCGTTCGCTCGCCGCCGCGCTGGGCGAGCTCGACCGCATCCTCGGCCAGCGCCACAGCGCGAGCACGTCGCTCGAGCAGGCCCGCAAGTCGCGAGACAACCGAGGCGTCCCCGAAGCAGTCATCCAGCAGGCCATGAACCTGCAGGCAGCGCTGGCAAAGGCCGAGGCCGACAAGCACGAGGCTGTCCAGCAAGCCGACGAGCTCTCCCAGCAGGCGCGGGTGGCCAGCCGGGACGCTCTGCTGGCTCTCGAGGCGGCCCACAACTCCTTGCGCGCCGGCATGGCGCTCATCACCGCGGGCGCTCCCAACTGGGGCCCCGGCGTCCCCTTGCCGGGCTTGGTGGCCAACTACCGCGACCGCCTGGCGGGTGCGGTGGCGTCTGCCCAAGCCGCCGAGGGGCATGCCAAAGGAGTCGAGCGCGCCGCCCGCTCCCGTCTCGAACAGGAGCGCCGGGACCTCGACGCCCTCGTCGCCGCCGGCCCCCCGGTCCTCGACCCGCTCACGACGATCAGCAATTGGGCTGCGAGCGACAACTTCAACCGGGACGACGCCATTTTCGCAGACGACGCCTTCGCCCGCTTCGGGCCCGAGGGCGTTGCCACTTTGGTTAGCGCCCTCGCCGGCCGCGGCTGCCAGGTCATCTACTTGACCGAGGACCCCCAAGTGCTCGGCTGGGCCATTGGGCTGCCTTCAGAAGCCGGGGGTGCCAGCACCATATCCGGTAGCCGCAGCCGGCGCCCGGTGCTCGTTGGCGACTAACCCGGCGCCCCAGGAAAGTTATTGCGGCTCAGGGGCCCCCTGCGCAGGACGGGCCTCAAACAATCAAGGCTTCCCCGCTAAAACTCATCCTCCAGCTCCACACAGCTGAGTTAGTTACCAAGAAAGGCCATCGTGTTCCGGCACATACGATCCAAACTAGTTGCCGCATTTGCCGTGCCGCTTGCCATCTTGGTCGCGGTAGTGGGGTTGGAAGCGGTGTCCAGCCTGGGGCAGATCAACAGCGTCGACCAGCAAACTTCCTTGGCCAAGGCGTCGGTGGCGCCGGGCGGCCTGGTGCAGGCCCTGCAGACCGAGCGGATTTTTGCCGTTCTGTCGATCTTCACCGCCGCTAACCCGAGCGCGCTCCCGCTCGCCCTGCAAGGACTGAGCCCGGCATATGAAGGCCTTTACCAAAACGTCGCATCGCTCGAGACCCAAACCGATCAGGCGCTCAACAGCTTCGTGAGCACCGTGAGCGGGGCAGGCGAACAGGCCGACCAGATCTACGCGCCCGCCTTCCGTGCCCTGAGCAGCCTGCCGTCGGTGAGGCACGGTTGGGCCAAGGCCGGCCGGGCCACGGCCTCGGGCGCGCCCAAGACCTACCTGAAGGACTATGCCCCCCTCGTCACCGCGACCTACCAGGGCTACACCGACATCATCGACACTTTGGAGGCCGGCACAGCCACGGTCCCGACCAGGATCAATGACGCAACTCTGCGCACCGGCGTCGAGCTGTTGTACACCAGCCTCGAACAGACCGAGGCCCAGTGGCAGGTGGTCGAGGACCTCTTCAGCGCGGCTATGACCTCGGGCGCAGCGCAAAAAGGTGACATCCAGCAAGCCCTCCAGGACTATGGCGCCGATCTCAGCTGGTCCTCGCGCCTCGGCTCGTTCTCCTCGGGCGCCTACTCCTCAGCGGTCTCCGAGCTCAACCAGAGCTCGGTCAACTCCTCCATCCAGAGCGACGTCGGGTTCATGGCCCAGGGCCTGGTCCCTCCCCTGGCTTCGGTGCTGCAAGCCTTCACCGAGCCGACCACCAACGCGCTCACCAAGAGCACCGAGACCCCGTCGGCGTACGGTGACAGCCAGATCGCCACCGTGGTCAACGCCCGAGGGAGCTCGTTGCGCACCAGCGCCGTGGAAGAGGCCATCCTGTTCGGTGCCCTCGGCGCCCTTGGGACGGTCATCGGCTTGCTGCTCGTGATCATGGTCAGCCGGTCGGTGTCGCGGCCGCTCGTCGACCTCGCAAACCAGGCCGACCTGCTGGCAACCGCCACCCTGCCCGCCACCGTCAAGGCGATCCTCGAAGCCAGCGCCGCCGGCACGGAAATGCCCAAGGTGCCAAAAGTCACGGTGACCAGCCGGGACGAAGTTGCCGGCATGGCCCGGGCGCTCGAAGCGGTCAACAAGACAGCCGTCGAGCTGGCCACCGGCCAAGCCGCCCTGCGCCGCAACCTCTCCGACGCCTTTGTCAACCTCGGCCGCCGCAACCAGAACCTGGTCACGAGGCAGCTCGAGTACATCAGCGAGATCGAGCTCAAGGAGGCCGACCCCGAGTCCCTCGAAGAGCTCTTCCGCCTCGACCACCTCGCCACCCGTATGCGCCGGAACGCTGAGTCGCTCCTCATCCTGGCCGGGAGCGGCCCTGCCCGCCAGTGGAGCGCGGCGGTCCCGGCCATGGACGTCGCCCGGGCGGCCTCGGCCGAGGTCGAGGACTACAAGCGCCTGCGCCTGCACCACTTCGACGCGGCACAGATCACCGGGGCGGTCACCACCGACCTCGTGCACATCCTGGCCGAGCTCATCGAGAACGCCCTCACCTTCTCGCCCCCAGGTTCGCCCGTGGACGTCTACGGCCGCTTCCTCGAAGGCGGCTACGTCATCGTCATCGTCGACTCCGGAATCGGCATGTCCGCCGACGACCTCGAGACCGCCAACCGTCGCCTCGAAGGCGAAGGCTCGCAAGAAGAGGTCCCGGGACGGTACCTCGGCCACTTCGTGGCCGGCCGCCTGGCTTCGCGCCACCGCATAGCCATCTCATTGCAGTCTTCGCACTCGGGCGGCCTGGTCGCGAGGGTCAAGATCCCGGCCAACCTGATCGAGGACGCTGTGCCCGACCTCTCGGCCGTCGCCGAAGTGCGCTCCATGCCCTCCACCCCGGCGTCGTTACCGGCGCCCGGCCCCACGGTCATAGCCTCACCACCTGTCGAAGCCGGCCCCGACAGCCAGGTGCCCGGCGCCGACCACGGCGCCACCGCTTTCGGCGGCTCGCCAGCAGGCCCCTCAGAGGCACTCGACCAACCATTCGCGCCGCGCCCGGAGGTCGATTACGGCCAGGCCGGCAGCGGCGCCTTCGGCCCGTTCGGGCCCGGCTCGGGCAACGATGACGTGAACGGCTCGGCCGAAGGGGTCGACGAGGCTCTCGCCCAGTGGGCCGGAGAGCTGGCGGGTGAGCCCCAGGTTGCCCCGGAAACAGTGGCGGAACTGGTCGACGAGGCGACGGCGGTGGTCCAGGAGGAGGCGTACGGCAGTGCTCCGGACGAACCAGACGCCGCGACGTTCACGCCGCAGGCCTGGTACGAGTACGCCGCCGAGCCCGAGGCGCTGAACGCCTACAC
>DATJST010000470.1:0-3509 GCA_035503975.1 Acidimicrobiales bacterium | reverse complement strand
TGCGCCGTGCACACCACCCTCCCACGCGGCTGGGCGTACACCACCCTCGAAATAAAGGTGAATTTCGTCAAGGCTCTGACACTACGAGAGCCAACCGTCATAGCCGAAGGAGAGTTGGTCTCAGCGGGCCGCCGGGTTGCCACGGCTTCAGGGCGGCTGAGCGGTCCGGACGGCTCCCTCTACGCGCACGCCACCACGACCTGTCTCCTGTTCGAACCCTGAGCCGGCCTTACCCCAGCCCCGGCACATCGCGTACAGTTGCGGCGTGGACCTCGCAGACACCGCGGAGGAGGCCTCGTTCCGTGCGGAGGTGCGCGACTTCCTCGCCGCCAACCTGCCGGCCGAGGCGGGCGTGGCCTGGAGCCGCAAGCTGAACGATGCCGGCTTGGCGGGTGTCACGTGGCCCGCGCGCTACGGCGGGCGAGGTGCTCCTTACAGCCACCAAGCGATCGTCCTCGAGGAGTTCGCCCGCGCCGAAGCGCCCCAGCACTCCAACCCGATCGGGCTTGGCATGGCCGGCCCTACCATCATGTTCCACGGGTCGGAAGACCAAAAGCAGCGCTACCTGCCGAAGATCCTCTCCGCCGAGGAGATCTGGTGCCAAGGATTTTCAGAGCCCGGCGCCGGCTCCGACCTGGCCTCCGTGCGCACGCGCATCGAGCCACGGACAAGCGATTTTTTGGTCAACGGCCAAAAGGTGTGGTCGTCGTACGCCCACCTCGCCGATTTTTGCATATTGCTCGGCCGCAGCGACCCGGCGTCCAAACGCCAAAACGGCCTTACTTACGTGGTTGCCGACATGCACGCCCCTGGTGTCGAGGTCCGGCCGCTGCGCCAGATCACAGGCGAGGCGGAATTCAATGAGATTTTCTTCACCGATGTCGTCGTGCCCCGTGAAAACCTCCTTGGCGAGGTGGGCGGCGGCTGGCAGGTGGCGATGACGACCCTGCTGCACGAACGGGGCACCCTGGGGATCGCCCTCACCGGCGTCCTCGACGGCCAGGTACGGCGCCTGATCTCCTTGGCGCGCGAGCGCGCCAAGGACGACCCCATGGTCCGCGACCGAGTCGCCGAGGAGTGGATCGAGCTGCAGGCGCTCAAGTTCACCAACTACCGCTCGCTGACCGCACTCATGAAAACAGGCGTTCCAGGACCGGAAGGCTCGATCGCCAAGTTGCACTGGTCGGAACAGAACCAGCGGGTGACCAAGCTGGCGATGGAGATCCTCGGCGGCGAGGACGACGGTTACTGGCACTACCAGCAGTTGCGCAGCCGCGGCAATACGATCGAAGCGGGCACGAGCGAGATATTGCGGAGCATCGTCGCCGAGCGGGTGCTCGGCCTGCCAAGGTCGCGCTGATGGAGTTCGCTTTTTCCGAAGAACAGGAGATGTTGCGTGGCGCAGCGCGCCGCTACCTCAGCGACCGGCGCCGCAGCGAGGCAGCCTGGGAGGCGAGCAGCTGGCAGGAGCTGGCCAAGCTCGGATGGACCGGTATCTCCGTGCCCGAGCAGCAAGGCGGCGCCGGCCGCGGCTTCCTCGAGGAGGCGGTGCTGTTCGAAGAGTTCGGCCGGGCGCTCTTCCGGGGGCCCTACTTCGCGACTGTTGGGCTGGCATTGCCGGCGCTCGTCCCGCGGGACCAGGCCCGGGTTGCGGCCGGCCAGCGAACTTTCAGCGCCGCGCTCCCCGGTTGCCCCGTGCCCGACCGGGAACTGGTGGACGAGGTCGTCGTCGTTGAGGACGCCGCCACCGTCGAGCGCGTCCTGCCGCGCGCCCTTGCCGCGCTCGCACTCGAGGCAGCGGGCATAGCGCAGCGCGCCCTCGAGCTCGGGGTTGAGCATGCCAAGACCCGCGAGCAGTTCGGAAAGCCGATCGGCGCGTACCAAGCCGTCTCCCACAAGCTCGCCGACACGTACATCGAGACCGAGCTCGCGCGCTCGCTCGCGTACTGGGCCGCCTGGTGTGTCGCCACCAACGACGCCCAAGCGCCGGTCGCCGCCGCGGCGGCGAAGAGCTACGTCGCCGACGCTGCGGTCGCAGCCTGTGAACGTTCGGTCCAGGTACACGGTGGCATCGGCTTCACCTGGGAGCACGTGTTGCACCGCTATTACGAGCGTGCGCTGTGGATCCAGGCGTTCGGCGGTTACGCTCGGCGCCATCGGGAACGGGTCGCTAGCGCGCTCCTCGACTAGCACTGCAGAAAGGGGTAGCCCGCAGGTGAACGGCTTGATGATGGATTTCCAGCTGACGCTGCCACCGGTGCTGCGTCGGGCCGAGACCTACTTCGCGGGCCAACAAATCGTCACCCGTCTCCCCGATCGCTCTTTTCACCGCTACACGTACGCCGAGATGGCAAGGCGGGCCAAGCAGCTCGCCGTGGCGCTGAGCAAGCTGGGGCTCGAGCGCGGCGACCGCGTCGCGACACTTTGCTGGAACCACTACCAACACCTCGAGGCCTACTTCGGCGTCCCCTGCGGCGGCTACGTGCTGCACACGATCAACCTTCGACTGCACCCCAATGACGTCTCCTACATCGCCAATCACGCCGGTGACCGCGTCCTGATCGTCGATCGCAGCCTGCTCCCGCTCTATGAGGCGGTCCGCGCCGGTACCAAGTTCGAGCACGTCTTTGTCGTCGAGGACTCCTACGAGGAGCTCATTGGTTCAGCGGACCCAGACGACTGGCGCGATCCCGGCCTCGACGAGCGCGAGGCGGCGGCCATGTGTTACACGAGCGGCACCACGGGGCGGCCAAAGGGCGTCCTCTACTCGCACCGCTCGACGGTGCTGCACGCCCTCGGCGTGGCGTCATTGGCACCCCTCGGGCTGGCGATCAGCCAGCGGGACACGCTGTTGCCGGTAGTGCCGATGTTCCACGTCAACGCGTGGGGCTACCCGTACCTGGGAGCGCTGCTAGGGACGAAGCTCGTCTTTCCCGGTCCCTATCTCGACCCCGAGAGCCTGCTCGAAGACTTCGTCACCCAGGGCGTTACCTGGACGGCCGGCGTGCCGACCCTCTGGCTCGGCATGCTCCGGCTGCTCGACGAGAACCCCGGCCGGTGGGATCTTTCCTGCCTTCGCGGCATGCTCGTCGGGGGCGCCGCGGTGCCCCGGGCAATGATCGTCGCCTTCAAGGAGCGCTACGGGCTGAACGTCGTCCAGGGCTGGGGGATGACCGAGACCTCGCCGGTCGCCTCGACCTCTGACCTGATCGGCGACCTCGGCAACGCCAGCACCGAGACGCAGTACGACTTTGCCGCGATGGCGGGGGTGCCGCTCCCCTTTGTCGAGGTCCGGGTGCGTGTTGGCGACGAGGAAATGCCCTGGGACGGCTTGACAATGGGCGAGCTGGAGGTCCGCGGGCCGTGGGTCGCCTCGTCATACTACGAGGCCCCTGGGCAAGCCAACCGCTGGACCGACGACGGCTGGTTCAGGACCGGGGACATCGCGTCCATGCACCCCCGCGGGTTCATCCAGATCAAGGACCGCTCCAAGGACGTGATCAAGTCCG
>DATJST010000469.1:0-16204 GCA_035503975.1 Acidimicrobiales bacterium | reverse complement strand
TGCCTTGCGCGACCTATCGCCCAGTACTAAATAACCGCGTGGCGGCCACCACATCTTGCCGCCAGATCTTGATGCCTATGGAGTGAGGTACGTACTTGGCCCAGGTGAACATGAACAGGCAACGGGGCGCTCTGGCCGCAGGCACCGCCATAGCCGGTAGCGGTGCCCGTGGTGGCGGCGCGGCGCGGTTGTCCGCCTGGAGGAGGCGGCAACTTGCGGGTTGGCTCTTCCTGACGCCGGCCATCTTGTACATGTTGTTCGCTTTTGCTCTACCTATTATTTATAATGTGATGCTAAGCTTCGAGCAGACGTCGCCCGCGACCATTGCCGACATCACAGCACCTTACGCCGGGCTGGCAAATTACCGCTTCATCCTTGACGACCCCACCAGCCGGACCGCCATAGTACACACCTTCGAGTTCACGGCGGGGTCCCTTGTCGGGCAGTTCATAATCGGCTTTGCGCTCGCTCTGTTGTTTACCCTCCGGTTCCCGGGGAGGACGCTCGGCCGCTCGCTCATCATCGTCCCCTGGCTATTGCCCCTGATCGTCACTGGTGTCATCTTCAAGTTCCTCTTCCAGCTCGAAGGCGGAGCCGTCAACCAACTGCTCATGGACGTGGGCCTGGTCCATCACGCAATCGATTGGTTGGACGACCCGAAGCTGGCACTGCCGACGGTGCTCATCGCCAACATTTGGCTCGGCGTGCCCTTCTTCACCCTCCTGCTTTACAGTGCCCTACAGGATGTGCCGGTCGAGGTAAAAGAAGCCGCGCTAATGGACGGAGCCGGTCCATGGCAAAGACTACGCATGGTAATAGTGCCGATGATCCTACCGGTCATCGAGGTGACCTTCCTCCTCGGCTTCGTCTTCACCGTCAAGGTGTTCGACCTCGTGATCGCCCTTACGGGGGGAGGCCCGGCGAACGCCACACAGCTGATCACGACGTGGTCTTACAACTTATCGTTCGAGGAGTTCAACTTCGGTCAAGGTGCGGCCCTCAACAACGTGCTGCTCGTTCTCGCCATGATCTGCTCGCCGTTGTACTTGTTCCTCAGTCGGGGATCCTTGAGGAGCAGCGCCGGAGGGGGGAGATGACTCGCCTACAGCGTTCGAGAGCCCTACGCATGCTGTGCACGCTGGCGACTGTGGCCGCCCTGGTAGTGGTGATGTTCCCCGTCTACGCCGTCGTCGTGGCTTCGTTCGAGTCCACCGAAACCCTCTTCAGCGGTAATTACTACTGGTTGCCGCATGCCGCAACGTTGGACAATTACCGCACCGTGATCCAGGCGCAATCAGGCAACGTGCTCACCAGCCTGATCGTCGGCACAGGGACGGCAGCCCTGGCCCTGGTCGTGGCCGTGCCAGCTGCTTATGCCCTTGCGAAGTACCAACTGCGTGTGACCGTAGTCATTGTCAGTTCACTTCTAATTTGTCAAATTGTCCCCTCCATCGTCCTGGCGACCTCGCTGTTCATCGTCTTCCATTGGATCCATTTCGTGAACACATATCCTGGCCTCATCATCGCGGACGGCACCTACGCCATCCCGTTCGCCATTCTCGTGTTGCGGGCCTTCTTTTTCAGCTTGCCGAACGAGGTGATGCAGGCCTCGAGGGTCGACGGAGCGTCTGAGTGGCAGACGTTCTACCGCATCGTCGTACCGCTTGCGCGCTCGGCGGTAATAACCGTCGCCGTGTTCGCTTTCTTGAACGGCTGGGGAGACTTCATTTTCGCCTTGACTGTCCTCAACGGGACCAACATTGTGCCGATCACGCTCGGGATCTATACCTACCTTGGGAACTACTCGACTCAATGGGGTGCAGTCATGGCAGCCGCCGCCTTCGCGATGGTGCCGGCGGCGGTGATGCTGGTGGTGGCACAACGTTACATAGCGAACGGCCTCACAGCAGGATCCGTCGTGGGTTAGCGATGAGGACGGTCCCGCCGCTGCGAGATGCAACTGGGAGCACGCGAGCCCACGGTGCATTGGAGTTTAAGGGGGTGACAAATGAAATAAGGGTGGCAAAGCTTAGCAGTTTTGCGTCATTGGCCTTGACTGAGCCCTTTGTCAGCTAGCAACATAAAGGAGAGAAACACCGTGAAACAATTGAAAAGGATCGGGCGCAAAGGCTTCGCAGCCTTGGCAGCCGCAACGTTTGCCATGGTCGGGCTGTCACAGGTAACCACCTCTGCTGCTACGACCATTACCCTTACAGAAGAGGACTACTTCAACACACCTGGGCAAATCAGCGCGTTGGCGCAGTACAACAAGCAGTTCGAAGCCACGCACCCCGGTGTGAAAATAACGAGGACATATGTGCCTTTCGCCAGTTTGGACACGAAACTTCTCACTCAGGCAGCTGGCCACGACCTGCCCAACCTCTTGGCTGTCGACAACCCGTTCGTGTCAACCATGGTCTCAACGGGCCAAGTAGTACCGCTGAGCGGTTTCAGTGGCTTCAGTACCAAAGGATATTTTCCAGCTATTATCGACGAAGGGCTTACCAGCGGTAAGTATTACAGCTTGCCGGTGGCAGGCGCCAACTCGATCGCCTTGATGTACAACATTGCCATGCTGAAGGCGGCCAAGATCACCCCGCCGGCTACATGGGCTCAGCTGGTTACCGACGCCAAGGCGCTAACGACTTCGGCACATTACGGGATCGCGTTGACCTGTGAAGCGGCTGAGGACACCACCTGGCAGTGGGAGCCCTTCTTCTGGAGCGATGGGGGCGCGTTCAACTTCTCCAACATCGCATCTGCGCCCGGCGTGCAGGCCTTGAGCCTCTGGAACGAGCTTGTCACCGACGGTTCGGCGTCCAAGGCGTGCCTCAACTGGAGCCAAACCCCCGCCGCCTCTAGCCAGTTCGAAGCGGGGAAGGCGGCGATGATGGTCAACGGCCCCTGGAACTTCTCGGGCCTCGCGCAAGCGCACATGTACTACGGCAAGCAGTTCGGGATCGTCCCCGTCCCCGTCCGGGTGCCGGGTCAACACGTGATCGTGCCTCTGGGTGGCGAAGACTGGATGATTGGCAATAGTGGTGGCAGTGCCGCCCAGCAGATGGCTTTCCAATGGATCCAGGGTATGCAGACACCCACACAAGAGCTTGCGCTGGCCAAGTTGTTCGGGTACCTGCCGCCCAAGGAAGCCGTCGCCAAGACATACGTGAAGGAAGAGGGCGCTGAGTGGAGCGTCTACGCCAACCAGACGCTCTACGCTCATCCGCGCACACTTGGTCTCGGCACCAAGTACCCGAAGGTGTCCGAAGCCGTTTGGACGGCCATCCAGGCCGCGTTGTCGGGTTCCGCGTCCGTGCAGTCGGCACTCAGCACGGCCTCAGGGACGATCAAGGGAATATTGAACAGCTAGCAATCGTGCCTCCCGCCAGGACCGTTCCCGGCCCGCTTCGCGTGTACCGGGGATGGTCCTGGCATCGGGCCGCACTAGTTCGGCGGGCAAGGGACCACAGGCTCGCCTGTTGGCGCGCACGACCGAGCCCGGGCGCCACTGGCTCCGCCTGGTCGGCTGTTCTATCCCTCCAGGTAACGCAGTACCGCAAGCACCCGGCGGTGGTCGCTCGAGGTGGCTGGCAAGTCCAGCTTCGAGAATATGTTGGCCACGTGCTTCTCTACCGCGCCTTCTGAGATGACAAGGCTGGTGGCGATGGCAGAGTTTGTCCGGCCTTCCGCCATAAGCGCCAGCACTTCCCTCTCTCGGCCGCTGAGCGCCGCGAGCGTGGCGGTGCGGTGAGAAGCGCCCATGAGCTGGGTCACCACCTCGGGGTCGAGGGCGGTGCCGCGGGACGCCACACGCACTAGCGCCTCCACGAAGTCGGCAACGTCGGCGACCCTGTCCTTGAGCAGGTAGCCGATACCGGCAGCACCACCCGCGAGCAGTTCAGCGGCGTAACGTGTCTCGACGTACTGGGAGAACACCAAGATGCCGACGTCAGGGTAGGCGCGCCGCAGCTCGATGGCAGCCCGTAGGCCCTCGTCGGTGAAGGTTGGCGGCATGCGGATGTCGACCACGGCCACGTCAGGGGGACCGGCCGCGACGGCGCGCTCCAAGCTCACGGCATCACTCACCGCGCCTGTGACCGCGAAGCCCCTGTCCGTGAGGAGCTGGACCAACCCGTCCCGCAAGATGGCCGAGTCCTCGGCGATCACGACACGTATGGCTTCGGCGTCCAAGGCGGGAACCATGTTCACGAACGGCAGGGAAGGTCGACGGTGATTGTGGTCGGCCCCCCTGCTGGGCTGGCAATACTGAGGTGCCCGTCGACGGCGCTCACCCGGTCGGCGAGGCCCGCCAGGCCGCTCGACGACGTCCCGCCCCGGTTGAGGGTGGCGCCGCCGCGGCCGTTGTCGCGCACCACGATCCTCAACCACGGGCCGTGCTGGGCGCAGCTGAGAGAGGCACGCGAGGCGCGGGCGTGCTGAGCGACATTGGCCAGCAGCTCGGCGGCGCAGAAATAGCAGATGAGCTCAATGGCCGGGCTCGGCCGGCTGGGGACCGATACCATCACTTCGGTCGGGACGGCACTGCGGGCGGCGAGGGTCGTGAGGGCGTTCTCCAGTCCTGTGTCCAACGCCGGCGGGTGGATGCCGCGCGCCAGGTCGCGAAGGTCGGTAATGGCATCTTTGGCACCGCGGTGAGCTTCGTCGACAAGGCGCCGGATGGCCATCAGTTCGCCGGCGCCATCCTCAACGGAGAGGTGGTCGAGCTTGTCCTTGGCCTGGCCGAGGCGCATAGCCAGTGCCACCAGCTGCGCCTGGGTACCGTCGTGGAGGTTGCGCTCGATGCGGCGCAGGGTCTCGGTGGCGGCGTCGAGGGTCTTGGAACGTGACTCCTCGAGGCTCCTCACCCGGGACGCCCCGGCGCCCTGGCTGAGCAAGAGGTGCATCATCGCCCGGTCCACGTAGACAACCAGCCTCATTGCCCAGGGGGCGACGAAGAGCAGAGCGGCCCCGCTCAAGAACACCCCGACGACCGTAAGCAAGTGGGGCGGGCCCCCGACGGTCGCGCCGTAGTAACCGGGGCTCACGAACCGGGCAAAGGCGCCGAACCTGGCGGGCGCGTGGTCGCCGATCAAAGGTGAAGCGATACCGAGCAGCGCCTCGAGCCACACGCTGAGGGCGAACCACACCCCGAAGACGGTGAGCGGCACCTTGGCGGCGAAGTAGACCACCGCCCGCCACGAGGCCGGGTCGCCAAGGGAAGCTCGCAACCAGCCGAACAACCCGGGCCGGGCCACAACCGGTTCGGGCTCAGAAATCTCCTCGCCCAGCATGCGCCGGGCCATCGTCCTCTGCCAGCGGCCGAGCCCGCGAGCAGCTCGTAACGTCCCAGCAAGCACGAAGACCCCGACGAGCACGACCGTGAGGGACAGCCCGGCGAACGTCAGGGTGACCAAAGCGATCATCACCGAAAATGCCAGGGCGGAGCTGGCGAGGAAGAACCCCAGCTCCGCCCAACTACGTTTCTGAAAAGGCTCCCGGACGATCAGCCTGACCAGGCGCCTAGCCTGTTCGGCGCGCACCTCTGGGAGGCGGACCTGCACCCGGCGTACCTCCGCGCCGGCCTCGTTCAAGCGTCCCGCCGGACGAACAACACAGCGCCCACGGCGAGAGAGGCTGCGGCATATATAGCCATCAGCAGCAAGCCTACGGATGGCGAGAGTGGTTGGACTATGCCTCCAGGCCCTTGGTTGACGGTGGACATTATCGAGTTGGTGAGGATATTGGTCGGGACGTAGCGCAGGTCGGGCTCGGATATCCCGTGCATCACGAGCGGGAGCACGAAGACCACGCCCGCGAACGACGCGATCGCCGCTGCGCTGTTGCGCACGATCAGCCCGAAACCGAACGACATCAGCGCCATGAGCGCAATGAAAACGCCGGTCATGACCACGGCACGGAGCGCCCCGGGCGTACCCAGGTTCGCCGACGGCGCCCCGCCCCCGGACAGGATGGCTTGGCCGAGGAAGAACGAGACGAAGCTGAGCAGCTCACAAAAGACCACGGCGGCGACGGCGGCGACGCCGATCTTGGCCACCAGGAGGAGGGGCCGCTTGGGAGTGGCCGCAATCGTGGCCCGGATCGTGCCGCTCGAGTACTCGCCGGTGATGAGCAGAGCGCCGAACACTCCGCCGGTGAGCCCGGCGACGATCAAACCTATCAATGAGGTCTGGGTAGGGTCGAAGCCTAGGTAAGAGCCGGACGCGGGGTGCAGACTGGCGTTCGCAACCAGCCCGGTCACCAACAGGCCCGCCACGACGGTGAGCCCGACGGTGATGGCCGTCGAACGTACGGTCAACATCTTGAGTACTTCGGACTTGACGACGTGCTTGGTCCGGTAATGCCCCCCTGGGGCGTTCTGGATGGCGTATGCCATTTCGTTTACTCCTTCCCGCCGGCGACAGCCGCCCCGGCCAGCGTCGAGGGGCGGTACTCCACCTCGTCTCGGGTCAGTTCCATGAAGGCGTCCTCCAAGGACGCAGTGATCGGCGTCAACTCGTGGACCCGCAGGCCATCGCGGGCAGCCACATCGCCGATCTGAGGGGCAGCCAACCCCTCAACGGTGAGGGACCCGGCATCACCGTAGGAGACCCGGGCCCCGATCGCGGTAAGCGCCGAGCTGAACTCGGCCACATCGGGCGTGACCAATCTGACAGCCGCGCCGCCGCTCCTGCTGATGAAGTCCACCACGCTGGTCTCGGCGATCAGCCGGCCACGGCCGATGACAACAAGCCTGTCGGCGGTGAGCGCCATCTCACTGATCAGGTGGCTGGACACGAACACAGTCCGCCCCTCGGCAGCCAAGCCACGGAGAAAGTGCCGGACCCAGCGAATGCCCTCGGGGTCAAGCCCGTTGACCGGTTCGTCGAACAACAGTACGCCCGGGTCACCCAGGATGGTCGCGGCTATCCCGAGCCTCTGGCCCATGCCCAGCGAGAACTTCCCCGCCCTACGGTTGGCGACGGAGGTCAGGCCTACCTGGTCCAAGACCTCGTCGACGCGCCGGAGCGGGATGTCGTTGGTGAGCGCCAGCCAGCGCAGGTGGTTGCGGGCGGTCCGCGCTGGGTGGAACGCTTTGGCTTCGAGCAGGCCGCCGACTTCCCGCAGGGGCCAGGCCAGCTCCGGATACGGTTTGCCGCCGATCAGGGCCGACCCCGAGTCGGGGTAATCGAGGCCCATGATCATACGCATGGTCGTCGACTTGCCGGACCCGTTCGGGCCCAGAAAGCCGGTTACCACACCAGGCGGGACCTCGAACGTGAGGTTGTCGACAGCCGTGGCTGCGCCGTAACGCTTGGTGAGTGAGTGTGCGGTGATCATCACAACTAACGATAAAGGGCTCTCCTTTCGTGTGGAATACGGCTGGTGGGCGTCTTTTGGGGCGGGGTAGCCGACGGCCGAGGTGGGGCTAGCCCCACCTCGCGCCAAGGGCGGGCCACCTGCTCGGAGCAGCCTCCAGCGACCGCCCCGGTCATCTCGGCATCCCGGTCAGCTCGGCGTCCCGGTCAGCTCGGCGTCCCCGGTCAGCTCGGCGTCCCGCCCGCCAGGCGCCGAGCCGGCGCTGCTCGCTCGCGGCGGCCGTCAGCGCCCGAGCCGGCGCGCGAAAAGTACTACCTGCTCACCCGAGATCGAGCCAGCGGATGCTACTTTTCGCGCGCCGGCCGGGAGCGGACACAAATTACGCGCGCATATGATGCGCAGCTTGTCAGTGCGCCTCGCCACCAAGGCCAAAGCGCGCGAAACTCCCACATTGCTCGCTCATTTTGGGGTGAGCGGAGACAACTTATTGCCGACTGCTCGGGCCGTTAGTAGCCTCCAACCCTATGCTCCTGCGCATGTCGAGCCTTTTTCTCCGCACTCTCCGCGATGACCCCACCGATGCCGAGTTGCCAAGCCACAAGTTGCTCGTCCGGGCCGGTTATGTTCGCCGGGTCGGGCCCGGCATCTACAGCTGGCTGCCACTCGGGCTCATGGCCGTGCGCAACGTCGAGCGCGTCGTCCGCGAAGAAATGGTGGCCATGGGCGCCCAAGAAGTCCTATTCCCCGCGCTCGTGCCGGCCGAGAGCTTCGAGCGGAGCGGTCGCTGGGCCGACTACGGCGCCAGCCTGTTCCGCCTAAAGGACCGCCGGGGAGCTGACTACCTCTTGGCCCCGACCCATGAGGAGCTTTTCACTCTGCTCGCGAAAAGCGAGTGCTCCTCCTACAAAGACTTCCCGCTCTCGCTGTTCCAGATCCAGGCTAAGTACCGCGACGAGGCCCGGCCTCGTGCCGGTGTGCTGCGCGGCCGGGAGTTCGTGATGAAGGACTCTTACTCCTTCGACATTTCCGACGAGGGCCTCGACCGGTCGTACCGGGCTCACCGCGACGCCTACGAGCGCATTTTCACTCGCCTCGGTTTCGAGTACCAGATCGTGTACGCCGTCTCGGGCGCAATGGGCGGCTCGGCTTCCGAAGAGTTCATCGCTCCCACGCCCTCGGGCGAGGACACCTTCGTCCGCTGCGCGAACTGCAAGTACGCCGCAAACGCCGAAGCGGCTGAACTCGGGCTGCCGCCCCGAGCTCAACGTTTCGATGATGATGGCTTAGAGGTTCACCCGCCGGCAGAAGTGCTCGACACGCCCGGGACACCGACCATAGCAACCCTGGTTGACCACCTGAACGCTCTGGCGATGGGGCGCACCTGGTCCGCCGCCGACACGTTGAAAAACGTCGTCGTGAAGACCCGCGCCCCCGGGGGCAGCACCTGGCAGCTGGTGGTGGTCGGGGTCCCCGGCGACCGCGAAGTCGATATCAAGCGCCTGGGCGGGCGGCTCGAGCCAACCGAGGTCGAACCCGCCGGCCCTGAAGACCTGGCCGGCGAGCCGGCGCTCGTCAAGGGCTACATCGGTCCTCAGCACCTAGCTGAACTGGGGGCCCGCTACGTTGTCGACCCATTGGTCAGGCCTGGTTCGGCCTGGGTGACCGGCGCCAACGAGCCCGGTCGTCACATGGTCAACGTCGTGAGAGGACGAGACTTCGTCCCCGACGCCGAGATCGGCGCAGTGGAGGTCCGCAACGGCGACCCATGCCCGCGGTGCGGCCAGCCCCTGCAAGTCGAGCGCGGGATCGAACTGGGGCACGTGTTCCAGCTCGGACGAAAATATGCCGAGGTGTTCGGGTTGCAGGTCGCTGGCCCCGACGGGACGGCGGTGACGGTGACGATGGGCTCCTACGGGATTGGGGTCACCCGTGCCGTCGCGGCGTTGGCGGAGCAGGCGTTTGACCGCCTTGGCCTACGCTGGCCGCGCGAGGTAGCACCGGCGCAGGTGCACGTGGTGGCCATGGGCAAGGACGACGAGCCCTTTGAGGTGGCAGCGCGTACCGCCTCTCAACTGCAGGGGCTTGGCCTGAGGGTGCTTTACGACGACCGCGTGGGGGTATCGGCAGGGGTCAAGTTCGCTGACGCCGACTTGCTCGGTGCCCCGCTCGTCGTAACGGCCGGAAGGGCCCTGGCCCGGGGGGCGCTCGAGGTCCGCGACCGCTGGAGCGGCGAGCGAGATGAGATCGCGCTCGAGGGCGCGGCCGACGAGATCGTCCGGCGCTCGGTCGCGCAGCGATAGGAAGCCACGGGGCAGCCTCGTCGGCCGAATGGCGGTAGACGCGCAGGAGCTGCATCGGTCATGCTGTTCGACATGAACCCCAGTGGCCAACCGGCCGATCACCCCGCGCCGGCGGGCGCCGCGGAGCGCGGGCGCCAGTTTGGGTGGCAAGACATGTTCGTTGGTCCCGATAACGACCCACGCGGGATCGGCGGGATTTTTGTCCATCATGGCGACGAACGAGCCGTGCTTGCCGGCTACCTGCGCGACTACCGGCTCACGCTGGAGCTCAAGTGCGCCGGCCTGGACGCCCAGGCTATGGCCCGCCGGTCGGTCGAGCCGTCAGACCTGTCGCTGCTCGGGCTGGTCCGCCATTTGTCCGACGCGGAGCGCTATTGGTTCCGGGTGGTGATGGCGGGACAAGACGCCCCGTCCCGCTACCGGGCGAGCGCCGGCGACGACCACGACCGAGCCTTCAGCGAGGCCGTCGCCGACCCCGCCGCGGTGGCGCGGGCCTGGGAGTACTGGCGGGAGGAGGTGGCCTTCGCTGACCACTTTGTCGACGAATCCACCGACCTCGGCCTCACCAAGCCCTATGTCGGACGGGCCGGCTACCAGGGCGAGGTATCGCTGCGCGAGGTCCTCGTCCACATGGTCGAAGAGTACGCCCGCCACATCGGTCACGCCGATCTGCTGCGAGAGCGGATCGATGGACGGGTGGGCTTGTGACCCGAGCCGGCTGGCCCGTGGTCGGCCATTAGCCGTGCCGCCTGCGAACTTTGAGGAAATGGTGGCCGAAGCTGGCGCAGCGCCGGTCGACGGCTGGGGCTTTGGCTGGCTCGACGGGCGGGCCACCGAGCAACGCCCCTCGTGGGGCTACGCCGGCATGCTGGTCCACAGGGTGAGCACGGTGGAGGCAGTGCTCGACATCCAGACCGGAGGCGGGGAGGTCTTCTCCGAGGTCCTCCGCCGCAGCACGCGCGCCCCGCTTCGCGTCGAGGCCACCGAGGCCTGGCTGCCGAACCTGGTCATCGCCCGGTCCAACCTGGCCCCGTTTGGCGCCACTGTGGCCGAGGTGGCCATAGATGAGCCACTGCCGTTCGAAGAAGCCTCGTTCGACCTGGTTATCAGCAGGCACCCGGTCCTCACCCTTTGGCCAGAAGTCGCCCGCGTGTTGCGCCCCGGCGGAACGTTCTTCTCGCAGCAAGTCGGCGATGGGTCAAATCGCGAGCTGTACGAGTTCCTTATGGGCCCCCAGCCCCCGGACGGGCCTAGCAGCCGCAGCCCGCGACAGGCTGAGCGCGACGCGGCGAACGCCGGCTTGGCAGTTACGGACCTGCGCGAGGAACCGCTGCTGACGACGTTCAACGACATCGGCGCCGTTGTCTATTTCCTGCGTAAGGTCCCCTGGACCGTCCCCGACTTCTCCGTCGAGGGTTACCTACCTCGGTTGCGTGCCCTGCATGAACAGATCGCGTGCCATGGGCCGTTCCAGGCGCATGCTCAACGCTTTCTCATCGAGGCGCAGAAACCACCCGCCCATTGAAGAGCGGGAGGACCCCTCTTATCGGGGCGCAGGAACGGCCTTTTCGCCGACCAAGCCGTCCCACGACCACCGCGGGAGGCTGAGGCCAGGAGGCACATCATCGGCCGACCGTGGGTACCGAGCCATGGACGTCGTCGTCGCCCAGGCAAAGTAGTCGTGTAGGACCCGGGTAAGCCGTTGGTCATGGGAAAAGCCAGCATCCACCAGCGCCTGGTCAAAACAGGCGATGGCTCGCTGGTCCATCTCCTCGTGCTCGCCGCAGCCGCTGTGAATGCGTACGGCGGATGGCTCACCGCCGTACAGCTCGGTGTACGTGGGGGGACCACCCAACGCCTCCCCCCAGTAGGCGGCCAGCCGCACCGTGTGGTCCGGCTGGTAGCCGTGGCTGAACGCGTGGCTAACGACCTCGTCCTGCATGACCCGGGCGTGCCAGGCCTCAGCCAGGGCACGTACGCCCTCGTCCCCGCCCATCGCTTCGTACACCGTCGGCATGGCCCTAGCATGCCACTTTTGGTGAGGAAGCGCGCCCTCACGCCCCGGATGATGGCCATCGCGGTCGCGGCAATGCTCCGAGCAAAAATAAACCGTGCTGCCGGCAGCATCGAGCGCCGTCACGGCCGCCGAGGAACACTCCACCTGCATACCGCATACCGGGTCGGTGGCATAGCGGGCTTCAGTCGCGGGGTCAGGACGGCGGCTCACCCAGTAGAGTGCGGCGAGAACGGCCAACGCCAGTACATCAAGGAACGTAGTGGCGTTTAAGCCCACCGAGGGCATGTACAGCGTATGCACTTTGGCGGACGGTACCCATCTGAGCGCCTTGAACAGGTACTCGGTGGCCAGGCCGGCGAGCGACATCAGCAGCCAAAAGAGGGCGGCCATACGTAGGGCCATGCGCCACCCGTACTGCTTTCGGTAAATGAGCAACAAGGGCAGTGTGATCAGATCGGCAAAAATGAAGCTGATAACTCCACCAAAGCTCGCCCCACCCTTCCACAAGGCGGCAGCAAGGGCCACGTTCCCGACCGAGCATACGAAACTGACCACGGCAAGCAGCGGCCCGGCGGCAGCATTTTCGAGGTTGGCCCATACGCCGTTACCTTGGGCAAACAGCGTTTGCCACGCCGAAGCGGGGACCAGAGCCGACAGGAACCCAGCAACGGTAAAGCCGATAATCAGTTCTTTACGCAGCATCTTGAGGTCGCCCATGGCGTAAGCAGAGGCGTCGGTCCATCCGGCCCGCGAGCCTGCCCGCCGCCAAGATGCTTCGTTTGCCGCCGCCGTGGCGGCAATGCTCGATGGTCTGGCGTCTTCCCGGTTGGCGTCCTCAGGGTTCGGCCCACGCCTACGGGCGCCGTGCGGGCTGGGCGCGTGCGGGCTGGCGTCGTCGGGCGTGGCCCCGTGCGAGCTGGCCCGGTGCGAAGCGGCATCGTGCGAAGCGGCAGCGTGCGAAGCTGCCGCGGCCAGAGTGCGGGCGCCTACCAACACCTGGCCCCGGAACACGAACCGGCCAGCCATCGCGAGCAGGACGACCATGATGAGTGCGCCGCAGGTCTCGGCCACCGCGAAGCGCCAACCCGCCAGGCTCGCCAATACCGCCCCCAGGTCGATCACAAGGTTGGTCGATGCGAACAGAAAGACCATGGCGGCCACGTAATCGGCTCCTTGGGCGACCAAGGCCCGCGCAATCGCCGATGCGGCGTACGAGCAGCTTGACGATGCGGCGCCGAGCACCGTAGCCCGCGCCACGCCGCCGGGACCGGCCCCCAGGCGGCGGCGCAGTTGCTCCTTGGGCACGAAGGCCTGGACTGCTCCCGACAGTCCGAAGCCAAGGACCAGGGCCCACAGGCTGGCCCAGAACATATCGAACGCCTGGCGCAGCCCGGCGCCTATGTCCGAAGCGACCCCAGTCACACCGAGCGCCGCCGCCGGCAGGTCAGCCACCAATTCCGGGCCACCTCACGTGCGCACCAGCCGCTCGATCGCCTCGGTCGCTTCCCGAACTTTGTCGTCCGCGGCCGCGCCGCCCTCCCGGAGAGCCTGCCGCACACAGTGCGAGAGGTGGTCGCCGAGCAACTGCAGGGCGACCGACTGGAGGGCCTTAGTGGCCGCCGCCACCTGGGTCAGCACCTCGATGCAGTACGCATCTTCGTCCACCATCCGCTGCAGCCCCCGCACCTGGCCCTCGATACGCTTGAGACGCCGTTGGACATCTTCCTTATTGTGGCTGTAGCCGCGCTCCACTCGCCCTCCCCGTGCTCGTGACCTAACCTTCGTTGCTGCTGCTGCTGCTGCTGCCCAATACCCTACCGGAGTATGGCACCACCGGGCAACCTAGCAGTTGACGTGCGGCCCTGCAGCACGTAGAATGTGCTAACCTGCACAAGGCCTGAGCCGAGGAGGTGAGCCAGTGAAATCCAAACCCCCAAGTACCTGGCGCCCTCCGATGCCGACCCAGGCCTAGTCTTCCAGCCCGCCTCGTTGGGCAGGCTCGGCCGTTAGATCCTTCTGACTTGCCGGCATAGGGGGAGCGTCTCCGCACCCTGTCTTATGCCTCGTCCCGGCGCGCTTTGTGCGTGCCCAAGATCGTGAAGGGAGGCCGGAGATGGCCCGAATTGGCGGCGCGCGCGCCGAAGGAAGCGACGAATTAGAAAACGCAGTCCTCGACACCGCGCACTTGGGGGACATCCGAGGGGCGCTCGGCACGATCTCCCGCGGCGACACGGGCGCCCGCCCCGGTCTCTCTGCGAAGCTGAAGACCCTGCTGGCGATTGTCGGTCCCGGCCTCATAGTCATGGTGGGCGATAACGACGCCGGGGCCTTCGGGACCTACACCAACGCCGGGCAAAATTACGGCACGCACCTGTTATGGACACTGCTCCTGCTCGTGCCCGTCCTCTACGTCAACCAGGAAATGGTGCTGCGCCTGGGCGCTGTTTCCGGGGTAGGCCATGCCCGCCTCATCCTGGAACGGTTTGGCAAGTTCTGGGGCGCCTTTAGCGTCATCGACCTGTTCGTCCTGAACGCACTCACGATCGTGACCGAGTTCATCGGTATTACCCTCGCCGTTGGCTACTTCGGCCTGCCCAAGTTGCCCTCGGTCGCATTAGCCACAGCCGTCGTGGTGGGCGCCGTGAGCACGGGGAGCTTCCGGCGCTTCGAGCGCATCTGCCTGGCCTTGGTGGCCGGGTCTTTCGTCCTCATCCCTATCTACATCGCCGCTCATCCGCCCATGGGGCAGATGGCGCATAACTTTGTCGTGCCCGGGCTGCCCCACGGGACGCAGCTTTCGACCGTGATGCTCCTGATTATCGGCATCGTGGGCACCACTGTCGCCCCCTGGCAGCTTTTCTTCCAGCAGAGCTACGTGATCGACAAGCGCATAACGCCCCGCTTCGTCCGCTACGAGCGGGTCGACCTCTGGATCGGCATCGCCATCGTCGTTGTGGGCGCGGCAGCCATGTTCGGCTTCTCCGATGCCGTCTTTGCCGGCCGACCGGGCTTTGGCAACTTTACGAGCGCCGCCGATGTCGCCCAAGGTCTCGGCCACTACGTTTCGCGCTTGGCCGGGGACTTGTTTGCCATAGCCCTGCTCGACGCCAGTATCATCGGCGCCGCGGCAGTCGGCTTGGCGACCGCCTACGCCGGCGCCGACGTGCTCGGGCTCAACCACTCATTGCACCGCCCGGTCGGCAAAGCCAAGGGATTTTATGGTTGCTATGCCGGGCTCATGCTCGTAGCCGGGGCCATCGTGCTCACCCCCGGCGCTCCGCTCGGCCTGCTTACCGAAGGCGTGCAGACGCTCGCAGGCGTACTTTTGCCGAGTGCCACTGTCTTTCTCCTCTTGCTTTGCAACGACAAGGACGTGCTCGGGCCGTGGGTCAACTCCAAGAGGCTCAATGTCTTTACGGCGGCGGTTATCTGGGCATTGGTTGTCCTGTCTGTGATCCTGACTGCCAGCGTGCTCTTCCCGGCCATAACCGGGCCCGAGATCATGGCCGTCCTGCTCGGCGGTACGGCGCTGGGCGCGACGGTCGGGCTAGGCATGGCATGGCAGTCCCGCCGCGCGTCAGCGCGGCTGCTGACCGTGCCAGTCGAGTGGCATAACCGGGAGACATGGCGCATGCCGGCGCTCAACCGGCTCTCGAAGCCAGTCATATCAGCCCAGCGCAAAGTCGGCCTCACCGTCCTGCGCGGCTACCTGGTGGTGGCCTTCGCCCTGGTCATCGTGAAGGTCGTCGAGCTGGCCGTCAAGTAGCCGCGATTGTCCGGGATATTAGTGTCGTGACTATGCGCGACACCCGGCCTGACCTCCGACCGTTGATGGTCGCCCGCTCCCAATGACCGCCAGCCGTAGCCCTTTTATCGTCTTCGAGGGCCTGGATGGTGCGGGCAGCACGACGCAACTGGAGCGCGTCGGCGAGTGGCTGAGGTCGCACGGGATAGAGGTGTTCGAGACGGCCGAGCCTTCGGGTTCGACCGTCGGTCGCCATATACGGAGCCGTGCGCTGCGGTCCGAGCCGTGGCCGGACCAGGCAAGCTGGGCCGAGCACATGGCTCTTTTGTTCGCCGCCGACCGCGCTGAGCACCTTTTCGGGCCGGCAGGCAGCATTTCGCTGGCCCTCGCTCGCGGCCAGTGGGTCCTGTGCGACCGGTACCTTCTCTCGTCGCTGGCCTACCAGAGCACTGATGCCGTGCCCGCCGAGTGGGTCCTGGCCATCAACCGGGCGGCGGGCCGGGCGCGGCCGGACGTGACGGTGTACGTCGACACCCCCGTTGCCATATGCCTCGACCGCATCGGCCACCGCGCGGCCACCTCGAGCGCGGCCACCCCGAGCGCCGCCACCGCGAGCGACAGCGAGCCGGGCAACAGGCCGACAGAGAGCATCTTCCACGAAGGTGCGCGCTTGGAGGCGGTAGCTGTGCGCTACGCGGAGTTCCTGGAGCAGCCCGAGATCACCGGCCACCTGGTCACCGTCGACGGCAGCCAGGCTATCGACGAAGTTTTACGTTGTGTCCAGGCCGGGCTCCGGCACTGGGACGCCGACGGCTCGGTGGGCGT
>DATJST010000468.1:0-8503 GCA_035503975.1 Acidimicrobiales bacterium | reverse complement strand
CACCCCGGCCGAGGCCGCCAAGGTTGCCACCGGCACCGGCTCGTCGACCCCGGCTGATACCACGGTCAAGCTCGACCTGAACGGGAGCGGCCCAATAACTTGGTGCGCCGGGGCGCCGACTCCCGGTGCCACGCTCACATTGCAGAGCGGGAGCAACAGCGTGGTCGTCCCCCCGGCAGATATCTTGAATGCAGCCTGTGATGGCCTGACTGTCGATGTCCAGCCGGGGAGTTCGTTCGGGGGCGCGGGGCGCCCGCCCGAGACAACGTTCAGCGGCATAAGCTCCTTCAGCTTCCAGGCCAGTAGCAACGCCGTCGATGCTCAAGCTTTGAGCGGGGTACTGCTCCTTGATGGCGCCGGTACCTTCACCTTGGCGCCTCCGGCCGGGGTGGCCTTAGCCACCGACGCAGCCCCGGTGCACACAAATCTGGATATATCGGGCAATGGGTCGGAGCTGACGCTGACGTCGTCCAAACTTAGCCGCGCCACCGACGGCGGGCCCAACCTCGTGAACTCCTGGTGGGACCGGCAAAACAACATCGCCCTGCCGTTGTTCCTGGCCGCCTGCGGGGGAGTGCTCGCCCTTGTCTCCCCTCTCGCCGACGACCTCCGCAAGTGGCGCCGCGCAACCAAAAAGGCCAAGGTCGAACTATGAGGCCTCTCGGATGAGAAGGGCCGAGCGACGATGCCGCTTCCGTCCATGCCATCCGGCCCGTTCCGCCCACCGGTTCGACGGGAGCCGGCCGGGCTGGGGACTTGCGCTCGTCGTGGCCCTGCTGGCGGTTCTTATGTGCGGCTGCGGAGCGGGCTCATCGAACCATAGTGCCAGCGGGGCATCGACTACCCGCACAACTTCAACAAACAGTGGTCACGGCGGGCACCATCCCAGTTCGGATGAGCTATACCCGCGCGATACCGGGCCGAGCGGCCTGGTCATGCTGGGTGTCGGATCCGGCGCTCCGGTCAAGGTCGTTCGCGCCCGGGCTATGGTGGACGGCTCGGTCGTGTCGAGTTCGGGCTCAGCTATCGCCGACATGACTTTCGCCGGGAAAAGCACCTGCTGGCTCCAGGCCGTCGGCAAGGCCGACGGGCAAGCTATCAGCCGTGAACCACCGACTGCCCTCCTTGAGCTCCAACAGGGCACGCTCACCTGCACCGTCTTCGGGGTCACCGCCCTGCTACACCTGTGTGGCGACGGCTCCGTGCTGGCCAACGGCACCGTCCTTACGCAGTTCGCCGCCACCTGCCAAGGGGACCCGGTCTTCGAGGTCGCCGTCCGTCATGGTGCCGTGCGCGTGCGGGATCCTTCCGGCGGCAGCCATCAACTGTCCGCCGGAGTACAGCTGAGCTGCAACCCCGACAACTGCGTCCCCAAAATAGGCCGTACATCGTTTTCCCCGCCTGAACTCCGGATCTTCAATACTCAGGGTGCCGGGTTGACGAGCACGGCCTCGACGATGACGGAGTCTCCGGCCAGTACCACCGCGACGACCGCTGCTACTACCACAACCGTTAGTCTCACTAGCACGGCCACGACCACAACGACGCCGGCAACGACGACGCCGGCAACAACGACGACGACCGGTGCCACAACCACAAACGCGCCGAACACGAGCACGGCAATACAGTGAGTGCCCTGCCCAAGCTGCAGCAACCACCCCTCTAGCGGGCCTCGTCGTCATCATCGTCACAGCAGCTACAGGGGTACCCCTGGTGGCAACCCCGGCCGCAGTCGTCGCAGTCCTTTCGGCCGCAGCCCTCCCCGTGGGCCTCGCCCCGGCAGTTGCAGTCCCAGACCGTGTAGGCCTGGACGTCGATCACCTTCTCCGGCGTAGTGGGGTCATCGCTTCTTATTACCAGTTCGCACACCCGGGCGCAGCGCTCGACAGCGTGGTACTGCATCACGACGGGCAGGCACGAGCCGGGGTGAACCGTAGCCGGGAACGGGTTGTGCAATAACCGCCAATGGCGGCTCTTCCGACGAAACTCGACACTGGTCACGTGCAACGCACAGTCGCCGACGTTGCAGACCGACAGGGTGCGATCGGCGCAACAGCCGGCGTCGACGCCGCCGAAGAACGTCGACCCCGCCACCGCCAGCTTGCCGGCGGGCACATTTCCGGAGACGTTGACGCTCAGTGGCCCCGACGGGTCGTTGCTGCTGAGGGTGATGGTGGCCGACTTGGCCCCGAAGCTCGACGGTTGGAAACGCAGCGGCAGCGTGAGCGAGTCACCAGGCCCGATTGTCAGCGGGTAGGAGAGCACCTCGGGGACGACGAACTCGGCGCCGGTGGTGGCTAAACCGGTGATTGTCAGGGTGCACGCGCCGCTGTTGGATACGATCAACGGCTCGTCGGCGAAAGAGCCGAGGCACACGGAGCCGAAATTGCCGGTGTCAGCGATAACCAGTTTGGCTTTGGGGGCCGGGGCAGTGCCGGAAACCGCCACGGTCGTGGGGCTCGCAGGGTCGTTGCTGTTGATGGTAACGGTCCCCGCTTGGCTGCCATAAGCCGACGGCTGGAACCGGATAATTAACTCAACGGAGGCGCCCGGGCTCACCTGCAACGGGTAGGAAAGCACGGTGGGGACGATGAAATTGGCGGGCCCGACGATGCTCGAGATCCACAGCGGGCACGAACCGGCGTTGTTGATCGTCAGTATCTCGTCGGCGAAGGATCCGAGGCAGACGTTGCCGAAGTTGCCGCTGTCCGCCATGGCGGCCGCCAACCTCGGCGCGCCCTGTTGACCTGTCACCACCACGTCGACGACCGGCGCCGTGGGGTCGTTGCTGGTGATGCGGATGGTCGCCATCTCAGCCACGCCGACCAGCGTCGGCTGGAACCTGACCGTGAACTCGACCTCCGCTCCGGGGGCGATGGTGATCGGCGTCGCCGGTGTCCCGAGGACGGTGAAGTCGGTCGAGCCGACGAGCCGCTCGACGTTGGAAACCACCAGGTCCGCGGCACCGACGTTGTAAACCGTCAACGTTAGGTAGCTGGGCCCCCCGCAGACGGTGCCGAAGCGCAGCCCGTCCTGCTTGCCGATAGCGATGGCCGGGCCGGTGGGGGTGAGGAACTCCCACACCCCTCGCCCGTAAGTCCCGGCTCGCAGGACGCCGGCGGTGGCGTTGAACTTGAGGTCGAACACCGGGACCAGTGGCAGGTGAATATCGTCGAGGATCGACCACGACGCGCCGCCGTCGGTCGACCGGATCACGCCGAAATCGGTGCCCACATACAGCGTCGTTGGGACGGTGGTCCCGTCCAGGGCGATGGCCCCGCAGGCCACGTTGAGGTTCGGGGAGATATCGGTCCACGAGGTGGCGCCCACCGTGGTACGAAAGACGTTCTCGCCGCTGCCGAACCCGAAGCCAGTGAGAACCGCGTACATAACGGTCGGGTCGACCGGGTCGAAGACTACCCGGGCCACCGGCCGCCCCGACAGGTTGCGGGTAATGTCTGCGAATGTGACCCCGGTGGGCGGCCCGACCGTGGCGGCCAATGCATTGGTCGACAGGTACACCTTGCTACCCGCGGCGATGACCACGTTGTTGCCGTTGGTGGGGGCTACATCCACATTGCCGTTGCTGCCAAGGGAAGCGATGATCCGCCACGAGCCCCCGAGGCGCTGCCAAAGGTTTTGGAGCCCGCTGGCATATAGGGTGCCCGAGGCGCTCGGGTCGGCGGTGAGCTCGTTGATCCCGTAGTTTTGGTTGTCGGCGGCCGTCCACGGCGGGGCGAAGTCGGCCGACCACGTCTGGCCGTGGTCGTTGGAGCTCTGGATGCTGGTGACCGGGCCGCCGCTGCTGGCATACAACAGCGGCGGGGCGCCACCGTCGTAGGTCACGTCCCAGCCATCGCCTCCGGTGGTGTCATTCCACGCCGGGGCCGCGACGCCCGCGGTGGTCAGGACCCCGTTGTCCTGCAGCGCGCCGGCAGTGGCGCTGGCGGTGGCATCGGGGCTGATGGCGATGTTGTAGAACAGGCCCGTTTGCAGGCCGCCGCCGTTGCGTGACGTCCAGGTCACGCCGGCGTCGGTCGATTGGTCGACGCCGCCGTCACAGCCGCAATACACCACCGTGCTTGCCCCGCCGGACTGGGGGACCGCGGTATAGGTGTGCGTATCTGCGTGCCCGACGCTGTGGGCCGTAAAGCTGGCACCCGAGTTTGTGGAGCGGAACTGCTGAATGCAGCCCACCAGCAAGGTGTCGTGGACACCATCGCCGGGCGACGCCGGGTCCACCATCATGTCCAGGGCGTAGCCGCCGTAGGTGGTCCCGGCCAGAGAGGAGGCCCCCTGCTGGGCCCACGTTTGGCCCTGGTCGGTGCTGATGAACACGCCGATCGGGTCCACGGCGGCGTTGTATGCGCCGGCCATCGTGACGTAGATGACCTGCACACCGTTGACGTCAGGCGGCGACGTGGGCGGCGCCAAGGCCACGACCGTCCGAGTGAACGGCTGGCCGGCCAGCGCCGGGACTACCGCCGGCGTGGTGGCGCTAAGGACCTGGGCGAAGCTTTGGCCCCCGTCGGTCGATTTGAAGACACCCGAGCCAGTGACACCGGCGTACAAGATCCGGGCATTGGCCGGGGTCGACAGGTCCAGCGCCAGCGACCACGCGTCGCCGTTGATGCCGGTGGCGATGGTCCAGTCGAGCCCCCCGTTCGAAGAGGTGAACACTCCGGAGTCCGACGCCAAGTACAAGACGTCGCTGTTGGCCGGATCGACGACGACGACGTGAATGTTCTGGCTCGTGAATTGCGTGGCGTTGCCGGTGTTCCCCGTCGGGTACCCGGACCCTACCGCCACCCAGCTGGCACCACCGTCGGTCGACTTGAACAACCCGGCGGATGGCGGCCGGATGATCGTGTCGTTCTGCAGGCTGCCCAGCAGACCGCTGGTGCCTACGTAGACGACGCTGGTGTCGTTGGGATCGATGGCAATGCCACCCGGTTCGCCAATGCCGAGAGACAGCTGTTTGTCGAATATCGGCGTCCAGGTAACGCCTTGGTCCTGGCTGCGCCACACCCCGCCCTGGGCCGTTCCCAGGTAGAGCACGTTTGTGTTGTTCGGGTTGACGGCAACACAGGTGACGAGGCCGTTGTCGGAACTGGTCGGCTCGTTTATCGGACTGGGCCCTATGGGCCCCCAGACGGTCCCTTTAAGGCTCATCCTTCACCGTCCTCGTTGGTCGTCGCCTCTTCGTCGCGCAGGTAAGTGGCCGGGGTTACCACCGCCCCGGGCAGCGCCTGCCACTGCTGCAAGGCGGTCGTCAGGCGCTCAGGGGTGGGCGGCGCCCCTCCCCGCCAACGTTGCCGGATGATGCTGGCGTGGCGGAAGGGGTCGTCACCTTCGTGCTCGTCGCCGTCGCGACCATGCTCGCCGCGGTGCTCCCGCTCGCGGGCGCGCTCCCGGCGGGCATCATCTCCGGTTGGCTCTCTGCGCGTCGGCATGTCGCTCAGGCCTCCGTCGCCGGTCGGGCGGACCGCCGCCACTCCACTCGGGCGCCCGCCACCAGGGCGACGGTGACGATGGCCAGGACGGCCACTACCACCCATTCCAGTGAGCCGTTCCCGTGGTCGGGATCGACCCCGAAGACCGTTTCGATCCAGTCCCGCCACGCTAAGGTCAGGACGGCCACGAACCCCGTGACCGACGCCATCATCACCTCGAACCAAAAACGAGCTCGTAATCCTGGGCCGTTGGCAATCGGCATGGTTTCGTCCTTTCGACACCCGAGGTACAGAGAGTAGCGAAGCCCGGTGCCGTGCCGGGCCTAGCCGAACACCTTCCGGCCGAAGCATTCTTGCCCAAAAATCCGTGTGCAACTGGCCAATTGCAAAACTGGCCAGTCGATCGCGTCACTGGCCGAGCGAGCAATGCCCGCCCTTTTCTGAGCGGTCAACGGCCAAGACGCGCGCCGGTTGCCCTCTGCTCGGTGGCTGGGGCTGTCCAGGTTGACCGGTTAGGACAAACCCGAACGGGCGGGGTGATGAAGTTTGAGCCCATGCGCGGGTCGCCGATCAGGCGGTGCGTGGCAAGTCCACGTTCCTAGAGCCGGTGGCGCCGGAGCCCAACACCGCCAAGGGGGCACGGTCTGTGTAGGCTCTTGAGCGGGGCGAACCCCACACTTCGATAAAGCGGGCAACATGAGCCAACCGGACTCGGCGGTCGGGAAACGGAGAGTACGATGAGCCAAAAGTCACCGCAGCGGGTGCTGATCACCGGCGCCGCCAGTGGGATCGGTCGTGCCGCGTCGTTGCGCTTCGCGCAGGACGGATCTCGTCTTGCCCTGCTCGATATCCGCTCGGACGAATTAAATGAAACGAGCGACCAAGTGCGCAACCTCGGCGGTGAGGTAATGCAGTTCGCGGTCGACACTTCCCAGGAGCCCGAAGTGTCGGCAGCATTTGCGGCCGTCAAAGATAACTTCGGCGGCCTTGATTCCGTTGTTGCCGCCGCAGGGATCTCCATGACCCTTACCGGCGACGCCCGCGTAGACGAGCTCGACAAAGAAGTCTGGGACCGCATCTTGGCCACTAACCTGACGGGCACTTTTCTTACCTGCAAGTATGCGGTCAGGACTTTTATCCCGGCGGGCCGAGGGTCAATCGTCGTGATCGGTTCCCCGACCGGCCTTTACGGGTTTGCTTACGGGGAACACGCCTACAGCGCTTCTAAGGCCGGTTGCCACGGGCTGGCTCGAGTGATGGCGGGAGAGCTCGGGCCGCTCGGAATTCGCGTAAACATCGTTGTACCCGGCTTCATCAACACGCGGATGAACGCGCACATCGTGGCGGACCGCGCTCTGATGGACGAAGCCGAGCAGATGATCCCGCTCCGCCGCATTGGAGAGCCCGCGGAGGTGGCCGGCCTTATCGCCTGGCTCTGCTCAGATGATGCCAGCTACGCCACCGGAGGCTACTACGCCGCCGATGGAGGGCAAATGTGCATTTAAGGCAGAAATTCAGGGCACGTCGACTAGCCCGTTGTGCCCGGGACCGCGAGGGAACACGGGCCACACGTCAATGACCAAGTCGCCTTCTGTGACGTAGTAGACGTCGTGCATATTGACCGTTGCCGGGGCGTAACCCGGCACCAAGCGCAGGAACGCGCCCACCGGATAGAGAAGCTCGGAGTCACCTGTGAACACGCCGTGCTCTTCATCGAACCGCAAAGCTTCCAGGTCTGTACCGATCAGCGTGGCACCGCCATCAGTGTCGACCGACTTGCTCCCGGCATCCACGATCAACCGACCCTGCGGGCGGCTTATCACGGTCGTGGCAACGGTTAAGGCGTGCTCGAAATGTGGCACCATCCGGCCGTGAAAATTGTCCATGACTACATAACTACCGGCTTGGATCTCAGTTACCCCGTCACGCTCTGCGGTCCAATTCCATGTCGCCGTGCCGCCGGCGGAGCGGATCGGGCATGGGTACCCTGTGGATTCGAGGCGGTCCGCAATTCGAAGAAAGGTGTCCATCGCCGCACGTTGTTTGATGGCACGGCGCTGTTCGTCGGCTTCCAGAGAACAGTGTCCTTCATATCCCGTCAGGCCCTCGAAGTTCAGTCTCTCGCATGACTGCAGGTGCCTGGCAAGTGCGATCGCTTCCTCCTCGGTATCGACTCCGGCTCTGTCCATGCCGGTGTCCACTTCGATCAGGACGCCGACCCGGGACCCCGCGGCGCGAGCGGCCTCGGAGAGTTGGGAGGCGTTGGCGGCGTTGTCGACGGCGACCAACACCCGGCGCGAGCGCGCCAACTCGGCCAGGACCCGCACCTTTTCGGGATGCGACACGGTGTTGACGACAAAGATGTCATCGAGGCCCGCCCAGGCCAGCGCACAGGCTTCCCATACAGTTGCCGTGGACAGCCCCTTCGCCCCGGCGTCGACCTGCATACGTGCCAGCTCAACGGACTTGTGAACTTTGATGTGAGGACGGATCGTTGCGTGCGTCCCTCGAAGCATGCCGGCCATTCGAGAAATGTTCCGTTTCGCAGCCGCAAGGTCCAACAAGAGCGCGGGCGTCGGCACTTCGCTGAGTGGCCGTCCGACCGCTCCTCCGTACAGGTCGTAAATAGCGGCGCGACGCTTGGCTACAGGATCTCTGGTCGCTTGCGTCAGGTTCATCCCTACCGACAACTCCTCCCGTTGGCCCCTGCTCTGCTCGGTTTAGGCTCCGGCGGGGCTCCAGAGCGGCCTGAGCAGGCCCGGCCCGGCCAACTCCAATGATCGGCGGTAAACGTCCATCCACTGCTCCGCCAAACCCTGGTAGCTGGCGTGCGCTCTTGGGTCGGGGTCGACGGTCCGGCCGTAGGACGCCACCGCGGACGTGGCCTCCTCGAGGCTGTCCCAGAAACCGGCCCCTACCCCGGCGCAGATGGCGGCGCCGAGCGCGGTGGATTCTTCGACGACTGGGATCCGTAGAGGTATACCGAGCGTATCGGCAACTATCTGTGGCCAAAGTTGACCTTTGGCGGCGCCTCCGGTCAGCACCCCCTC
>DATJST010000467.1:0-3054 GCA_035503975.1 Acidimicrobiales bacterium | reverse complement strand
TCGACGCTGATCCCGGCCAATATGGCCACCTCTTCGCGTCTCAGGCCTTGCACACGACGGTTGGCGCCGTAGGCGGGGAGGCCGGCCCGCTCGGGGGTGATCTTGGCCCGCCGGGACACAAGGAACTCCCGGATGTCGCTGACTGCCACCACCGAACCACATTATGAGCATCCTCCGGGCCGAGGGAGGCCCTGGCAGTACCCCTATCAGCGGGGCCTCCCTGGGGAAGCCCACTCGTGGTTACCTTAGATCCGCAGGCAGCACACAGATCACACAGATATCGGAAGGAGCCAGCGATGCGTGCGGCAGTCTTCAACGGCCCGGGGTCCGTCTCGGTGGCGGACCGGCCCGACCCGGTCATCCAGGAGCCCACCGACGCCGTCGTACGGGTGGTGCTGGCTTGTGTTTGTGGGTCGGACCTGTGGTACTGGCGGGGCCAGTCCCCCCACCGGGCCGGTTCCATCGGCCACGAGTTCATCGGCGTCGTGGAGGACCTCGGTGCCGAGGCGGCCGGTATCGCAGTGGGCGACCTGGTGGTCGCCCCGTTCATCTTCAGTGTCATGAGCTGCCCCAACTGCCAGAACGGTTCGACCATCACCTGCGTCCGGGGAGGTAACTTCGGCGACGGCGTGACCGACGGCGGCCAGGGAGAGGCGGTGCGTGTCCCCCTGGCAGCCAGCACGCTCGTCCCTGTGCCCGGGACAGGGCACTCCGACGAGACCATGAGGTCGCTGCTGGCACTGTCGGATGTGATGGCCACCGGACACTACGCGGCCGTCAGCGCCGGCGTCAAACAGGGTGGCACCGTGGCGGTCGTCGGTGACGGAGCGGTCGGCTTGTGCGCCGTCCTCGCCTCCAAGCGGCTTGGCGCCATGCGGGTCATTTCTCTCAGCCGTAACCCCGACCGCCAGAAGCTGGCCCTCGAGTTCGGCGCCACTGACATCGTCGAAGAGCGAGGCGACGCGGCCAGCGAGGCTGTGCTCGACCTCACCGGCGGCATCGGAGCAGATGCCGCCCTTGAGTGTGTGGGCACCGCCCAGTCGATCGCCACCGCCGGCGCTATCGCCCGACCGGGCTCCACCGTCGGGATCGTGGGCGTACCCCACGGCGAGGTGCCCTTCGTCGGCACCTTCTTCCGCAACATCGGCTGGAAAGGCGGGCCCGCCCCCGCCCGTATATACATCCCTGACCTCCTCTCCGATGTGCTGGCCGGGTCGATCAAGCCGGGCAAGGTGTTTGACTTCGAGACCGACCTTGACCACATCGCCGACGCTTACAGAGCCATGGACGAGCGCCGGGCGGTCAAGTCACTGCTGCGAGTGGGAGCGGCATGACGATGTCCACGTGGACGAAAAACGAACTTGACAGCATCGATAGGGCAGAAGAACTGACGCTGGCGTCAGGCAGGGCCGACGGGTCGCTGCGCAGACTCGCGAGCTACTCACCTTCGCGATGCTGATCTCGCTCGGAGGCTCGCCGCCGAGACGGGGGCTACGCCGGCGCAACTTGCTCTGACGTGGTTGCTGGACCAGCAGCCGTGGATCGTGCCCATCCCCGGTACCAAGCGGGTCGAACGGCTGGAGGAGAACACCGCCGCCTCAGAGGTGGAACTGACCGCCGCGCAACTCAATGAGCTGCGGGCTGCGGCTGACAAGGTCCAGATCGTCGGTGCCCGTTACCCAGAAGCCCAGGATGCGATGACCAACCTCGACGCACCGCTACCGCCTGCCTGAGTACCCACAGCTACAAGGGGGAGGACATGGGCGCCCTGACCGAAACGATTGCGGTGGCTGACCGGGTTGCGAAGATCGGGTTCGGCACCTGGCTGCTGGAGGAAGGCGACGAGCGCACACCGCCGTGCCCGCTTTACGCCGCGGCCACCTAGCACTGCTCTACCGCCTGGCGAGAGCCGAACAGTCTGCGCCACCACGGTCGCCCGGCAGATTTTGGCGGCCGCTGAGACCGTTCCCACTCCGCTTTGGTCAACAGCTTGCCGCTTTTCCGCTGCGCCACGACGCAGGCGGTATGAGCATGACGGCGACGCTCGTGGTCGCCCTCGGGATACAGCAGCGTGTTGGGATTCATCGCCAACAGCAAACGTTGGCAGATCGGACACGTGTACGTCTTCGCTTGCCCGCCTGCTGCCGGGCGCATGTCCCACCAGCGCACTGAACCCGTCATCGAGGAGGAGTTGTCCGTCGCGGTTCCGGGACCTCCGAGGACCGCACCCCTTCGGGCCACCCCCCGAACCAGCGATAACCGACGACCGGCTCGCCCTCCAGTACTGCCATCACCAACCAAGCCTACGCCCGCATCCACGGGACGAAAGGGTCTAGGGCATCATGTCCGGGGTTTTAAGGACGCATTTACCGCTCGTCGGCTGCCTGCCTCAACTGGTGTGGTCCGTGTCCCCGTTCCGCGTCGGGCGTAGTGCCTACTCGGCCGTCATTGCGTGTCGGTCCAATCGAGTCGAGACTCCGGCACCCCTTGTACAGGGCATGAGGCGGCGGTGAGCTAGGGGCTGCCGCAGATTGTCCGGCGTCAATTAGGACCGGTGGGACCGGGCGGTGACACCGGGCAGGTCCTCGTAGGCGGAACCGTCGGCGGACACGACCTCGCGCTGGGTGGCGTTGGCGGTCGCGGCGATGATCAGGTCGTGGGCTCCCCGGGGCCGCCCTTGGTGGCTTACAACGACCAGCAGCTCGGCGTGGGCAGCCGCGACGCTGGCGTCGTAGTCGACGATCGGGACCGTGCCTCTGACTTCTTCTACGAACTGCTGGCGGTCGGCTCGGTGGGCGTCATCAGCAAGTAGCACCCCCACAAGCAGCTCGGCGACGGTGATGGCCGCGATGGCCACCTCGTCGTCGTCGGCGATCAGGTGGTCGAGCGCCACCTTCGAGCGATTGGCGTCGACCAGGAACGTCGTGTCCAGCAGCAGGCGCGTCAAGTGCGAGTCTCGATCTCTAAGAGCTCTCGCACTGATTCGATGTCGCGCCCAAATCCGGGGTCGCGACGGTGGCCGCGGAGCAAGGCCTTGACGTCGGCGCCGCGGCC
>DATJST010000466.1:0-27088 GCA_035503975.1 Acidimicrobiales bacterium | reverse complement strand
AGTCCATCGTTACGCGCCAACTGCTATTGCAACTTGAGCAGATACCGGTTCCGTAACAATGTTCCGGGCGCGTTCGGGACCGGCGGTGACGTCGCACTCCCGCTCGTGATCGAGCCGATTTTGCGATGTTGCAGACCAGGGGAACCACGCGGGCCCGTCGCTGCGACAAAGAAGGTGTGACAGTGGGCAAGGAAGGTGTGACAGTGGTTGAACGGTCCGGGGTGTGAATGGCGATGCCGCCGAGTGGCATGACACGGCATTGCTGCGCGCCGTGGCCGATGGCGACGAGGAGGCGCTGGGCCGCCTTTATGACCGTCACGCGGGGTGGCTCACGGTCCGGTTGTCGCGGAGGTGCTCGTCGTCAGATTTGGTCGACCAGGCGGTCCAGGACACGTTCTTGGCTGTGTGGCACGGAGCCGCCGGCTATCGGGGAAGTGGCGACGTGGCTGCGTGGATCTGGGGTGTCGCTATCCGACGGCTGATCAACGCCATCCGCCGCGACAGCGGGAGGAGGCGACGGCCGTGGTGGCGGCCGGCAGAGCCGACGATGGTCCTGTCAGCTGAGGACCAGGTCCTGGTGGGCATAGAGCACGGGCGCCTGGGGCCAGCGTTGGCGTCTCTCTCGCCCGAGTTCCGAGCTGCGATTGAAGCGACTGTACTGGACGGGCTTAGCACGGCTGAGGCCGCTGTGCTGCTCGGCGTACCCGAAGGGACAGTCAAGTCCCGCTGTCACCGTGCCCGTCAAGCCCTCCGGGCGCTGCTTGCCGAAGCCCATGCGGCGACGGACGCGCCCTCACCTCACGCGTTCCCATGGGGCGCACCATGACCAACGCTCCCCCGGAAAAGGGTGGCCCCGCAAGCAGGGGAGCCGGGCATGTCAGCGAGCACGTGCTGTCCGCTTACGTCGGGGCTTCGGTCGACGAGGTCGTGGCGTGGTCGGTCGAAGCCCACGTGACAGCTTGCCCGGCCTGCCGGCTCGCTTTGTCGGCACACGTAGACCCAGACCACTTGGCGCGCAACCGCTCCGTGCTGTTTGTCAGGGCCGCGACCGGAGAGCATCACCCGGCCCGTCGCCTGCTGGGCCACGTAGGCGTCCCAGACCAGCTGGTCACGCTGATGGCGGCGACCCCGTCTTTGCGCCGGTCCTGGCTGCTTTCGGTCGTGGGGGTAATTGCGGTGGTGAGCGGTGAGTCGGTGCTAGTCCACCATCTCTCGAGTAGCTCACTGGCCGTCGGCCGTCCGGATTGGGGAGCGCTGGCGCCGTTCATCTTGGTCGCGCCGCTCACGGTCCTGGCCGGTGTGGCCGCGGCGTTCCTGCCGGCGCTCGACCCGACCCACCAGCTGGCCGCGGCGGCACCGTTCTCGGGCCTCGGGCTGTTGCTCGTCAGGACGCTCTCGGCGCTTGTCGCCGCGCTGGTTCCTGTCGTAGCGGCGGCTTTCGTCATTCCCGGGCCCGCTTGGCTGCCAGTAGCACTGTTGTTGCCGTGCTTCGCCCTGTGCTTCCTTGCGCTGGCGGCAGTAACAGTGATCGGTCCCATGCCGGCGGCGCTGTTGGCTGGCGCGATGTGGGTGTTGCCAGTTGCGTTGCTAAGCGTGTGGCACTCGGTGACAGCGGTCGTCCAATGGCCGGCCCAGGCGTCCTGGGCAGCCGCTTTGCTCGCGGCCCTCGTGGTGCTCGCGATGCGCCGTGACCGTTTCGAACTGGGCTGGAGGCCATGACCTTGGGGGGCGAGGTCGCCGCGGTGCGCGTGGAGGGCTTGTCCCGCCGCTACGGAGCTGTGCGCGCCCTGGATGACGTGTCCGTCGACCTGCGGCGCGGCGTCACTGGCCTGCTCGGCCCGAACGGCGCGGGGAAGACCACCCTCATGACCGTTTTGGCCACGGTCAACGAGCCTGACACCGGCCGGGTGTCCGTCTTCGGCTTGGACCCGGCCAACGGCGCCGAGCGGGTGGAGATCCGGCGACGCCTGGGCTACCTGCCCCAAGAGCTCAGCTTTCACCGCCACTTCAGCGTCGCCGGGTTCTTGGACTATGTGGCCATCTTGAAGGAGATCGTGGACCGCCGGCGCCGGGCCGAGGAGGTGGCCCGGGTGCTGAGCGCCGTCGGGCTCGAAAACTTGGCGGGGCGGCGGGTCCGGTCCCTGTCGGGGGGGATGCGCCAGCGCCTCGGGGTGGCCCAGGCCCTCTTGGGGGGCCCCGACCTGTTGGTCCTCGACGAGCCGACTGCGGGCTTGGACCCCGAACAGCGCCTGCGGTTCCGGGAGTTGCTGTCGGACCTCCCAGGGGGCCCAGTGGTCCTGTTGTCCACCCATCAGGTCGACGACATCTCGGCCATCTGCCCACGGGTGCTGGTCCTGCTGGGAGGGCGGGTTCGGTTCGCTGGTTCGCCGGCGGAGCTTGCCGCCACTGCTGACGGTCACGTGTGGACGGCAGACGAGCGCGACCCGCGGGCGCTCCTGTCCTGGCGGGCCGGTGACAGCCGATGGCGTCACCTCGGCCAGCACCCGCCCGAAGGTGCCGAGGTGGTGCTCCCGACGGCCGAGGAAGGCTATTTGCTGCTCTCCCACGCCGTCGACCAACCCGCAACCGCCGCCCCCAGGTGGCGGCCGGCGCGCCGGCGGACGCGGTGAGCCAGCCCGCGGGCCAACCCGAACTTCACGGCCGCTCCCGGTGGGGCGCGACTGCGTCAAGGAACGGACGGGGAGCGTCCGGCGGCCAGTACCGGGCGTCGGCCCCATCTCTCCGCCTGCGGGTGGCCCTCGAGCTGGGCCGGACCGAGGGGAAGTTGCTCCTCCGCAGCGCGCTGGTACTAGTCGGGCTCCTGGCGGGCGGCGCGCTCGCCTTGCACTACATGAGCGAGGGTGCAGTGTCGTTCTGGTGGGCCGCCTCCTGGCAGGTGGGCTACGGCCAGATGTTCGTCTCCGCAGCCGTCATGGCCACCGCCCAGCTGGCCGCCGGACGAGCCCAGCGGGCCGGCATGGAGGACCTTTACGAGGGTTTCCCCGTGTCGGCGTCGACGCGGACCGCGGGCCACCTGTTCTCCCTCGTGGGCGTGCTGCCGGCGAGCCTGGTACTGATCGGGGCCACCAGCGCGCTGACCGAGTGGCACGGTGCGATCGGCAGCCCCGACCCGGTTGCCCTCGCCTCAGGGGCACTGCTCGTGGTCACGGGGGGTACGATCGGTGTGGCGCTCGGGGCCAGGTTCCCACACCCGCTCGTCGGGGTGCTCGGGGCCCTCGTCTGGATAGTCCCGTTCTCGCAGTCCAACCGGTTCTCGGGGCCCGGCACCTGGCTCTGGCCGTGGGTGATGCCCTACCAGCTCGGCCGGTTCCCAGCTCCGGTGGCCGGGTACCCCCCGACGGCTGCCCACGCGCTTTATCTCGCCGGTGCTGCCGGCCTCGCCGTGGTCGTGGCCCTTGCCTGGCGAAAAGGGACCGCCTTGCGGGGCGGGTTGCTGTTGGGGATGGGCGCGTTGGCTGTTGCGGTCGCTTGCATCGCAGGAGTGGCCGCGTACAGGCCGGTCCCGTCCGCCGACATCAACCGGCTGGTAACTGACGTCGCCGGCCCGGCTTCGGCGCAGCATTGCGTCACTGACAAAGGCGTGCGCTACTGCGTCTACCCTGGCCTCGGCGCCGTCCTGTCCTCGATGGAGGGGCCTGTGGCCGCGGTGCTCTCCCGTGCCCCGGTCAGGCCGGCGCGACCGCTCACAGTCGAACAGACGGCGAACCTTTCCCTCGATGACGCCTCCCTGACCCACGGCCATCCCGCAGCGCAGCTCGCCGCCTGGGCCACAGAGCTCGAAGATGCGCCGGCTGCCCAAGCCAGTTCCTCAGCCGTCTACCTCCCGGACTCGGCCTGGCCGACCAACGGGCAGGCATCGGCCACGGCCCGCTTCGACCTCGCCCTCGCCACCGCCGAATGGGCCCTTGGGCTCCCGACCAGCACCGGCTCGTCTACAGCCAGCCAATGCGTCCCCGTAAACCAGGCCCGAGAGCCCATCGCCCTCTGGCTCGCCGCCGACGCCACCCACACCCAGCTCGGCAACGACCTCGCGGCGGACATGTTCCCGGTCCGAGCGGCCAACAGCCCCGTGATGGCCTGGCCCTATCCGGGCGAGTACGCCGGCTACCTTGGCTCACCCGGCCCCCAGACCACTGTGGCTGGCTACCTGGTGGCCAAGGAAATGACCGCTCTCCCGGCTCAAAGGGTCTCCCAAGTCCTCGACGGCGCCTGGGCGAGGTGGGCCAACTGGCACACCACCGACTCCCAGCTGGCTGCCGCCCTCGGGGTCGTCATGCCTGCGGTGCCGTCTCCCACCCTCCGGGCTCGCGTCGGCCAGGCGGTCGTGCTGCCCCAGTCCCAGCCCGTGTGCACTCCGTGAGCGTCACCCCTGTGCCCAGCACCGAGAGCACCGATCAGAGAGGCCCGGGAACGGGCCGGCGCCCAGGCCCGGCCGGGTCTTGGCCCAGCACACTCTCGGCGCTCACCCGTCACCTGGTCCTAAGCGTCCCATGGGCCACATTGTTGGCCGGGTGCGCCACCGGTACCGTCCTGCTAGCTGTGCTCGGTGCCACGTCCCGTACCCCGCTGGACCAGGGCACCGTCCGGCTTACCTTCCTCCCGGCCGTAGCCGCAATGGCATTCGTGCCGCGCAGCCCGTCCCCGGCTCTCGCCGGGACGGTACCTCTCCCCGCCTGGGTCATCCCCGTCGCCCAAACGCTCCTGGCCGCCCCAGCGGTCGCCATCACCTGCTGGGCCCAGCTCGTGATCATGACGACTACCTTGCCAGCCGACGCCGGGCACCCGTCCGCGATCTACCCGCTGATCGCCCAGTTCACCGGGTGGTGCGCTATCGGCGTAGCCGTCGCCACAGCATGCGACCGCTCCCGCTACTCCGACCTTGGTGGGGCCGTCGCCGCACCGCTCGCCCTCGGCGTGATCGCTCTCGCATGGGTCACCCCAGGCCTGAAAGACGCGCTGGCCCTTCCGCCAGCGACGCCCCAAACCGCCACCATCGCCTGGTACATCCTCGCAACCGGCGCGCTCGCCCTCGCTGTCATAGGCATGCGAGACCGGTGGCACCGCTACACACGGCCTTGTCCCCGCTCGCGTGCTACCAGAAACTGACTTGGCCGCGCTTGGAGAGATTAGCGGCCATCTTGCTATGAGAATTAGTGCCCACGTTCCTATGAAAGAGAGGACCAAGTGGCCCTTGTCAAGACCACCACTGCAGATTTGGCGCGTCAAGGCGCGGCCAGGGAGCTCACTCGCTCGTCCCCGTGGGGCGCCCTCAAGAGTGCCGCTGCCGTCCTCGGCACGTCCGTTGCCGCCGTTGCGTTGTTGGGCTCTGGGGCGCCAGGGGCACAGAAGCCACCGCCGGGCGTCCATGGTGAGGTGCACTTTGCGGTCTGGAGCGTCGACAGCGACGGGCCGGACTTTCAGGCCATCCTGAGCGGTGCGATCGGCGACTATGGTCCCGCCGAGACCGTTCTTCCCAATGGCCAGGTCGACCCGGAGCACACAAGCGAGATGGTGCTCAGGCTCCACCACGGGACCTTCCGCCTCTATATCGACGGGATCGCAAGCGAGTTCCGCGCTAAAGCGGCCCACGAGCCTGTCTACCCGTCGACGTGCTCGGACTACGTGAACGTCGCTGCTTCCCTGCCGGTCGTGGCGGGATCGGGGACGGGCGCCTACCGCGGGATCCGCGGCGACTTCTCCTCGACGCTATCCGGCTACGAAGATGAGAAGTCCCAACCGTGCGGGAACGGGTTCCTCGCACAGATCCTGGTACTAACTGGCTCAGGAACGGTGTCATGACACCGGCCGGCCGGTACAAAAGTGCACACCACCAGGTCCGTAAAGGGCGAGTGGTGACAACTTGCGCACCGAAGCCCGGGAGCCCTGACAACTTATGCACGCATATGATGCGCGACTGCTACCGGCTCGGGGCGGTGGGCCGCCGGGGACAACAAAAGTGTTAACGGCTCGGTCGCGCGAGGGGGAGCGCTCGGCAGTTGTGCGCCGCCCGGGCCCGCCAGCCCTAAGCGGCGCGCGCTCACTGCGGGGCGATGCCGGCTCGGTAGAGGTCGGCCCCGCATCGAGAACCCCGGTCCGCTGCGGCCTTACCGGACAGGTTTTTCGAACCATTGGTCGGCGTAGCACTCGTCGTTGAAGGCCTCGACTTCATCGTAACCGGCCGAGCGATAGAGAGCGATCGCCTCGGTCAGAATGTGGTTGGTCTCGAGCCGGATGCTCGGACTGTGGCGCGCGACAGCCTCGTGCTCCAGTGCTTCCAAGAGGCGACGGCCGATGCCAAGGCCACGCGCCCAAGGCGAGACCCACATCCGTTTCAACTCGGTCGGCTGACCACCGTGGAACTTCAATGCTCCACACCCGACTGGTTCGCCGCGCAGCGTTGCCACCATGAACATGCCGGCGGGACGTCGCATGTCGGTGTTCGCCGCAGGCAGGCTCTGACTGGGATCGAATCCCGAGTCAAATCGGTGGTCCAGCTCCGCGAAGTACTGGCTCAGGCAGTACCGAGCATCAGGGTGGCTGGGATCGACGATTACGAGCTCGACCAGCGACACCGTCAGGAGGCGTTCCACCTCGGTCATGGCCGCCACCAGCCTCTCGCGTCGGTCGGCGGCGAGCGGAGCCAGCATCGACAGGGCCAGGGCGTCACTTCGACTGTCCAGCAGCGCCCGCTCCTTTTTGCCTTTGGTGGTGAGCCGGACCGTCCGGACCCTTCGGTCCCGTTCGCCCGGTGTCACCGAGACGAGGCCGGACGCTTCCAGCGAGCGCAGCAGTCTGCTGAGGTAGCCCGAATCCAGTCCGAGTCGTGAACGCAGTAGCCGCACCTCGTAACCGCCGACGCCTATCTCCCACAACACGCGCGCCTCCCCGAGTGGCCGCTGGCGCGCCAGGTATTGGTCACTCAGTGCCCCAACGCGTTGGGTCACCGTGCGGTTGAACGATCTCACAGCCTGGATCATCGAAGCGTCCATCACAGTGGTACCTGACCTTAGTCAGATATCACTGATCACCTCGCCGAAATCAGGGTGTACGCCGCGACGCTCGAGCACGTTCTCAATGTTGTTGAAAGTCTGCTCGGTCTGCTCAATTAGGTCCTCGCTGGCCATCTTCACTGTTTGGGGTCGAAGCCACCTGGCCTGACAGGAAGATCCACTCACTCTCATTGATGGAAGTTGCTGCCCTCGCTCGGCCCCGTTCGATGGCGGGCAAAGGCGCAGCCGGACGAGGGCCGTGTTCGGTGATCCTCGCCAAACGCGCACGGGTCACGTCACCTCCGGTGCGGCTTGCGGCGGAGCGCACGGCGTCTGCAGGAGCGGGTCGGGTACCCGGTTGCCGAGTCGCAGCAAGCCCACTCCGATCAGTGCTGCTATCAAGGCGCCGCCCCACCAGACGGCATCGGGCGAGGTTGCGAGCACGGCTCCCCCGGCCGCGGGGCCGAGTGCCAGAGCTGCGGTGAAGGTGAGGCTGTAAAGCGACATGTAGCGGCCGAGCAGATGCGGCGGTGCGAGGTCGGCGACAAGTGGGCCGAGAACGGTGGATTGCGCGCACTCACCGATGGCGATCACGATCGCCACCCCGGCCAAGATGGTGGTAGCGGCGAGCGTCGAACGCGTCAGCGTTGCGAGCAGGACCGCGAGCAGGCCGACTGCCCATAGCGCACTGAGCCCGGCAAAAGCGTGTGTGCGGCGCACCCGCTTGACGACCCGTGTAGCTGGGACCTGCGCGACGACGATGAAGAAGGTGTTGAGGAAGACGACGACACCTATCTCGCCCGGCCCGACAGGTGTGTGCGCCGTTGCAAACGGCGGGAGGATGTTGGCAAACAGCGCGGGGCCGACGGCCAGGAGCACGATGTTGGCGGCGATCAAGATGAGGAAGAGCCGATCTCGGACCACCGCTCGGAAACCTGTTCCGCTTTGGCTCGGCGCTGCAGCCTTCGCGAGACGAGGGTTCGGGACCGCGACGAGCACGATCAACGCGAAGGCAGCGTAGGTGAGGGCGTCGAAGAGGTAGAGCGCCTGGAACGCGCGGAGGTGATGGACGGAAGCGACGATGAAGCCAGCGACCGTCGCGCCGCTGCCGAGGCCGAAGTTGCTCGCAACTCGACCGAGCGCGAACAAGGAGGCGCGCTGCTCCGCTGTGACCAGCGAGAGGCTCAGGACTCGGTTAGCGGTTCCCGCGACTCCGAGCCCGGCGCCGCCGACGGCTGAGCAGACGAACGCTTGCCAGGGACGGTCGACGAATGCCAAGCCCGCGTAGCCGAGCGCGCCCGCGAGATTGCCGGCGATCACGATCGGCTTCGCCCGGAAACGGTCGACCAGCGCACCCGAAGGTGCCGTTACCACCGCCGCCGTGCCCATAAGCGCCGCCAGCACCAGCCCCGCAGTCGCCGTCGGGAAGCCGCGGGCCTCGTGCAGGTAGATGATCTCGAAGGGAAGAACCAGCCCAGAGCCGAAGTAATTGACCGCGTTCCCAGCTTGAAGAACGGTAACGGGCCCCGACAGGCCCGTCCGCCAACCGGCGAACGCACGCGCGAACGGCCGGCTCACTTACGGCGACTTCCGACCTGATTGTCGTGGGGTTCCAGGCGGCTGTGTTGAGTATTGTGCGTCTTAAGCGAGCCGGCGACCGAAGCCAACGCAAGAACGAGACTGGCGCGGCGGCGCCGTGGCGGGGTGCAGGGGACGGCGTGGAAGCTGGTGGCGGCGGTGGCGGTGGCGTTGTGCACGGGGCGGTCGTTGTCGCCGGCTCGGTGCAGGTCGGCGATGTGCCGTTGGGCGGCGAGGAGGGTGAGTTGGGGATGCATGGCTTGGGGACGCATGGCTGGCCTCGTTTTGGGTTGTGGTGCGGGCATTGTGACCCGCTGCTGGTTGCAGCCGGCTGGCAGTCCGGTAAACGCACCGGCCGGCCATTGCAACCGCGCATGGGGTGCTGTCGGCGGTATTCGGTCGGGTTGGCGACCGGGACCGGTACGTCAGGTTGAGGGGCGTACGCGTACCGCCGTGGAGCGCCTGGAGCTCGACTACCGAGGCGGACAAGGTGAGCAGGGGGCGCCGCGCACCTGCGGGCCGTCGTCGGCTCATGCGGGCTCACGTCCACCCGCAAGGGGCCCTTCGAGGGGCACCGTCGCGGGACGTGTCGCAAGACGCAGCCCGGTCCGTACCAGGAACTGTCCGATCCTCGATCTCCACGCGGCTCTCCGGCGCGTCGAGCTTGAGCGAACCGACCGGGAGGTCACGACATGTTCGATTTGACGCTGGCGCTCGGCGGTCATTTGCTTGGCGAGAGCCTCATATTGCAACGGGTTCATCACGGGCCTCGCTTCCTCGCCATGACCGTTGTGTCGGCCCCCGAAGGCCCGCGCCCTTTGCTCGCGCCTCGAGCGGCGCTCGTGCGCTGTGCCTGCTCGCGCCTGCGAGAGGCCCCGGCTCAGGCGTGCAGGAGCCAACGAGCCCGTAGCCGCCGAGGTTCGCGTCGCCAGAGGAGCGTTCTTTCGTGCTCCCAGGGGTGCTCAAACTCCCAGAGCCTCTCCCGATGGCAGACGGCGTCGTGCCCGCGACATGGTCCTTGGGCATCCGGTAGGTGAAGACGAACGTAGGCATCTCGGTCCCCTCTTGTCAGCCCGGCGAGGTGCCGGAACAGTGGGTTTCGGTTGTGTAGACACCGCTCCGACCAAGAACTGGGCGCACCGGGCGCCAACTTTCGGACCGAAGCGGTGTCTGTACCTATGACCAGTTCCGTAGGAGGAGGGCGATGCGAGGATGGGTACGTGACCACCGAGCTGCTTGCCCGTGCCAGGGACGGCGATGGCGAGGCATTCCGCCGGCTCGTCGATCCACACCGCCACGAGCTGCAGGTGCACTGTTACCGCGTCCTCGGCTCACTGGCCGACGCCGAGGACCTGCTCCAAGAGACGCTGTTGGCCGCCTGGCAGGGTCTGGCCGGGTTCGAGGAGCGGGCGTCGCTTCGGAGCTGGTTGTACCGCATCGCCACGAACCGTTGCCTCAACTGGCTGCGCTCAGGTAACCGCCGCCCTCAGGTGGAAGCTCCCGGCTTGCCCGTCGAGCCCTCCGAGCCCAGCCGGCTGGGCGAGGTGACTTGGCTCGAGCCCTACCCCGACTCCCTGCTCGACGAGGCCAGCGATTTCGGGCCCGGGCCCGAGGCCCGCTATGAGATGCGCGAGGCGATCTCTCTCGCCTTCATCACCGCGTTGCAGGTGCTGCCCCCTCGCCAACGGGCAATTCTCATCCTGCGCGACGTACTGGGTTTCCGAGCCGCCGAGGTGGCCGGGATACTTGCCGTCACCGAGGAGTCAGTGAGCAGCGCCTTGAAACGAGCCCGGGCGACGCTAGCCCGTGACCTACCAGAAAGCGATAGGCCGCCTCCTCGGAACTCGTCAGATGAACAGCGCCTGCTCGCCAAGCTCGTCGATGCCTTCGAGCGTGGCGACGTCGACGGCATTGTCTCGCTCATGAGCGAAGACGCATGGGTGCGGATGCCACCGGTGCCCGGTGAGTGCCATGGTCGCGAGCTTGCCCGTCGGTACTTCGCCACCGTCGCGTTCGGGCAGGGCAGGCGCTACCGCCTCGTTCCGACCAGCGCCAATGGGCAGCCGGCCTTCGGCGTCTACTTCGTGGACCGCACCTCAGGTGTCGCCCACTCGTTTGGCTTGTTAGTGATTACCTTGTCAGCCGGCGAAGTGAGCGCCATCACCCGCTTCGACAATGCCGTGATCTCCCGATTCGGGCTTCCCCGCACGCTGCCATCCTGACGTCGACGCGTCCCAGATCCTCCGGTCGCCCGATAAAGGCGCGCCCTCCAAAGCGAGAATGCCCAGCAGCCCTAAACAACGTCTTTGCCGAGTGCGAAAGAGAACCGTCCTGCCACGCCGCCTTCCCCAACCTTGGCACGGACTGGGACTCTTTATGGGCCTCGGCTAACAAGGCACCGTGGGTAGTACCGGCGAAGCTTTCGCCCACTCGCCATCGGTTGGTACTCGGCGCCGACTGGGTCGCCTCGTTGTTGCATGAGCTCCTGATTGATGCCACCACCCAAACCGACATACCGTTGCTAGTCCATTTGCCGGGCGCCAGCAAGAACCGGGCCGCCACCATCATCGCCATTACCAAGGCCATGCCTCCAAGCCAGAGCGTACCAGTCAGACTTGGAGAACGCCCTTTGGTGGCAGTACGTTTGCGCGCTCATCCCCAAACCCGGCCCAGCAGCTGGGAGACAGCAGGTTGTCGGATTGGGTGAAATATAAACTGGACAATTGGCCAGTTGGGAAGGTTGGCTAGGGGTACGTAAGGCGGGGTTCGAAGCGCGTCTGTGCCTTGGGCCCCGTCGTGCTTGGTGCGCTCCCGACTATCGCGCCCGCGTGGTGGGGGCACGGTTCGGAGCGCTGACCTGGCGTTGTCGCGCTAGTGAACCTTGCATCGAGTCTCCTTGGTCCTTGGACTAATTGTCATGGGCGCCAGTCCTTCAGACTTCCCGGGGCCGTCGCGGGAGCTCTTTTGGTTAGGATCAGCGTATGGCGATTATCGACTTAGTGATGCCGCCGAAGCGTTCATGGTAGATCTCCGAACCAGGGTACAGATGTTGCATCTCGGCGGCGCTGACCAATTCTACCCACAGGACGTCGTCGATATTCTTGTCCAGGGTCCCGGTCCTCATCTGTGGTGGCGACAGTGGCCACAGTTTCGCGACCTCGGCACGGGCTTGAACGGGCAGGAACTGGAAGAACGGAAAAACCCAGTGTGGCTCCAAGGGAAAGGACCGGGCCGGTGTTTGGACCCAATGATGGTCGGCGAGGCGGCCAATAGCCTTTGCCACCTGAGCGCGACGCCAATAGCCGCCCACATGCTCTATGAGCGAATTAGAGTAAACGAGGTCCCAGTGCCGTTGGAAGAGCTCGTTAGGGAGCTCACAAGCATCGGCCGTGATAGTGCTGACCCAGTCTGGTTGGTCCGGCAATGAAGCTTCATCGAGATTGACCACCAGAAGCTCTCTAGGATGGTGAGACGCATCGGCCCAATCCCTGGCAAAGCCACCGAGGTCTATAACGGACATGTCAGCCAGCTCCGGGAAGCGACGGTGAAACTCTGCCCAACGTCGCGTGCGGAAGTGCTGCGATAGGTTGCCGCTGTGATCAGGTAGGAACCGGGAACGCAAACTGTTCGATACACCTAAATTGGCTACCATCCAATAATGCCTCCTAGCGGACTGAATTTTACCACAGGCAAATGGCGGTGGAGCGAAGGGTACAGTGGAACGAGTCGTGAGTGGCGGACGTGCAGGCCTTCGGAAAGGAAGTATCGTATCGAGCGGTACTTGGGGGTCACGCCGTTTGTGAGGGGGGCGCTCCTGACTCTCGTTAGGTAACTCGGCGGCGCCATTTGGCCGCCTGGAAGCTGATTATTGTGGCTTGCCATACCTCGCTGCTTGTAGTTTCAGGCAATTCTAATAAGTAGTGTGCAAGTCATCCCGGTCGCATAGCCTTAGTGGGCTCCTGAGTCCTGGTCATCCTTGAGTCCGAGCCTCGCGGTCGTCTAGCCGGTCAGTAGAGGCGGTGAGAAGTGCATGCCGTGAGGGTGGACCGCCTATCGGGCCAAACTCCAGACCATGCGGGAACCTGCCGGCTCGGGCGCGCACTGATGGGAGGGTTGATAACGCTAACAGACGCTCGGGATTTCCAGTTCTGTACGCCGCTAAGTCACCTCTTACGCACCACTTTCCAGGGGAACTAACCCGGCCCACTTAGGGCGACACGGGGCGGGCTTAGCAGCACCTGGCGACGGCGTTGGGCGCGTATTCATCGAGTCGCGGCAAGCGCCTTTGCCAACGTGAACGCGCCGACGTACAGCGCCTCGCCGACAATTACACCCTCGAGACCTTCGCTGACGAGGCCGCCGAGCGCGCAGAGGTCGTCGGGGGCTGCTCACCCCGCCACTGGCGATCACCGGACGGGCTGTCGCCGCACACACCCGGCGCAGCAGGTCGAGGTTCGGGCCGCTGAGCATGCCGTCCCGGAGTACGTCGGTCACAACGTAGCGAGCACATCCGTCGGCGTCGAGCTGGGCCAGCACGTCGAACAGCTCGCCGCCCTCTCGGGGCCCACCGCGGGCGGACACCGTGGTACCGCGGACGTCGAGCCCGACAGCGACCTTCTCTCCGTGCCGTACGATCGCCGACCGCACCCAGTCGTGCCGCCCAAGGGCGGCGGTCCCGATGTTCACCCGGGCGCAGCCGGTTGCGAGCGCAGCTTCGAGCGAGTCATCGTCGGTTATCCCGCCTGAGAGCTCGACCGGGATGTCAAGGCGACCGACGACCTCGGCGATCAACTCCGAGTTGGAACCAGTTCCGAAGGCCGCGTCGAGGTCGACCAGGTGCACCCATTCGGCCCCGCCGTCCTGGTGGGCAAGAGCGATGTCAAGCGGTGCGCCGTATGTCCTCCCCGTCCTGCCCCGCCTTGGCCGTCGGCCGCATTGAGCGCCATGAGCACCCCGTTGCCGGGGCCCTTCGCGCTCGCCAGGTAGACCCGCCCGTCGGCCACCTGCGGCTGGATCTCGAACACCCCTTGGCCTTTGTTGAGCAGGTGGCGGTCCACCCAGGTCGTCTTGCCGGTAGGCGCGCTGAGGGCAAAGACCGAGCTCTGGGTGTCGCCGTACACCGTCCCGTCCGCCACCGCCACGCCGTCAGGCCCGGGGCCACTGCTCTCGGGTACGCCCCACCTGGTACTCCCAGATCAGCTTGCCCGTGGCGAGCGCCAGCGCGTAGACGTTGGCGTCCTGGTCCTGTATGTACACGACGCCGTCGGACACCACGGGGATGGCGGTCAAAGACCCGGAGTACGACACGCCAGCTGCCGCCGAGCTGGCCGTACGCTTCGCTGTGAGCGGGCTCTTTTGCTATTACGGGGCCGGCCAGGCCATCAGTAACGTCGGTCAGGGACCCGGCCAACTCCCAGGCCTGACGTCGGAGACGGTAGTTGGACATGGTTGCCTCCCATTTCAAAGGGGTGGCGATCAGTGGGTTCTTCAAGGCGATAGTGACCAGTCGCCTGAAGGGTTTCGGCGCAGAGCATCCAACCGGCACGACGGCACCAAGGGTCGAAGCGCCGAGGGCAGACGATACTCAGCAGCCCTGAGGCAGCTGTCCCAGGACATCAGGATGGAGAGCGCGGCCGGCCCAGCGGAGCGCGCAAACGGTGCATTAGTTGGGCGAGTCCCAGGCGGCCTCCTCGCTGGCGACGTCTCGGAGCAGGTTGCCCAGGCTGAAGCCGTACTCGTAGCCGTGGTAGCCCCACGCCGGGCCGGTGCCGCCAAGGTTGCTCACTACTTTGAGGTTCACGAGAGGCCGGGTGTGGCTCTTCCCGGCCAGGCTCGTGACCTGGAGCCAGGTGGCCCCGTCACCCTGCTCACATCGCGCCGAATAGAGGCCCGGGTAGGTGACCCAGGGCGTGGGGACCGGCTTTTTGAGCGCGAAATCGATGTAGGGGTCCGGCGCGACCTGGGTGAGCGTGAGGAAGTAAGGGTCGAGCTCGGCGGTTCCGCCGCTAAGGGCGGCCGGGTTGACACAGGCGACCTGGCACGCCCTACTCCCAGCCGGTCGCTCCGGGCCTTTCGGGACGTCCTCGGTTACCTGGTTCGTTGGCAGCTCGTTCGCCCACTCGCCCTGGTCTCGCGGGAGGCCATGTCGTCGAGCTCCACCCGGGCGAGAGCGGCTCGGAAGTGGTCGGGACCCAGGCCCTTGTACCATGTCGTTTCCCCCTCGCTGGGTTGACGTTGACCGACAAGTAACTCTACCTTGACAGTATCATTTGTCGGCAGCTAACGTGTAGGGCACGACCGCAAGAAGAGGGAAGAGAGACTTGTGGACGACATCGAAGTGATCGACGACCCTCGGACAGCGGCGGTCCTGCTAGAACCAGCGAGAGCCAACCTGCTCGCCCAGCTCGACCGGCCAAAGTCGGCCTCTACGGTCGCGGCCGAGTCCGGGCTCCCGCGCCAGCGCCTCAACTACCACCTGCACGCGCTCGAACGGTGCGGCCTGGTGGAACTGGTGGAGGAGCGGCGCAAGGGGAACATGACCGAGCGCCTCGTCCGCTCGAGCGCCCGTTCGTATGTGATCTCGCCCGATGTGCTCGCAGTGCTCGCCCCTCGCCCCGCGCAGATGCCGGGCGACCGGCTGTCTGCTTACTGGCTTTTGGCCACCGCCGCCCAGCTCGTCTCCGATGTGGGCGCGCTGGTGAAAGGAGCGTCCCGGGGGCAACGCCACGTCGCCACGTTCACCATGGACGCAGAGGTTCGCTTCTCGTCGCCCGCGCAGCGAGCCGCCTTCGCCGACGAACTGTCGGAGGCCGTGAGCAGGCTCGTCGCCAAGTACCACGATGCCCGCTCGCCTGGCGGGCGGGCCTACAAGATGGTGGTTGCCGTCCACCCGAAGGTCCGGCCCGGCGCCACGAAGGACCAGCGCTGAAGGTGCGCCACCACTCAGCCCGTCAGCCCCGGCCCGGGGTGGGGCCAACACCCGAGCAGCTTTGGGCAGCCATCGCCGGTGGCCGAGGGCCCGCGGTCGTTGCCCGCGAGCTTGCGGCAGGCGTGGGCGAGCGCGGCAGCACCGTAGTGCGCTCGGTAAGCAGCGGCTTCCTGGCCGACGACGACTGGTCCGACGAGCATGACCCGACCTCGGCCACAGGACACCAGGTCGTGATGGGGATGCTCCCCGACTGGCCTGCCCATGGCTCGGCGGACCGCTCTGCCTCGCCTTCGGACTGCATCGGGTTGGTGGTCTTGGCGCCAGCGCAGCTCGTCCGAGATGACCCGCACTTCGCAAGGCTGATAGCGGCCGCAACGACCGCAGCCGGCGCGCACTGCCTCACGCTGGCCGTGCACGTAGTGGGCGAGGCCGGGCTCGGCTCTGCGCCGCCGCTCGCCGGTGACCCTCGCTACGCCGGGGCGTTACTGGTAAATGTCACGGCTAACCGGGCAACGGGCCTTTGCGCTCGCAGGCCCCGGGCCCCACTGGTATCCCTAGGCAAGTCGGCCCCATGGCTGCCTTGCGTCAACCCCGACAACGCCGGCGGGGCCGCAGCTGCAGTGGGCCACCTCGTTGCCCAGGGGCGCCGGGACGTAGCCATGGTGTCGGGGCCTGCTTGGAACCCTTGCTCGGCGGAGCGTACCTCCGGTTACCGCCAGGCCATGGCTGCCTTCGGGCTGCGCCCCCTCGTAGCCGGTGCCGACTTCACACCCCAGGGGGCGGCAAAGGCGACAGCTCGGTTGCTGCACGACCGCCCAGCGCTGGACGCTCTGTTCGTTGCTTCCGACCTGATGGCAGTGGGTGCGTTGGCGGCCCTCCGGGCTGGGGGGCGACGGGCGCCAGACGACGTAGCCGTCGTGGGCTTCGACAACTCGCTCCCGTCCGTGCTCTCGACGCCGCCCTTGTCCAGCGTCCACCAACCAGTCGAGGAGATCGTGGCTGCCGCGGTCGAGGCCATCCTCGAGAAAGGGGGCAAGCACCCCCAAGAGCAACGGCTCCCGACCAAGCTCGTAGTGCGGGCCAGCTCTTCGGCGTGAGTGACATGAGCGAGACCGAGGGCGGGCGCCAGTTCGGCTGGCAGGACATGTTCGTTGCTCCCGATGCTGACCCGCGCGGGATCGGCGGCATTTTCGTCCATCATGGCGACGAGCGCACCGTGCTCGCGGGTTACCTTCACGACTACCGGCTCACGTTGGAGCTCAAGTGCGCGGGCTTGGAGGCCGAGGACATGGCCCGTCGTTCGGTCGAGCCCTCCGACTTGTCGTTGCTCGGCCTGGTGCGCCACCTCTCCGACGCCGAGCGGTACTGGTTCCGTCAGGTGATGGCGGGCGAGGACGCCCCGTCGCGTTACCGGGCGAGCGCGGGCGACGTCCACGACCGTGCCTTCAGCGACGCCGTGGGCGACGAAGCCGCCGTCTCGCTCGCCTGGGACATGTGGAGGCACGAAGTGGCCTTCGCCGAGCGTTTCGTCGATGAAGCCACCGATCTCGGCCTCACCAAGCCGTACGTGGGCCGGGGCGGGCATCCTGGGCAGGTCTGCCTGCGCGAGGTGCTCGTCCACATGATCGAGGAGTACGCCCGCCATATCGGCCACGCCGACCTGTTGCGAGAGAGGATCGACGGGAGGGTAGGGCTGTGACCGGGGGAAGCGGGGCCAATGGGGGCAAGCCAGACCATCGACGACCGCAGCGGGCAGGCTTGTCGGTGGCTCTGGCCCCGCAGCTCGAGAGCCTTCTCCTGAGCAAGAGCACCCTGCGGGGTGTAAGCACAAGGAGCTGTAGAGCCTGCAGCTCGGGCGAGCTTGACCTTCAGGCTCGTCCAGCAAAAGTGCCGGGAAGGCCCGTGGGCTTGTTTATGGGTGAGCAGCTGGCGTTCGATGGCTTCGCCAACTTCAGCGTACCCGGACGGGACCAAGCGCCACGAGCTCGTAGCCGGGAGGCCGTCCGAACGACGGTCCTATAGGCCGATTGGCCCAGAACCACAAAGGGGCGCTGAGCGCGGCGCAGGCACTGGCTCAGCCAAAGGGCGACTTCTCCTGCTCGCTCGCTCTCAGCCCGGACATCGGCTGGCGTCTTGGGTCGTTCGGCTTCGTAGATCAGGTAGTAGTCCACTTTCTCCTCCTTGTCGTTATGTGGCTCACCGCCGCAGATGGGCATTTGCTTTCGGTGCTGGCCCACACTCATTGGCATGACCGGCGCCTATCGGCCGAACGACCGAGGATCCCCGGGTGAGCCCTGCTGTAAGCGGGGAGCTGCTTTGGGGTTCGGGGGAGCTGGACCTCGAGGGGTACCTCCACCGGACCGGCTACCGAGGGCCCCTCACGCCCGACGCAAAGACCCTCCTCCAACTGCACCGCTCTCACGTCGCGGCAGTCCCGTTCGAGAACCTTGACATCATCCTCGGGCGCCCCGTCGAGCTGGAGGTTGCCAAGCTACAAGCGAAGCTGGTCTCCAACCGTCGCGGCGGTTACTGCTACGAGCACAACCTTTTGTTCGCGGCAGTGCTCGAACAGCTGGGCTTCAGTTTCACCGGGCTCTCGGCGCGTGTCACCATGGGCGCCAAGGCCTTTCGCCCTATGACGCACATGTGCCTTTGCGTGGAAGCCGGCGGCCAGCGCTGGTTGGCTGACGTCGGCTTCGGGGCGGAGGGCTTGCTCGAACCGCTCCCGCTGCAAGCGCCCGCTCCTGTCCCAGGGGCGCGGGCGTTCGTACTCGGTTTCCGAACAGGACGACGGGTCGTGAACGGCCACGTCAGTACCATCCACCGCGGGACCGGCCAGTCGGTCCACCTCTGCGGCCCACCTTGCGTGGCTACTGCTCGGCTGGCACGAGCGCCGGGGCTTCCCGGCCGATGCTCGCAGCGACCGCTCGGGCCAACTCCTGGCGCCTTACCAGCACGAAGGTGAGGGGGACAGCGGCCAATCCGACCAGGCCGCAGACCCACAGAGCCGAGCTGAACCCGCCGGTGAGAGCTGCGGCGGTGCCGTAACCGACATGCGCCAACGCGTGCGTACGTGAGGCAGCCACACTCGAGGCGACGGCAACCCCGATGGCCCCGCCCAATTGTTGGGAGGTGTTCAGCAGGCCTGAGGCAACACCTGCGTCGCGTTCACGCACTCCGGCCAATGCCGCGATGGAGACCGGTATGAACGCGAAGGCGGTGCCCGCGCCGGCCACGAAAAACGGCCCGGCCAAATCGTGCCAGAAGTTCCCGCCGGCCGGGATCCTGGTTGCCCACAGGATCCCAGCTCCGATGAGGGCCATCCCGAACGCCATTATGACCTTGGCCGAGGTCTTGGTCACCAACATCTGCGACAGCCCGGCAAACGCCACCGAGGTGAGCGCAGCGGCCAACCAGGCCAGTCCTGTCTTTAGGGCCGAAAAGCCGAGCACTTGCTGCATGTACAGGGTGCCGACAAAGATGAACGCGAAAAAGCTCGCCCCGAGCAAGAGACCGACGACGTTGGCCCCTGCGACGGTGCTGGAGCGGAAAAGGTGCATTGGCAGCAGCGGCGCCTCCGAGCGAGCTTCTACCACCACGAAACTTGCAAGCAGCACGGCGGAGGCTGCCAGCAGGGCCACGGTCTGGGTGGAGCCCCAGCCCGCTTGGGGGGCTTGGGAGATGGCGTATACCAAAGACACCAGTCCTCCAGTGATGCTCAGGGCGCCGAGAGGGTCATAGCGGCGCCGGTCCGCCGACAACCGGCTCTCCGGCACGACACGCCGAGCAAGCGCAAACACAGTGGCACCGATCGGGACGTTTAGGAAGAAGATGTACTCCCAGCCGACATACCGGGTGAGAAGGCCTCCCGCCAGGCAGCCGACGGTCGCACCCCCGGCGCCGATGCCGCCCCAGATCCCAAGGGCCTTGTTGCGCTCGGCACCTTCACTGAACATGTTCATGACGATGGACAGCGCAGCGGGGAGCACGAAGGCCGCCCCAACGCCCTGGATCCCCCGCATCACGATCATGAAGGTGTAACCGGGCGCGAGGGCGCAGGCAAGCGACGCGGCCGTGAAGACCGCCAGCCCGGCCATGAGGAGGCGTCGGCGGCCGATCAGGTCGGCTGCCCGACCACCGAGCAGCAGCAGGCCGCCGAAGGTGAGCCCGTACGCAGTGACGACCCATTGCAGGTCAGTGCCGGGGAACTTGAGCGCTCGGCCGATAGTGGGAAGGGCCACATTGACGATGGTCAAATCGACGATGGTCATGAAGAAGGCGACTGCCACTAGAGCGAACGCTCGCCAGCGACGGACCCCCGCCTCCAGCCCGGCGGAGCGCGGTCCGGGCCCCGCCGGACGCACTCGGGCAGCTGGCGCGGGCAGCCGGAGGTCACTAATTGTCTGTTGTTTCGTGAACAGGTCCATCTAAGTTCCTCCTGGGTTCGGGGACGGGAATTGCGACAAAGTTGGAACCGTCGGCAGCAACGATGAATTTGCCGATAACGAAGCTGGCTGTTGCCGGACAGTTCAGTCGGTCGTCGCGAGGCGCCTGAGCTCTTCCGCCCGGCTTCTCACGCTGCCGGGATGAACGCCGCGTTCTGACGCTCGAGTGCCTTGGCCACGCCGCCCCGCCAGCCCTCAGCGATCGTCTGGGACATCGGGTCGGGGAAGATGTCTTCCTCACCCTTTTCCAGTCCGTCGAAGATGGCGCGGGCTACCGACTCCGGAGACGCCTTCGGGATGTCTAGGCCCCGGACCATGTCCGTGTCCGTGGGCCCCGTGAGGACCGCGTGGACGGCCACTCCCCGCCCGGCCAGCAACGCACGCATTGACTGGGTCAGGTTGAAGACGGCGGCTTTGGAGGCCATATAAGCAGGCGCTACCGGGACAGGTGCCAGTGCCCCTATCGACACGTTGTTTACGATCGCCCCTTTGGAGCGGACCAGAAGCGGCAGGAATGCCTGAGTCACGGAGTAGGTGCCGAAGAGGTTGACCGCAAGGTGCTGTTGGAGGGCGTCCGGGCCGTTCAAGTTATCAGGGAAGAAAACGCCAGCGTTATTGATAAGGACGTCGAGAGATCCCACCTTTTGAGCTGCCCTCGCGATCTGTACCTCGTCGGTCACGTCCAAGGCGTGAGGTGTGACGCGCAAGTCATTGTGCATCAGGGGTTTGCGGCTACAGGCATAAACCCGGCTCGCTCCCCTGCTCAGTGCTTCCTCAACCAGCGCCCGGCCGATGCCGCGGCTAGACCCGGTCACTAAAATGGCTTTTCCTTCGGTGGTCATGTGCAATGCTCCTTTCGGTTGTTTGCTCTAGGATTGACGCGCGTGGTCTTCCGCGCGGCTGCAGCGAGCTGCGGGTAGCGCTCGGTTGCTCTCGGAAAGTGCCGGTCGTGCTTCAGCAATGACCTTGGCGTTGTACTCAGCCGCTGTCTCAGCCATTGGGCCACCTCGTTCTGGATGTCGATTTACCTTCGCTGGCGACCGGTTTCCCGATCGTCATCTGTAGTTGGCCTTGTACTGGTCGTGGCGCTGGAACCACGACTCGTCGCCTTCGTTGCGGCCGAGCGGCGCCCGGTCGAGCCACTGCCACATCGTCCAGAGAGCGTCTAAGCCTCGGGCGTAAGCGGAGTAGGTGTGGTATACGTCGCCGTCTGCGAGCGCGAAGGCGCTCATACCGGGCATCTCGCCGGACCACTCACGCCAGGCAATGTCGGCCGCCTCGAGCTCGGCTTGGTCCCGGTAATTGTACTCCACCGGTGCTACCGAGGCGTCGATTGTGACGTGGAAGTCGTAATTGAAGTCGCTCCGTCTCGACGAGGCCCACGGGAAGCTCCAGCCCATCCGGTCCCGGTAGGCCAGCAGCTTCTCGAGCGGCCCTCGGGAAACCGCGGTGAAGGCGACGTCGTGGGCCTGGAGGTGGAGGTGAGTCTCATCGAAGCCGTCCGCGATCGACGAGCAGCTCGGGCAGCCTTCGTCCCATTCGGGGTCGAACATGAAGTGGTAGATGAGAAGCTGCGAACGCCCCCGGAACAGGTCCTCGAGCGAGGCTTCGCCACCTTCGGTGTCGAAGGTGTACCCCTTCTCGATTTGCACCCACGGGAGCTCCTTTCGCATCTTGGCCAGCTCGTCGCCACGCCTTGTATGCGCCTTTTCGGCCTCGAGGAGCTTCAGCCGGGCGGCGAGCCACTCCTCATGTGTCCCGACCTTGTGATCGTTCATCGGTTGTCTCCTTTCTCACATCATCGACATGTGCCCGGTGGTCGGCACGAGCCCCGGGACCGACGATGGCGCAGCAAGGATCGCGATGCCGACCCCGACGATCGCGATCGCGAGCGGGACATCGATGGCGGTCCTGGCGGGCAAGAGCTTCTGGGCGAGCACGACGGCGGCGATGACCGCCATCCAGGTGACGCTCATGACCCCGAGCACGACCAGCACCGCCATCAGCCCGGCACTCGAGCCAACGCAGTCGAGCCCGAACACCAATCCCGAGCGTGCCTTCTCATGGCACTGCAGCCGAAAGTGCCGCTTTATGGGAGTCAGTTCGTACACGCCTGCTGCGACCACGACAGCGCCAGCGGCGAGGGTCCCATGAGGCCGGTACAGCGCATATACCGCGATGCCCACGACCACCCAGATGGCGATGTACGACCCGGCGAACAGCGGTGCGGCAAGCACGCGCCCGCTGGCGTGGGCGCGGCGCAGCACCGCCGGGACCGCGCCCGGGAGCATCATCGCCGCCATCATCGCGGTCCACGATGCGGTGAAGAAGGTGAACGAGCCGAGCCTGGTCGCGACGCCCATGTCCATTCCTCGCATTTGGTCAATGGCGATAACCCAGCAGGCGGCCGCGGCCCCGAGGGTGGCTGACAGCACGGCGGCTGTCGTAGCCGTGGGTCCCCCGGGTACTACACCCGACAGCTGGTAACGCAAACGGGTCATTGCCATGATCGTGGTTCCTCGCGCGTTCCGGTGCGATGACTCGTCATTGAGCTGTCTCCCGTCCATTTCCCACATAGGTGGTTCGGACGACCTCGTAGGTGAGGTATGCGAGGCCGTCACCGACAGCGCGGTTGGCCACCAGGCGGAGGGGCAGCTTGTCGCTGGTCTCACCAAAGAGGTGTTCGCCGGCCCCGAGCACGAACGGGTAGACCATCAGCCTCAGTTCGTCGACGAGGCCGCTTTCGGTCAGAGTGTGCACGAGCTGGCGACTGCCGGGGACGACGATCTCCCCGTTCAGCCGCTCCTTGAGCTTCGCCACCTCGTTCAGCACCTCGCCCTTCAAAACGATAGTGTTCTTCCAATCGGGATCTCCGAGCGTCGAGGACACGACGTACTTGGGGATGCTGTTGATCCTCTCGGCCAGTTCGCCGGTTCGGGATGGCCACCGAGCGGCCAAAAACTCATAGGTCCGTCGTCCAACCAGGAAGGCATCGGCGCCCAGTGCCTCGTCAAGCGCGGCCTGGTAAAACCCTTCGCGGTCGTTGCTGCCGACCTGGAGGAACCACCCGCCGCGCTTGAAGCCCTCTTCGGCGGTCGGGTCCTGGACGACTCCGTCCAGCGTGACGTTCTCGCTGATTACGATCTTTCCCATTTCGTGTTGCTCCTGTTGGTGTGCCGGTAATCAACCGCGTCAGTCGCGCCACCACACTGAGCGCGCGGCGGCGCGGTTGGTTTTTGCAATGCTCCCCAGTTGGAGAAAAACGGTCTCAACTACTGTTCTTTTGGATTGGGGAAACCCTTACCAGTGGTGATAAGGCTTCGCAGGCTGCCCTGTATGTAAGAACGCCAAGCGTCGGAGCACTCTGAGTAGCACTCGAAGGAAGGGACCAGCCCGACATGCGTGAACTGGAGCTCGGTCTGGTTGCCCTTCCGCGAGATCGCAAAGACGATGTCGGTTCCGGTCCATTCTGTCTTGTCAGTGACAAAGTTGATACGACCGTCCAGTACGTGCCACACGACCTTCTCGCCAGGCACAAGTTCGGTTATCTTCTGCGTGGTGCGGTGCAGGTCCTTGTAGCGGTACGTGAACTTGGCGCCGAGCTTGTTCGTCTCGCCGTCGATCTCGCCTGACCACCAGGCGCGCACGTTGTTTATGGCCGCGAAGACTTCGTCGGGGCTTTGCTCAACCTGGATGGTAGAGGTGTAGTACTGGTCGTTGACGGTGCTGGTCATGGTCGATCAGCCCTCCTTCTGTTTGTTGCGGATGTGGTGATTTGGGCTGGATAAGGCAAGAGGCTGCTGGTGCGGCGGGCAGTGGCCCGCAGGGCCCTAAGCAGCGGGCGCGGCTTGTACGAACGCGGCGTATTGGTGCTCGAGGTCCTTGGCCACGCTGGTGCGCCAGGCCTCTGCTAGTACCTGCGAGGTGGGGTCTGGGAAGATCTCCTCGTCCTCACGTTCTACGCCGTCGAAGATCGCGTGGGCCACGGCTTGGGGGGAGGACTTCGGTATTTCGAAGCCGCGCGTCATCTCGGTGTCCGTGGGCCCGGTGAGCACAGCATGGACCCTCACCCCCCTCCCGGCGAGCAACGCCCGCAGCGATTGGGTCATGTTGAACGCAGCGGCCTTGGACAAGGCGTAGGCGGGGGTGATCGGGAACGGGGCCATCGCCATCATCGACACGTTGTTGACGATGACGCCGCACGAACGCGTGAGCAGCGGCAGGAAAGCCTGGGTGACGTCGAAGGGCCCGAAGAGGTTGACTGCCAGGTGAGCCTCGAGGGTGGAGCGGTCGCCCAAGTTGTCGTAAAGTGCGATACCGGCGTTGTTGACGAGGATGTCGAGCGACTCGACTTGCCTCACCGCTTGGTCGATCTGTGCGGCGTTGGTCACGTCGAGGACGATGCGCGTGACACGCCCGTCTTTATGGGTGAAGGGCTGGCGGGTACCTGCGTAGACGCGGCTCGCCCCTCGGTCCAAGGCTTCTTCGACCAGAGCCCGCCCGATCCCTCGGTTGGCGCCGGTCACCAGTACTGACTTGTTCCTTATGGTCGCCATCGATGCGCTCCTTTCTTGTTGTGCGACAGCACGTGTTTTCCGATGGGCGTGACAAGCTCGCGGACTTCACGCAAAGTCCCGGAGCAGGATCGGCATTGCCTGCGGGCTTATTTGGGCCACGAGACAAGTATCTGGCGACCACCAGCACCCGCACCAGTGCTGCGCGCATAACGTTGGTGATGAAGCCGCGTCCTTCAAGCGTGCAAAATATGCACGAGCACTATGCATTGTGCATGCGCGACACTCCGTCAAAACTGCGGAATGCCCGATGGACCGCACCCGGACCTTCGCCGAAATGGGACCACCCGCGGATATGAAGAGGAAGATCAGCCCGGCATCGAGCGGCGCCCGCACGTACCGGCACACCCAGGCATCACGACGGCCCGGCGCGCTCGCTGTACGACAGGGTCGCCCACGCCACGTCCCTCGTCGTCTACGTCTAGGCCCAACGCGTGGGCGCCGTTTCTCCGAGCCAGGTCGTGCTCCGCTCGCCCGGGAGGTCCGAAGTCACGGGCCGGCGGCGGGCGTGCGGTTCAGGCGTGCAGTTTGCACCCCTGAGCACTGCGCGTTGCACCTTAGGTGCCACTGTGCACCCGGCGGGCCTCTTGCGGGTGGAAAATGACAGGTGTGAGGGTCGCCGTGATCTGGTCTGCAGGCTTCGGCCATCGACGCGCGTACGGCAGTGAGCCCCGTTGGGACCTTGTCGCGGAGGCAATGTGACCCGGGTGCTGCTCGCTGAGGACATGCAAATCCTGAGGGACACCTTGGCGGCCCTGTTGCGCCTAGAAGATGACATCGACGTAGTCGCTGAGGTCTCTAACGGGCGCGACATCGTCCCGAGCGTCAAGGCGTACCGCCCCGACGTGGCTATCTTGGACATCGACCTCCCCGGCACCGACGGCCTGACCGCAGCGGCGGAGCTGCACGAGCAGTGCCCGGGCTGCCGTGTGCTCATCCTCACCGTGCTCAATAAGCCCGGGAGCCTGCGCCAGGCTCTCGCTGCCCACGTAGCGGGGTTCCTCCCCAAGGACGCCCCGGCAGCAGAGCTGGTCGACGCCATCCGCCGGGTGGCGACAGGCCAGCAGGTCGTCGACCACCAGCTGGCATTGAGGGCCCTAGAGGTCCCAGAGAGCCCCCTCACGCCCCGCGAGACGGAGGTGCTCCGTCACTTCGCCACCGGTGCCCAACCATCGGAGATCGCGGCCCAGTTGTACCTTTCCTATGGCACGGTGCGTAACTACCTGGCCTCGTCGGTGACCAAGCTCGCGGCCCGCAACCGTGTCGACGCTGTACGCATCGCCACTGAAGCGGGTTGGCTGTGAGAGCAGCGACGCCAGCGAGGTGCAGAAATGCACGACGGTGACAGTCTCACGACGTACGCGCCATGGCTAGCCCGCACGGCTCCGGACGACGAGACTGGAGGAGTGCGAGTGCCAAGGGGGGACCGCCACGACAGCATGGCCCCCACAGCGGAGGTAGCCGGGATCCCGGTCCTCACGGCCGAAGACGTGCCCGTACTTGTTAGGACCCGGGCTCGTTCGTGGGGAAAGGAAGCACACGTGCCCGTGGCCAGGACCGGCGCCTGAGAACTCGATGACTGGGCCTCGAGTGGGCAGTACCGTCACAACGCAGACTGCACCCGTCTTGGCCGAGGGGGCGCCCCCCCGGGCGAGGATGCTCGCTGTCACGCTGCTCTGCCTGCTCTTCGGCACTAGGGCGCTCGACCTACTTGGCGGCATCACATTTCCTAACGTCACAACGTCGTCATACCTGCAGGTGCTTTGGACTGCCGCATTGTTCCTCGTGCCGGTGCTCTACGCCTTCCCAGGACCTCGGCAACGGCTGGCGCGCCGCCGCTGGGCCGTACTGGTCGCCCAAGGAGCGCTGACCTGGGCCCCGTTCGTTGTCTTTGGCTCTACCTGGCAGGTGGGGGTGGGAGGGCTCCTGGCCGGCCTTGTGCTGCTTTCCTTCTCAGGGTGGGCATCATGGCTGACGGCAGGCTCGCTGCTGGTCGCTGACGTCACGGTGCGCGCCGCCGTGACAGCCTTGCCCTGGGAGCCGGCCTGGTCGGGCGCTCTCTGGGCCGCGATCGCCTTCGTTGACGACGGTTTGGCCGCTTTCGGCATAATCTGGCTCACCCAGCTTGTCGACGAGCTGCAGGAGGCCCAGAGCCAGGCAGCCCGGTTCGCCGCAGCCGCCGAGCGGCTGCAGGCCGCAATTGCGCTGCAGGCAGCAGTTGACGATCTCCTATCCCAAGTAGCCTCCAAGGTGGCCGCAGCCGGGCGCTATTTCGCGCGCGACCGGGCACGGGCGGCCGCCGAGATCGCTTCGGCGGGCGCTACGGCCCGCGAGGCCGTCGCTCGGGCCCGGCAGTTGCCGAACATACAGGAGACCGGGGTTGCCTCCTACCCCAGCCCTGCGTCACCTCGCGGGTCGGCCGTCGGCGCTCGGCTCGCGATGTGCGTTGTGGTGGCGGTGGTGTGCGACTACGGCGTCGCTGGGATCAATGACGCGTGGGGTGGTCTGAGCGCTCGGCTCATGGGCGTCCTGATTGCCGGCACGCTCGCCGTG
>DATJST010000465.1:0-2119 GCA_035503975.1 Acidimicrobiales bacterium | reverse complement strand
CTGGACCAGGTGCGAGACAGGGTACTGGCGGAGATCTCCATGTACGTCCCTGTCAGGGCAATCGACGACGCCTCGGCATTGGCCGCCATCGGGATAGATATCGACGCGGTACGCACGGCGGTGGAAGCCGCCTTCGGCTTTGGTGCGCTGCCCGATAGACGCGATCAACCTCCATTTACACCTCGGGCCAAGTCGTCCCTGGAGCATGCGTTGGCGACAAGCCTGACCTGGCGCCATCGTTTTATCGGTACCGAGCACTTGCTGGTAGGGCTGGTCGAGGTCGGCGAAGGGGTGGCGGTGTCGGTGCTCAAGTACCTCGGTGCCGACCTGGAAGCGCTCAAAGACGCCGTCAAACGTCTGTCTGCGCCGCAGGCTTGCCGAGCAGACACAGCCTGGCAAGGTTTTCTGGACCTTACCCGTCAGGTCTGGGAGCTGCCCGAGGGGCCAGGGCGCGAGCGACTGCTACTTCGGCAGAGGGACGGCTTTCAAGCGATGACGCAAGAACAGGCCGCGATCACGGCGGCCGCCTCCGGCCTGGCAGATCGTCTGGACGCGCTCAACGGCTCACTCAGAGAAGCGCTCGACGCCGAAAAGGTACCGAAAACGGGAGCATACTAGCCCCCACCGGTACTTCCACCGCCCGACCGACCACGCCGCGACGACCCGCACCATCTCATCCAGTCCCAGTAAGGGGAATGCGGGAACAACTGCACGGTCTCTGAGCTTCCCGGGCGTTTTAGCACACCGATCTCAATTGGCTGGATGGACGCCCGCCTGTTGGCTGATCTTTTCTTCGCGGCACTGGGCCCCGATCATCGCAATTCGTGGTCCAAGAGCTCAGTTTAGGGCCTTGTTCAATATTTATGAGAGCACGACTGTTGAGAGATCGGTGGCAAGCCGGCCGCTCAGTCGCTGTACGGGCGCCATAGCCAGCGGCCAAGCACGTGAGGGTCAGCTAGAAATGTTGGTGAAGGCGCCGCCGCGGAGAACGGGGACACATGAGCTGGCGTTTACCTGGCACGCGTAACCCAAGTCGTCGGACCAGCCCCTCGCCTCGAGCTCCTGGCCCGACGCCGAGGACCGGACCAAGCGCTCCACGGCGGGAACGAGACCGGCCCAGAGAGTCGCGGCCGCCTCAGCCTCGGGTGACCGGGGCCCAGTCAACCCCGAGACAACAGCGCCGGCGCCGAGGTGGTCCTCGAGTGCTGGCCGCAACGACCCGTCGGGCCATCGCTCACCACAAGCGATGACCGCCACGCTGCCAGGTTGGTGGTCCAACCATTTGGCCACCGCTAGTGCGTTGCGGAGGCAGGCGGCGACAACGCTCGTTGCCCCCAGCTCGTGGCCGAGGGCGGCACATTCGGAGCCGTTGGGCGAAGGGAGCACCACACGGTCGCCGGGACACAGGGCCGACAGCCGCAGCGGCGAGAGCGAAGGCCCAGCCGGGTCGGAGCCATCGGCGAGGGCGGCGTGCACACTGGCCGCAAATCGAGCCGCCGCCTCGTCCCTCCATCGGTAGGGGAATACGAAAGCACCTTGGGCGACGGCGGCATCAACGGCGGTGCTGAAGCGGAGGACATCGACGATGGCCACGTGCTCCGCCATAACCGATCGCAGCCCCATCGGGCCCCAGCCGAACCGCACCCGCCACCTCGCTTGACGACCCCACTCGGGCGGCTGTTCGACGGCCGAGCCGTCGCTCACGGCCGATGGCCCCGCTGCCGCCGCCGGTACTCGCGCTGGATGAACCTTGGGGCGTGCGGCAGCAACAGCTGCTGACGCTCGGGCGTCATGGCGAAGAAGCTGCCGACCACCGTGCCGGAGCATGTCCCCGCCCTGCACTCGCATGGCCATGAGTCTCCGTCGTCGAAAGCGTTGAGGCGGTAGTCGATGGTGACCTCGTCGCCCGCAGCGCCCGAACTCCAGGCGAAGACCTTGACGCCGTGGCGCATGGCGTTGGGGTCGCAGGCGTGGTTCACGTAACAGCCCGGAGGCGCTAAGACGCCATAGCGGTCAAAGCCGAGCTCGCACAGGTGGGCGCGTTCCCACTCCGACAGGTCGTCCAGGCCTGACTCGGTGACCACTCGTGTGTGGTGACGCCGGAAGATGAACTCGCCCG
>DATJST010000464.1:0-10380 GCA_035503975.1 Acidimicrobiales bacterium | reverse complement strand
TCGGCGCTGATCGCCTGGTCCACGCTGCTGGTGGCGGTCTCCGACAGCGATGCGCCGAACACCGCAATAGCGGAGACGAGGGCGAGCCCGACCATGAGGGCGGAGGCGGTCTGGGCGGTGCGGCGCGGGCTGCGCATCGAGTTTTCCCGCCCAAGCCGGGCCGGCACGCCAAGGGCCCGAGCCAGCGGGCGGCCGATCAGGCTCGACAGCGGGCGCGCTACCACCGGCGCCAGCATGGCCGCACCGGTGAACACAGCAGCCGCCCCAAGGCCCACCAGCGCGATGGCCGGGACCGCCAGGCCGGCCGCCAGCATGACGACGCCGCCCAAGCCAACCACCGCACCGGACACGATGCGGCGCCGGGACGAAACATCAGCGCCCTCCTGGCGTCCTGTTATGGCCACCACCGGGGCGATGCGCACGGCGCGCCTTGCCGGCCCGATAGCCGAAACCACGGTCACACCGACACCGAGGGCGAGCCCCACTATGGCTGTCCGCGCCTCGAACACGAGCGGTCCCGTGGGCAGCGTGTAACCCAGGCCGCTCATAAGGCCTTCGAGCCCCAGCGCCGCCAGCACGCCCAACCCCACGCCCGCGATGGAAGACACCAGGCCGACGATGGCCGCTTCGGCTAGCACCGAGCGGAAAACCTGGCGCCGGCTCGCTCCGACAACGCGCACCAGCGCCAGTTCCCGCGTGCGCTGGCCCACCGTGATCGAGAAGGTGTTGAAGATCGTGAACGCGCCGACGAAGAGAGAGATGAAGGCGAAGACGAGCAGCGCCGTCGAAAAGAACGAAAGGCCTTGGTTTATCGAGCTTGTCTGTTCGTCCAGCACGGTCTGGCCGGTCACGACCTCGGTGCCGGGCGGAAGTACGCGGCTTATGGCGCGCTGCACCGCAGGCTTGTCGGCACCCGGCGAGGTGACGATGTTGATGTGGTCGACCTGGCCCACTTCGTCGAAGGCTTGCTGGGCCACCGGCAATGTGAAAGCCGCAAAGGTCACGCCGGCCAGGTTGTCCGCTGTGCCGAACTGGGCGATGCCCGAGACCGTAAAAGTCGCCACCCCTCCGCCAAGGACGACCCGGACGCGTTGGCCGACCCCGAAGTGGTAGGCCTTGGCCGTCCCGGCGTCCATGACCACATCGTGCGGGCCGCCAGGCGCGCGGCCCTCCACAATGCGCAGCTCGGAAGTGCGCGGGTCGGCATCGAAGCTCTCACCAATGGTCGGCTCGCCCCCAGTCACGATGGGGACGCCTTTGTGGGACAAGAACTGGGCGTAGCCGACGGCCACACCATCGGCCGCTTCCACCCCGGGCACGCGCCGGACCCGGGCTACGAGGTCCTCGGGGACGGGGTTGCGTACTGCATTAGCGGCGTCGCTGGTGGGGAACTCGGCCACCCCTCGCACCTGGAAATTGATGTTCTGGAAAATGTTGCTCACGAGCGCAAAGAAAGTGTTGTGCAGGGTGTCGGTAAGTACGTAGGTCCCGGACACGAAAGTCACGCCGAGCACAATGGCCAAGCAGGTGAGCGCCAAGCGGAGCTTGTGCGCCAAGAGGCCCTTGAGTGTCACGTTGCGCATTTCAGGCTCCCAACGCGCCGAGCGAGCGCATGTGCTCGAGGATGGTGGTCGCCGTGGGCTCGGGCAGCTCGCCTCTGACTTGGCCGTCCGCCAGGAAAAGGACGCGGTCGGCGTAGGCGGCCCCCCGCGGGTCGTGGGTCACCATCACGATCGACTGGCCGAGCTCGTCCACGGACCGCCGCAGGAACGTCAACAGCTCGGCCGACGCGTTCGAGTCGAGATTGCCCGTGGGCTCGTCGGCGAAGATCAGCTCAGGCCGGTTGACCAGGGCACGAGCGCAAGCCACGCGCTGTTGCTGGCCGCCGGACATCTCATTGGGGCGGTGGGAGAGGCGGCCGGCGATGCCGAGCTGGCCGACCAGGTAATCGAACCAGTCCCGGTCCACTTTTTTGCCGGCCAGGTCGATGGGCAGCGTTATGTTCTCCTGGGCAGTCAAGGTAGGCACGAGGTTGAAGGACTGGAACACGAAGCCGACCCGGTCGCGTCGCAACTTCGTGAGGGCGGCATCGTCGAGCCGGCCGATGTCCAGCCCGGCGATGAAAGCCTCGCCCGCGCTCGGGCGGTCGAGGCCGGCCATGCAGTGCATCAGCGTCGACTTCCCCGAGCCCGAAGGGCCCATTACCGCAGTGAACTGGCCGCGCGGGAAGGTTACGTCGACCCCGGCCAGCGCGATAACTTCGGCCGAACCGCTCCCGTAGGTCTTGCGTAACCCTACGGCATGCGCCGCCGGGGCGGCCTGCACGACGGGCTGGTTGGGAGTTGGTGTCATCAGACAAGTGTGCTCTCAGAAGGCGCACCTGTCGTCAACCCCGGAGTTGGCTCCCCGGTGACTTCGGGTTGAGCGAGCTACGCCGCATTTAGTACCAAAGTCCAACCGGCGCTCCGATGTTGTCGGAGGCGTCTTGAAATAACCTTGTTGGTGCGAGGCGACCAGGAGGCAGACCCATTGGAGCAGATGGTACCCCCGCCAGAGAGCGGCGGGGCCGCCGGGGCGTCCGGGCTCAGCCCGGCAACGCTTTCCTGGTGGGCAGGCCGTGGTGTCCGCGCTCAGCGGAGCTTGGCCCTCTGCCTGCGGGTGGGTGTGTTCGCCGTGGTGGCCGTCTCCGTGCTCGGAGCGCAGGGCGTGATCCCTCGGGACCGGGCGTGGGAAACGGCGGCGCTGAGCGTGGCCGCGCTCACCATCGTGCTGTGGACGGCCAGCGACTGGTGGACAGCGGCGCGAGCGAAGTTGTGGCCGGTGCTCCCGTGGTTCGCCGGAGCGATGGCGCTCCTGTGTGGCCTGGCCTCACTGGCCAGCACCGGCGGTCCGCTAAGCCTGCTGAGCAGCATCGCCATGAGCTGGTTGGGCGTAGCCCTGAGCCTGGCGGTAGCCGGGACCATAGCCGCGGCCGGGGCGGTAGCCATCGCCACCGTCGGCCTGGTCTACGGCGTGGGTACCTGGGGCGTCCTTGGTTACCCGCTCATCCTCCTGGTTGCCCTGGCCTTTGGGCGGCTCCTGCGGGGTTACCGCGCTCACGCCGAGCAGTCCGCCGCCCTGCTGGCGAGTGCTGAGGAACTGCGCGAAGAGCACACCCGGGCGGCGGCGCTGGAAGAGCGCAACCGCATTGCCCGCGAGATCCACGACGTGCTCGCCCACTCGCTCGGCGCCCTCAGCGTCCAGATCCAGGTCGCGCGGGCCGTGCTGACAGACCGAGGCGACGTCGAGCGGGCCGTCGAGCTGCTCAACCAGGCCCAGCGCATGGCGACCGACGGGCTTACCGAAACGCGCCGGGCGCTGCGCGCCCTTCACAGCGACACCCCACCGCTGGCTGAAGGCCTCGCCGAGTTGGGCGCCGCGCACCAGCAGCGCCACCGCGCCTCCGTCAGCTTCGCAGTGAGCGGGACGCCCCGGCCGTTGTCGCCCGACGCCGGGCTGGCGCTCACCCGGACCGCCCAGGAGGCCCTCGTCAATACGGCCAAGCACGCCCCCAAACAGCCGGTCGAGATGCGCCTCGAGTTCACCGACCATCGCACCGCCCTGACGGTGGCCAACCGTCTCCCAGGGCCCGAGCCGCCCGCGCCAGGGCCTGCTGGCGAGGGCATCCTGCAAACGGCCAACGGTGGCTACGGCCTCGGTGGCATGCGTGAACGGCTCCGCCTGATAGAGGGCACTCTGGAGGCTGGCCCTGAGAAGGGCCGGTGGGTGGTCAGCGCCGAGGTCCCGCAATGAGCGGCGCCGTCCCGCCGGGGAACGGCCCGTTTGGCGCTGGGCAGCCGGCCCCCCTGCGGGTCGTGGTGGCTGACGACCAAGCCAGCGTCCGCGAGGGGCTGGTGTTGCTGCTCGGCTTTCTCCCGGGTATCGAGGTCGTCGCCTCCGCGGCTGACGGGCGCGAAGCGCTCGAGCGGGTGGCCGAGCACCAGCCCGACGCCATCCTGCTCGACCTGCACATGCCGGTACTGGACGGGATCGAGGCCACCCGGCTGCTCACCGAACGCCACCCGGGCGTCGCCATCGTCGTGCTGACAACCTACGCGGACGACAGTTCGGTGCTTGCCGCTCTCGGGGCGGGTGCCCGCAGTTACCTGACCAAGGACGCCGACCGCGCCGACATCGCTAACGCCTTGCGCAGCGCGGCAGCTGGACTGGCCGTCCTCGACCCGGGAGTGCAGGCAACGCTCGTAGCCGCCGCCATCCGTTCTGCCCCGCCTCCTGAGATGGCCGAGCGGCTGCCCCTGGAGCTGCCCGACGGGCTCACCAAAAGGGAGGCGGAAATATTGGTGATGATCGCTCGCGGCATGACCAACCCGGACATCGCGGCCAAGCTGTTCCTGAGCGCGCACACCGTAAAAAGCCATATCAACCGCATATTCGCCAAGACCGGCTCGACCGACCGGGTGGCAGCCGCGCGCTACGCGCGCGACCATGCGCTCGCTTGAGGGCGCCAGGCCGCTTCGCAGGCAAAGTCCGCTTCGCAGGCACAGTAACGCCCGGAGTAAATCGTCGTCTGGCGGGTCGTCTGGCACGTCGTCCGCCGTAGTCGCCCTCGATCTGGGTGCACACGGGGAACTGGTCGCGCTGGCGTTGGTCCTGGCAACGCTGGTACACCCAAAACCTTCGATCGCGACCAGAACCGGCGAGAAGCGGGTGGCCAAGGGGCCAAGGGCCCCCAGCGGGTGGCCAAGGGGCCAAGTGCCCCCAGCGGGTGGCCAAGGGGCCAAGGGCCCCCAGCGGGTGGCCAAGGGGCCAAGGCCCCCAGCGGGCCCAAGGCCCAAGGGGTGCGGCGCTGGCGAGCAGCCGCCTCAGCGCTGCAGCTCGGAGAAGTAGCGGCCGAACTCGGCCTCGACGCACAACCGGCCCAGCTTGCGGTACTCCCCCGAGGTAGCCCTGATCAGGTGGGACATGGACACGGCCACCTCGTCCTCGGCCGCTTCAAAAGCCGCCGAGAGCACGACGTTGCGTATGTTGCCCCCAGAAAGTTCGAAGGCTGAAGCCAAGAAATCCAGGTCGATGTCGTCGGCCACAGGCGTCTCGGGGGTGAGCTGCTTGGACCATAGGCGGCACCGGCTCGGGACGTCAGGCACGGGGAAGTCGACCAGCACGTCGATCCGGCGCAAGAAGGCCTCGTCCACGTTGGCCCGCAAGTTGGTGGTGAGGATCGCCAACCCGTCGAACTGCTCCATCCGTTGCAGCAAGTAAGCGACCTCCACGTTGGCGTAGCGGTCGCGAGCGTCCTTTACCTCGGAGCGCTTGCCGAATATGGCGTCGGCCTCGTCGAACAGGAGCACCCCGTTCACCCGCTCGGCCTCCAAGAATATGCGGTCGAGGTTTTTCTCGGTCTCACCGATGTACTTGTCGACCACCGTCGACAGGTCGATCACGTACAAGTCGAGCCCGAGGCTCTTGGCAACAACCTCGGCCGACATCGTCTTGCCCGTGCCGCTATCTCCGGCGAACAGCGAAGTCACGCCGCGCCCCTTCGCCGAGCTCGAGGCCAGGCGCCATTCGTCGTAGACCTGGCCGCGCTGGCGGACCCGGCCGGCGATCGAGCGCAGCTGGCTCTCCACCATCCGTGGCAACACCATGTCCTCCCACGTCGCCCTGGGCGCGATCCGGCGGGCGAGCTTTTCCAGCCCGGCGGCGTTCTGGGCGCGGGCACCGGCTTGGATGTCCTCGGGCTCGACCGGGGCACCACGGGCCTCGGCGCGCAAGCGTGCGCCCTCGGCCGCCTGGCGCACCTGCTCGGGCGTCAAGCGGTAGGCGCCCACCGTCCGGGACAAGCGCGCACCAGGTCCGAGAGCGCCGTCGCCGAGGGCACGTGCCCAGCTGTCGACACGTTCGACGTCGGCCAGGGGAGGCACTTCGACCAGCAGCGGGGGGCGACGGCACCAGCGCGGGTCCCAGGGCTGGCTACCGGTCAGCACGATCAGCCCGGGCGCCTCGGCCCAGCGCCTCGGCTCGGACGCGCCTCGCTCGGCGAGGGCCTCGACGTGCGCCACGACCAGGGCCGCGCCGCAGAGGCGGGCTTCCCGGGCGGCCGCCGCGGCGAGGCGGCCCATGTCGTCGGTGCCGCTCTGGAGCGTGAGGTCGATGGCTACGACGTTCTTGCCGGCGCGCTCGAGCCCCGCCGCAAAGTAAGAGAGCGCCGCGGAGCCCGAGTTTTCCTGGGCGTAAAAGAGGGTTACACCGCTGCGCACCGCCCGTTCGACCGTGAGCTCCCGGCGGCCGGGCCATTCCCCGGGCCGGACCAGGAGGGGCGCGACCGCCGGGTCGGGCTCGTCGCGGCCAAGCAGGTGGTCCACTACCCGGTCCGGCACCCGCAACGAACGCCCGAGCACCGGGCGGTCCCCGTCCTCTACCGATGCCAGGCCGCCCGCGATCAAGGGCGCTGAGCTCGCCAACCGGCTGCGGGCCCACCCGTCGGTGACAGCGGCCCCACATAGCTCAATGGCCAACCCGACGCTCGCCCGCCGTCGGGTTACGTCGTCGTTGAGGTAGCCGTAGAGCTTCTCGAACGACGGGTCGAGGTCAGGGGCCATACCCACCATGAGCAGGTCCACGTCGAACGGGTCGAGGCCAAAAGCAACCGCCATTTCATCGAGGCGCAGCCTCGTACCGGCCTGGCGGAGGCCGGCGGACTTGTCGGAGAGGGCGGCACGGGCTGCGTCCATGCCGGCGTCGGGTGGGGGCCGGCGAGCCAGGCGGCCGCCCGGTCGCAACAGCTGGTCGACCTCGCTCTCGTCGGTGTAGACACCCCGGTACGGGTCATCGGGTTTGGGGTCTACCCTGCGGCGCGCCAGCACCACCGACTCCACCTGCGCCCTCACCAGCTCGAGGCGAGCCAGCAGGTAGGCAGTCGACCAGTCGCGCTCGGCGGTGAGCTCGCTCAAGCTCTACGACCTGCCGCGGCCCCGGTCGCCGGTGCCTCCCGCGCTGCCTCCCCCGGCGCCCCGCCCGCTGCCTCCCTCGCCACGCTCCCGGCCGTGACGAGCCGGATGGGCGCCCGAAGGGCTATCCGAGGAAGCGCCGCGTTCCCGGGCGCTCATCGGCCCGGCCTCGTCGGGCACAGCTTGCGGGTGGGTTATGTCGACAAAGTGAAATATCCGCCCCTTGTCGGGCGGCTCCCCGCCGATGACCGTCTCGCGGCCGGGCCTGTCCGAGGGGTCGAGGTAATGGCGTATGGCCATGTTGACGTGGAGTGCTTCGCGCACGAGCTCGGCCGCCGTGTCCACCCCACCCGCCTCGAACGGGGCTGTGACAACCAGGTCGAGCGATGGCTTCAGTTCTCCGCCGAGCGCTGACCACACGTCCGAAAGGGCGCGGTCTTCAGGCGGGGGCAAGGCGATCGTCACAGCGATCGGCAACCTGGTCCCGGCCAACCGGCCGGCGAGCACCTCAGCAGGCAAGCTGTCCTGGCGCAGGAAGCACGCCATGACCGCCGAGAGCAACCGGTGCTCGTCCTCAGGTCGCTGGGTCCACGCAGTGACCAGGTAGGAAAGCTTGTAGTAGCGCGGCGGCCGGCGCCGCGCCGTTATCCGGCCCTCGTCGTCATAGACGTCGATCATCCCGTTCTCGCGGCGGCGCAGGTCCTCGCGGATGTCGTAGAGGTACATGTCGAGCGTGGGCGAGTTGCGCCGCGCCGCCCACTCTCGGGTGGGCGCGTCGAGCAGCACCTCGACTTCGGTACCTGCCAAGGCGTCGCGCCGGATCAGGGCCCGCAGCGACTCGTCGACGTCGTGGATCACTGCACGGCGGCCGGGGCGAGTTCGCCAGCGTCTGCGGCGTCGGCCTCCTCGGCGTCCACAAGAAGGATGGCATCGCCCTCGGCGAGGTGGTCGTCGATCCAATCTTGGTTCAGCACCATGGCGTCGAAGTCCTTCCAGATGCGGCTGTCATGGCGGCACGAATAGCGCCGGCAGAGCTGCGGCCGGTCCTCGTAGACGGTGCAGCGGTGGTTGGCTACGTCGTTGTGGCAGCAGTAGCCGGTGCTGTCCTGGCGGATGATGTAGGGGTGACCGATGTCCCATTTCACCGCGCCCTTTTCGACTTCTTCCTGGCTGAGGGCGAACTTGAGGCGGCAGCAGACCGCCTGGCAGATGGGAAGGCGCGCCGCGCAGTCAACCGGCTCGGGAAGCGGCTCGTCCACGGGGTCGACCCGGATGGCGACGGCCGGCCAGGGCAACTTCGTGTAGGGGCCCGCTTCGTGGTTGGCGGGTGGGCGTGACTCGTCGAGAGCCGCCTGGGCGCGGGAAAGCTCGCTGCCGTCCACCACGCCTTGCGCGACCAGCACGTCGACGACTTCGCGGACCGCCGCCTCGACCAGGCTCAGCCTGGTGAAGCTCTTCTGGAAAACCGCCTGGGTGAACATGCTGCCCCGCTCCACCTGCCGTTCGAGCTCGTCCACCGGACTGCGTACCGGCTTGGCATCGAGCATGGCCATTCAGATCAGCCCCTGGCGCAGCGCGTAGGCCACCGCGTGCGTGCGGTTGCGCAGGTTGTGGCGGCGGGTCATGTCCTGCAGCACGTTCTTCACGGTGCGCTCGGAGTAGCACAGGCGCCGCGCCACTTCGGAGGTGGGGTGCCCCTCCGAGAGCAGCCTGAGCACCTCGACCTCGCGTTCGCTCAGACCGGAAAATGACAGCCCGCGGGGTGCCAGCACCTGCTGGTGGATAAGGCTTACCTGGTTGAGCAACCGTCCGAGCAGGTCGGGAGGCACCGTGCCGTCGCCGGCTGCCGCAGCGCGGATGGCGTCCACGAGAGTTTCTGGGCGAGTATCGGTGCGGCGCAGGAACCCGCAGACTCCGGCCTCGATGGCCACGAGCATGCCAGCCTCATCGAGGTGGTTGACCACCAAGAGGGTGCGCAGGCAGCCATTGCGCTGCACTTTGCGCACTACACGCACCGCCTCCTCGTCGATGGCATCGAAAACGAGCACCGCGACCTCGGCCGCCTCGGGGTCGCCATCACTCAGCAGGCGGACCTCCGGCCGGGCGCGTAGCTGGCCGGCGATACCGATCTCCGAAACCGGGTCGGTGGCGTACAACATGACGGGGATGCGACTCACCATGCCGCTCCTCTCTGTCTGGCGCTCCCTGGTGGTAGCACAAAGCGTGGGCATTGTGGACGGGCGCGTTCCGCGTCCGCTCAAGGAGCGCTCAATGAACGCGCTCGTTTTCCTGGGACGAAAAGTCTGCCCTTTCGGGCACCTCTTCTAAGCGCGAGTAGCCGCAGTATCCTTGCCCGGCAGGGATCGGCGCGTACCAGCTAATCCACGGAGGACCAAGGGGAAACGATGAGGTGCAAGGCTGTCGGCGCAACGCTTTTGCTGGTGGGGACGCTGGTGGTGACCACGGGTGCGAGCGCAGGGGTGGCCGGGGCCGCCTCTTCGGGCACTGCCGAGTCACCGGCCGGTCTGGTCAAGGCGGCGCTGGCCGCGGCGGACGCGCAGTCGTCGGTCCATTGGGTGTCCAAGGGCAAGGTCGGTGGTGCCTCGATCGTGATCACCACCCAAGCCGGGCAATCGGACGGTTACCAGACATATGTCATCAGCGAGCAGAGCGCCTCGGCCGAGCTCGCCGAGGCGGACGTGGGCCAGACTTGCTTCGTCAACGGTGACGCTGTGGGGCTTGAGGCTGTGCTCAACTTCAAGAGCACACCCGCGGCGGCCGAGGCCGGCAAGTGGCTCTCGGACAAGCCCGGCGGCCCGGAGTACCAGGAGATCGCGGCTGGCCTGACGCTGAGCACGACGATGGCGCCGTTGGAGATGCAAGGCACAGTGAAGGCGCTTCCGGGCAAGACGATCGCGGGCCATCGGGTGCTCGCCGTCAGGGGCAACAGCGAGCCGTTCGAAGGCAACCCCTCGGTCCCAGAAACCTTGTACGTGGCCGCCACCGGGAAGATGCTCCCCGTCGAGGCGGTCCAGGAGGAGTCCAAGCAGCTCACGGTGACCATCGACTTCAGCCGGTGGGGGTCGCCGGTCCAGGTGCAGGCTCCTTCGGGCGCGGTGGCGATCCAGAAGTCCTGGATCACGAGTTCTAAATAGTCCCAGCACCGATTGCCGGCGAGCGCGGCGTCGGCGCGCGGCGTGGGCTCGGCGCCGTGGGTTCGGCGGCGGGCGACGATGGGGGCGGGGGCGCCGATGGGGGCGGGGCCGCCGATGGGGGCGGGGCGATGTTATCCGGCGCCGTTCAGTGGTCGTGGCTGGCAAACTGGCAGCATGGCCGATAACCAGATCCCAGCCATCATGGTGCCCACCGAGATGCTGCCAACCGACGGCCGCTTCGGTAGCGGCCCTTCCAAGGTGCGGACTGACGCGGTCCG